>NZ_JBHYRN010000035.1:0-58591 GCF_042749305.1 Nocardia sp. NPDC058705 | reverse complement strand
CCGTTGCTGGAGGCTTCGCCTCGGACGCAACGGCGGCTAACTCGCGGCCGGGCCGCTACGCCGCTGCGCGGCGGACCCTCCTCGAGGTGGGGTCGTGGGGGGCTGGGTTTGGGGGGCGTGCGGGGGTCCTAGGTTTTGGGTGGCTGACACATAAAGAGAGGCTCCCACCGTTTTGGTGGGAGCCTCTCTTATGTGTCTGTGGCTCAGTGCTTTTCGGCACCCAAGTAGTACTCGAACACCAGGCCGGCGGAAGCGGCGAGAACCAGCACCACGCCGAGGCCGATCAGCCAGAACTGGAAGAACGCCAGGCCCAGGGCGGTGACCGAACCGGCGGCCGCCAGGGTGATGGGCCAGAAGCTACCGGGCGAGAAGAAGCCCAGGTCACCGGCGCCGTCGACGATCTCGGCCTCTTCGTAGTCCTCGGGCCGCAGGTCGATGCGGCGCGCGACGAACCGGAAGTAGGTGCCGATGATCAGCGACAGGCCCGCGGTCAGCACGATCGCGGTGGTGCCTGCCCACTCGATGCCGGTGCGTGACTGAGCGGTGAAGAAGCCGTAGACGATGCCCACCAGGATGAAGAACGCCGTGAGCAGTTCGAAGATCCGCGCTTCGATCCTCATATCAGAATCCTCACTTGCTTTCGTTCAACGAAGCGCTCTTGATGTCGCGCTTGGTGTTGAAGGGGTACGTGGAGGTCGCCACCGGCGACTCGCCGATCGAGGCCAGGGCCTCACCGTTGGTCATGCCGGACTCACGTGCCTTGATGTACTGGGCGAACTTCTCCGGCGAGACCGCGCGGACTTCGAAGTTCATCATCGAGTGGTACGTGCCGCACATTTCGGCGCAGCGGCCGACGAACGCGCCTTCCTTCTCGATCTCGGAGATCTGGAAGACGTTGTCGGACTGGTTTTCCTTCGGGTTCGGCATCACGTCGCGCTTGAACATGAACTCCGGCACCCAGAAGGCGTGGATCACGTCGGCGGCGGCGAGCTGGAACTCGATGCGCTTGCCGGTGGGCAGCACCAGGACCGGGATCTCGGTGCTGGAACCGAAGGTCTCGATCTTGTCGTAGTGCAGGTACGAGAGGATGTCGTTGGCCGGCTTGCCGTGCAACGGACCCGGCTGCGGGTGACCCTCGTCGTTCTTGAGCTCACGGTATTCCTTGAGCTGGTCTTCGTTCAGCAGCTCCCGCTCGGTGTCGATACCGTTGTGGGTGAGACCGGCGACGTTGTTCACGTTGCGGTAGCCGAACTTCCAGTTCCACTGGAAGGCGGTCACGTCGACGGTGACATCGGGGTTGTCGTGCTTCTCGTGCACGTAGTTCTGCACGACCACGGTGAAGTAGAACAGCACCGCGATAATCACGAACGGGATCGCCGTGTAGGTCAGTTCCAGCGACACGTTGTAACCGGTCTGGCGCGGGAACTCCGGGGAGTTCTTGCGCTTGCGGTGGAAGATGACCGTCCAGAAGGTCAGACCCCAGACCAGCACGCCCATGACGAGCGCGGCCAGCACCGACCAGGTCCACAGCTCACGCATCCGGGCGGCCTCGGGGGTGATACCCGACGGCCAACCGAACCGGAGCCAAACATTGTCGATCGAGCAGCCCGAGACGAGCATCGCGGTCATCCCCAGGGATACCGCCAGCCCGGCCCGCCGAAGGATCCGGCCCTGCCGACCCTTCTCGGGTCGTGCCCCGATCTCTTCGCTCGCCTTGTGCGCCACGCTCACGCCTTCCTGGTCGCCACACATTCCGACACATTGCGTCGTCACAGGCGGCGATTCGCCCGCTCCGACACCTCTTCAAAGCAGTTTCAGGCCTTTCGAAGTATTGCCGCTGTGACGCACGCACACCTGAGAAGGACCTGAGTACTACGCAGCGTAGACCAAAGCGGGCACTGTCTTGTCGCGGGGTCACTTTCGACACTCCGCCGTGACCGCGTCGATCATCGCGACCTGCGGTTTGGCCCTTGTCTGCCCCGCGCGCACCCCATGCGAGCGGGCGAGCGCGGCGTGTCGGGTGGGTGTGCGGCATACTCGGACACAGCGTTTCGGCCCGTTTTGTGGCCACCCATCATCGATCGAGAGAAGGTTGGGCGACACCGTGTGCGGACTGCTCGGATTCCTGACAGCTGATGCCGCGACGACTGCGGTGGTCGATCAGGTCTACGACGCGCTGCACTGCCAGCGGCATCGTGGCCCGGACGAGAAGGGCACCTGGCACGACGATCACATGATCTTCGGCTTCAACCGCCTGTCGATCATCGATATCGAGCACTCGCACCAGCCGCTGCGCTGGGGCCCCGCGGACAACCCGCAGCGCTACGCGATGACGTTCAACGGCGAGATCTACAACTACCTCGAGCTGCGCGAGCAGTTGGCCGCCGAGCACGGCGCCGAATTCCCCGACGGCAAGATCTTCGCCACCGGCGGCGACGGGGAGGCCATCGTGGCCGCCTTCCACTTCTGGGGCCCCGAGGCCGTGCGCAAGCTGCGCGGCATGTTCGCCTTCGCGATCTGGGACACCGAGACCTCGGAGTTGTTCCTCGCGCGCGATCCGTTCGGCATCAAGCCGCTGTTCATCGCGACCGGCCCCGGCGGCACTGCCTTCGCCAGCGAGAAGAAGAGCCTCCTGGAGCTGCTGAGCCCGCTGCAACTGTCCGACGAGCTCGACCCGCGCGCGCTCGAGCACTACACGGTGCTGCAGTACGTGCCAGAGCCCGAGTCGCTGCACAAGAACATCCGCCGCCTCGAATCCGGCAACTACGCCACCGTGAAGGTCGGCCAGGAGCAGGTGGTCACCCGCTACTTCCGCCCCGACTTCCGGGTTCGCCCGTTCGTCGCAGGTTCGGAGAAGGCGCGCTACGCCGAGATCGCCGCCGCTTTGGAGGACTCGGTCGCCAAGCACATGCGCGCCGATGTGACCGTCGGTTCGTTCCTGTCCGGCGGCATCGACTCCACCGCCATCGCCGCGCTGGCCATGCGCCACAACCCGAAGCTGATCACCTTCACCACCGGGTTCGAGCGCGAGGGTTACTCCGAGGTCGACGTGGCCGCCGAGAGCGCCGAGCTGATCGGCGCCCGCCACATCGTGAAGGTGGTCTCCCCCGCCGAGTTCGCCGCCGCGATCCCCGAGATCGTCTGGTACCTCGACGACCCGGTCGCCGACCCGGCGCTTGTCCCGCTGTACTTCGTGGCCAAGGAAGCCCGCAAGCACGTCAAGGTGGTGCTCTCCGGTGAGGGCGCCGACGAACTGTTCGGCGGCTACACGATCTACAAGGAACCGTTGTCGCTCAAGCCCTTCGAGTACCTGCCCGCCGGTGCGCGCAAGCTGCTCGGCCGCCTCGGCGACAAGATGCCCGACGGCAAGCGCGGCAAGTCCCTGCTCCAGCGCGGCTCGCTGTCCCTCGAAGACCGCTACTACGGCAACGCCCGCAGCTTCAACGACGCCCAGCTGCGCGCGGTCCTGCGCGACTTCCGCCCCGAGTGGACCCACCAGGACGTCACCGCCCCCATCTACGCCCAGTCCGCGGGCTGGGACCCGGTCGCCCGCATGCAGCACCTCGACCTGTTCACCTGGCTGCGCGGCGACATCCTGGTCAAGGCCGACAAGATGACCATGGCCAACTCCCTGGAACTGCGCGTGCCGTTCCTCGACAACGAGGTCATGCGCGTCGCCGAAGGCATCCCCTTCGACCAGAAGATCACCAAGGAAACCTCCAAGTACGCCCTGCGCCAGGCCCTGGACGGCATCGTCCCCGACCACGTCCTCAACCGCGCCAAGCTCGGCTTCCCGGTCCCCCTACGCCACTGGCTGCGCGGCACCGAACTCTACGACTGGGCCGAAACCCAAATCGCCGAATCCCAAACCGACCACCTGATCGACAAGGCCGCGGTCCTGCAAATGCTCCGCGACCACAAGGCGGGCCTCTCCGACCACAGCCGCCGCCTCTGGACCGTCCTGGTCTTCATGGTCTGGCACGGCATCTTCGTAGAAGACCGCATCAAGCCCGACATCCAGGAACCGGCCTACCCGGTCTCCCTCTAACCTACGAACGCCCCCGGAAACCCCGGGGGCGTTCGCGTACTCCACCAGCTTTCAAGATCACCATGCCCTGGTGCAGGTCGCTACTCGGGCGACGCTCGCGCCATTACATGGTGATCAACTGACCGACTAGAGCAAGACGGCCAGGTCGTCGGCGGCGTCGGTGCCGTAGGCCTTGGTGAGGCGTTCCTTGGCGTCTTCGGTGTTGAGGGTCCACTCCTGGGTGCCGGTGGTTTCCAGGATGAGGACCGCGATCAGGGAGCCGAGTTGGGCGGAGCGTTCCAGAGACAGGCCGGCGCGGTGGGCGGTGAGGAAGCCCGCGCGGAAGCCGTCGCCGACGCCGGTGGGGTCGATCTTGGCGACCTCGGGGACAACGTTGACGCGGACCTCGGTGCCGTCGGCGTCGACCACGAGCACGCCCTCCGAACCCAGGGTGGTGACGCGGATGCCGACCTTGGCGGTGATCTCGGCTTCGCTCAGGCCGGTCTTCTGCTGCAGCAGGGCCCACTCGTACTTGTTGGTGAACAGGTAGGCGGCGCCGTCGACCAGCTCGGTCGCCTGCTCGCCGTCGAGGCGGGCCAGCTGCTGCGACGGGTCGGCCGCATAGGCGATGCCCTGTGCCTTGGCCTGGCGGGTGTGCGCGACCATCGCCTCGGGATCGTTGGCCCCGACCAGCACCAGGTCGATGTCGTGCGCGGCGGCGATCGCGGCGATGTCGATATCGCGCGCCTCGCTCATCGCACCCGGGTAGAACGACGCGATCTGCGCCATCGTCTCGTCGGTGGTGCACACGAAACGCGCGGTGTGCGCCTTCTCGGAGATGTGCACCGCCGAGCACTCGACACCACTGGCCTCAAGCCACTGCCGGTACTCGGCGAAATCGGCGCCGACAGCACCGACCAGCACCGGCCGCTGCTTCAGCAGACCCATCGCGTAGGCGATGTTGCCCGCCACTCCGCCACGGCGGATCTGCAGATCGTCGACGAGGAAGCTCAGGGACACATGATCGAGTTGATCGGCGAGCAGCGCATCGGCGAACCGGCCGGGAAAGCGCATGAGGTGGTCGGTGGCAATGGATGCGGACACGGCAACAGACACGAGGCAGGGCCCCTTCGACGCTAGAGGTGGGAAACAGAAAAAGCCCGGGACCATACGATCCCGGACTTCAACGGTAGCAAGCGCCGCACCCCCTGTGGTTCACCTCAGCGCAACCGCGTCGAAAGCGAAAACCCTCACGAGCGAACCGCTACTCCCCCGCAACACATCTGCGACTCGGTGACCACCCTCGCGAGTGAATCGCAGCGCCTTGAGCGACCACTTACGGACTCTCAACTCGCCCACCACGTTTTCGGCCGCCCCGGATCCGAGGGGCGAGACGTAACGCCGAAGGCGCAGTATCGCCCCTCGGATTCGGGGTTACGAGGCCGAAAACCCGCGGCGCCAGCCGCTAGTTAAAACTGTCGCCGCAGGCGCAGGAACCGGTGGCCTGCGGGTTGTCGATGGTGAAGCCCTGCTTCTCGATGGTGTCGACGAAGTCGATCGAGGCGCCGTCGATGTACGGGGCGCTCATGCGGTCGACGGCCAGCTTCACGCCGGAGAACTCGACGACGATGTCACCATCGAGGATGCGGTCGTCGAAGAACAGCTGGTAGCGCAGGCCGGCACAGCCACCGGGCTGCACGGCGATGCGCAGGGCAAGGTCGTCGCGACCCTCCTGGTCGAGCAGCGCCTTCGCCTTGATGGCGGCAGCGTCGGTCAGCGTCGCACCGTGGGTCTCGGTGGCGGTCTCGTTCTGCACAGTCATGGACACTCCTAGTTCGACTCAGCCCGTCAACGGACCTCAGGTGCACAGCGCACGACTGAATTCAACGCTGTCGCAGCAACTGCTATTCCTATTTTGCCACCCTCGGCGCAGCCAGTAGACGCCACCTGGGTGCTTGTGCCCACACTACGCCCTACAGCGACGTGATCTGCGTCGCAGACCAGCCGGTATGAGACGGGGCCCACCGCTGAGCGGACCGCATTTCCCGATGCTCGGCCCCATCGAATAGCCTGGTGAACGTGAAATTGTTCCGTCGCGACGAGTCCAGCACCATCGACGAGTCCGTCGACCCGTCGGTGACCGGCTCCGATCAGGCCGCCGCCACCGCTTCGACCACCCCTGGCAAGGGCAGGCCCACACCGAAAAGGCGTGAGGCAGAAGGCAAGCGGCGCGGCCCGGTCGCGCCCGCTCCGCTCACCGCCAAGGAAGCCCGCGCCCGCCGCAAGGCCGTCAAGGGGACCAAACAGGACCGCAAGGCCGCCGCGGCCGACCGCCGCGCTGCCGTGCAGGACCGCCGCGCGCGCATGCTCGCCGGCGAGGACAAGTACCTGCTGCCCCGCGATCAGGGCCCGGTCCGCGCCTATGTGCGCGACCTGGTCGATGCCCGCCGCAACCTGGTCGGCCTGTTCATGCCGATGGCGCTGGTGCTGATCCTGTCGATGTTCGTGGCCCCCGGCCTGCAGACGATCGTCACCCTGGCGATGCTGGTGATGATGGTCTTCATGATCATCGAGGGCTTCGTCCTGGGCAAGATCGTGAACAACCGGGTGATCGAGCGTTTCCCCGACACCACCGACTCCGGGTTCAAGCTGGGCTGGTACGCCTTCGTCCGCGCTTCGCAGATCCGCAAGATGCGGGCCCCGAAGCCGCGCGTCGGCCCGGGCGACGCGGTTTAGAGAGCTGTATTTTTTTGCGGCTGGCGCCGCGGGTTTTCGGCCTCGTAACCCCGGATCCGAGGGGCGATACTGCGGCTTCGCCGTTACGTATCGCCCCTCGGATCCGGGGCGGCCGAAAACGTGGTGGTTGGGTTGGGAGTCCGTAAGTGGTTGCGGGGGCCTGGCGATTCGCTCGTGAGGGTGGGCGCTTTCACCGTTCACTTTCAACGGTGGCTGGGCGGATGTAGCCCGCGCGACCTTCACTGATGGCTGGGGCGGATGTAGCCTGCGTAGCCGGCGATGGCCTTCAGTTCGGCGTCCATGCGCTGGGCGTCGCGGTCGATGATTCCGGTGGATCCGGCGGTGCCGCGACCGATCAGTACGGCGAGTCCGATGATGACGGTGAGGACGATCAGAAAAGTAAGCATGGCAGTAATTTTGCGCTCGATGATTTTCAGCCGAAAGTGGCTGTTCTGTCATTGTGCGTAAAGATTCGGCCAGCTACGATGAGGCATGCTGTCGAAGGTTGCCGTGGTCCTCAACGATCACCTCGCCATGTTCGAATTCGGTGTCGTCTGTGAGGTTTTCGGCCTCGACCGTACCGCCGACGGCCTGCCCGGCTTCGACTTCCGGGTGTGCGGCGCCGAGCCTGGCAAACCACTGCGCTCCACCACCCCTGGCATCTCCGTCGCTCCCGACTTCGGCCTCGACCAGCTCGCCGACGCCGACCTGGTCGCCATCCCGGCCTCCCCGATCGGCCGGTACGACGATCGGGTACTCGAGGCAGTGCACGACGCCGCCGCGGGGGGCGCGACCGTGCTCACCGTCTGCTCGGGCGCGTTCCTGGCCGGCGCGGCGGGCCTACTCGACGGCCGCAAGTGCACCACCCACTGGCGCTACGTCGACAAACTCGCAGCGATGTTCCCCGAGGCCACCGTCGACCCGGACGTCCTGTTCGTCGACGAGGGCAACCTGATCACCAGCGCGGGCACCGCCGCAGGCATCGATGCCTGCCTGCACCTGGTCCGCCGCGAGATCGGCACCGCCGCCGCCAACTCCATCGCACGCCGCATGGTCGTCCCCCCGCAGCGCGACGGCGGCCAGCGCCAGTTCATCGAGCAACCGGTGCCCGAATGCAGCTCGGTCGGCCTGTCGACCACCCTGGCCTGGCTCACCGAGAACCTCACCCACCCGCACACCGTCGACGAACTGGCGGCCCGTTCGAACATGTCCACCCGCACCTTCGCCCGCCGCTTCGCCGCCGAGACCGGCACCACCCCGGTCAAATGGCTCACCACCCAGCGCGTACTGTTCGCCAAGCAACTCCTCGAGGGCACCGACATGGCCCTGGAACGCATCGCCGACGAGTCCGGCTTCGGCTCCGGCGCCCTGCTGCGCCACCACTTCCAGCGCCAGGTCGGCATCGCCCCCACTGAATACCGCCGCCGCTTCGGCGCCGCGAGTTGAGGCTCAGCCCCGCGCGGGGCTGCGCTTCCCGAAGCGGCCGGTGACCCGGAAACCATCGCGAACATTGAGCGACATGAGCACGATATTGGTTGCACCGGCGAGCAATTCGAGCGCCTGCACGCCGTAGAACAGCGGACCGAACTCGTCCCGGTCGACGAGCACCGCCAGCGTGATCGCCGAGGGGATCAGCACGAGCAGTCCGTTCCCGGCGATGAACGGCATCCGACGCTTCTTGGCGAGGATGTCGGGCATCGCCGAATCCCCGGCCAGCCGGAAGCCGGTGCCGCCCGTGATCGCGAGCGCGAGAACCAGAATCGGCAACCCCCATGGGATGGCCTGCTTCACCGCGACGATCGCGGCCTTGGATCCGCTGAGTTCGCTCAGCACCGTCGAAGTCCAGAAGGTGAGAACGGTGAGCAATCCGACGGTGCCAGCGATGGGATGGATCCGGGATGTCATGGTGTGCCCTTCTCGAGATTGCCGATCGACTGGCGAGCCATACGCAGGAATTCGTCGGCGCTCGCGTCGGAAAAACCTTGGGTAGCAAGGTCGTTCACCTCCCGAGCGGCTGCGATCAGCGCGGTGCGTAGTGCGCGGGATCGGTCGGTGAGATAGATCAGCGCCCGTCTGCCGTCGCGCGGATCGGCGATGCGCCGAACGAGGCCGTCTCGCTCCATCCGTTTGAGGGTGTGGGCCATCGTCGACTGGTCGATCCGTACTTTCTCGCAGAGTTGCAGCTGCGAGATCCCCTCCTCCTCGTACAGCGCGAGCAGTTGAGCGAATTGCCCCGGCACCACCCCGTGTTCGGCGATGCGATCGCGCAGCGCCTGTTCCATGAGCCGGGCGAGGTGATTGACCACGTACCCCAGCGAGGTGCCCCGGCCCATCGGAGGCTGTTCGATCTGTTCCATCCCCACCTCCGTTGTCGCGGCATCTCCGCTGAATTCACAATACATGGCAAGCCATATATTTGCGATGGGTCCTGTGAAGGGCCACAACCGGCTTGACTCGAACATCGGAAACTGATCAGCTCACTGATGTGTTGCACGCGGGGTGGGGAAGATTTCGTCAACTGAGCCGAGCGCTCGCGATCATTACGGCGACCACGGTCGTGTCGTTCGCCGGTACGTCCGCGGCGGTCGCCGCGCCGCTCTCGGCACCCGTGATGCGTACGCCCGCAGGCGGTTTCGAGGAACTGTTCGTGCCGTCGAGCATGGGCCCGATCAAGGTTCAGGTGCAGTGGGCCGCGCGCGGTGGCAGCTCCGCGCTGTACCTGCTCGACGGCCTGCGCGCCCCCGGCGACCACAGCCAGTGGACCACCGACACCGATGCCTTGCGCCAATTCGCCGGTGACAACGTCACTTTGGTGTTCCCGGTCGGCGGGCACTCCAGTTTCTACACCGACTGGTACCGCCCCAGCAGCACCAACGGGCAGAAGACCATCTACAAGTGGGAGACGTTCCTCACTCGCGAACTCCCTGCTTTCCTTGCGGGATACGGGGTTTCGCGTACCAACAACGCGATCATCGGCGCGTCCATGGGCGGCAATGCCGCACTGACCCTCGCAGCCCACCACCGCGACCAGTTCCGCTTCGCCGGTTCGTTCTCCGGTTTCGTCAACCCCACCTACCCGATGTGGAACGAAGCCATGCGCGCCGCCATGCGCGACGAGGGCAACTTCAACGTCGACGACATGTGGGGCCCGGCGAGCGACCCCGCCTGGGCCCGCAACGACGCGACCGTCCAGGCCGAACGTCTGCGCGGCCTGCCCCTCTACGTCACCACCGGCAACGGCATCCCCGGCGCCGCCGACGTCCCCTACGGCCTCGGCAACACCCTCAACGCGATGAGCCTCGAGGCGATGACCGTGGTCGCGGCGGGCATCTTCCGCGACCGGGCCACCGCGCTCGGCATCTCCGCCCGCGTCGACATCGTCAACGGCACCCACAACTGGCCGTACTGGCAGCAGGCCCTCACGAAGGCGCGGCCGATGGTTCTGGACGCGCTCGGGGTGCGCTGACCGCACACAAGTCGACGATGCGGCCGCTATTGCTACCGTGCTCGAATGCCCGCCCCCGCTCGCCCGCCCCGCACCCTCGTGCTCGGCGGCGCCCGCTCCGGCAAGTCCGCCTTCGCCGAGAATCTCCTGACCGACGCACCCACGGTCCGCTACCTGGCGACCGCGATCCTCGATCCCGCTGATCACGACTTCGCCGACCGGATCGCCGGTCATCGCAACCGCCGCCCCGCGCACTGGACGACCGTCGAGAACACCGAGCCCGCAACAGTTCTCGCCACCGAAGCCCCCGCGACGTTGCTCGACGACATCGGCACCTGGCTCACCGCGTGTCTCGACGCGCGCAACGCTTGGGATGCGCCGCGCGGGACCGTCGTTCCCGATTGCGATGCGCTCGTCGAGGCCGTCGAGACCTACCGGGAGCGCCTTGTCATCGTGTCGCCCGAGGTGGGGATGGGTGTCATTCCGGCGACCCGGTCGGGGCGGCTGTTCCGCGACGAGATCGGCACGCTGAACCAGCGTCTCGCGCGGGCGTGCGACGAGGCGTATCTGATCGTCGCCGGGCTGCCCGTTCGATTGAAATGAGCCGGGTCGGTCGCCGCCGCGCGCCGTGATCCGGGCAAGATGGGCGTCGAACACACCACTTCCGAAAGGCTTGCCAGTGACGCACGGATTCGACCCGGTCGTGGCCCCGGACGCGCAGGTGCGCGTGGCGGCCGAGCAGCGCCAGACGCAGCTCACGAAACCGGCCGGATCGCTGGGACGGCTCGAGGAACTCGGCAACTGGGTCGCGGCCTGCCAGGGCGTTTGCCCGCCCAAGCAGTTCGAACGCGCCCGCGTGGTGCTGTTCGGGGGCGATCACGGCGTGGCGAAGCACGGTGTTTCGGCCTACCCGAGCGAAGTCACTGCCCAGATGGTGGCCAATTTCCTGGCCGGTGGCGCCGCCGTGAACGCATTGGCCGCCGTGGCGGGTGCGACCGTGCGGGTCGTCGATATCGCCGTCGACGGTGACACCGATCCGTCGGTCTCCCAGCACAAGGTGCGGCGGTCGAGCGGGTCCATCGACCGCGAGGACGCCCTCACCGACACCGAGGTCGCCGCCGCGCTGGCCGCGGGCCGTGCGATCGCCGACGAGGAGATCGATTCCGGCGCCGACCTGCTCATCGCCGGTGACATGGGCATCGGCAACACCACCCCCGCCACCGTCCTCATCGCCACCCTCACCGGCACCGAACCCGTCGCCGCCGTCGGGCGCGGCACCGGCGTCGACGACCAGGGCTGGATCCGCAAGGTCGCCGCCATCCGCGACGGCATGCGCCGCGCCCGCCCCGTCGCCGCCGACCCCGTCGACCTGCTCCGCGTCGCCGCGGGCGCCGACTTCGCCGCCATGACCGGCTTCCTCGCCCAGGCCGCCATCCGCCGCACCCCCGTCCTGCTCGACGGGGTTGTGGTCACCGCCGCGGCCCTGGTCGCCGAGGACATCGCCGCGGGTGCGAAAGCCTGGTGGCTCCCGGCCCACCGCTCCACCGAACCAGCCCACGACCTGGCCTTGAAGCATCTGCGCCTGACCCCGCTGATCGACCTCGAGATGCGCCTCGGCGAAGGCTCCGGCGCGTTGACCGCCCTGCCGATCCTGCGCGCCGCCGTCGCCACCCTCGCCGAAATGTCGACCTTCGCCGACGCGGGCGTGAGCACGTCGGCCGAGGACACCATCGACCTGGCCAAGTGAACAAGCTGTGCGCTGCGGTCGAGCGGACCCTGCCCGTCCCGCGTGGTGAAAGCGCCGACCGACTGCGAGCGCTCCCGACTCCGATCGACCACGCGAACGCCGCACCGGCCACGTGGACGCCCCGGTCGAGCATGCATATCGAACCGGCCACTGCTGCGATCGAATTCGATCGACCACACGACCCATCATGCGGACTCACCGATCGACGCGCCGCCTGCCACGAACTGAGTGCCACGAGACGACGCCCAGACGCCGGATGGGCGACCCGGTCATGAACGCGCTGCGCCTGGCGATCTCCTGGCTCACGGTCGCGCCGGTGCCGGGCCCTGCGAAGGTCGACCGGCAGACCGCTGGCCACGCGATTACCGTCGCCCCCGTGGTCGGCATCGGCCTGGGAGCGGTCGCGACGGCTGGGTTGTGGCTGCTGGTCAGTGCGGGCATGACCACTGTGCTCGCCGGTCTGCTCGCCGTCGGCCTCCTCGCGTTGCTCACCCGAGGTATGCACCTGGACGGGCTCGCCGACACCGTCGACGGGCTCGGCAGCTATGGCCCGCCGGAGCGCGCCCGCGAGATCATGAAGTCCGGCGGGGCAGGACCGTTCGGCGTCGTCGCGCTCGTCTTCGCCGTCGCGATCCAATCAGTGGCGTTCGCGGCACTGGCCGACCAGCACCGCTGGCTCGCGATCGTCCTCGCCGTCGCCGCGGGCCGAGTCGCCGTCGTGCTGGCCTGCCGGGGTACCGCCGCCGCCCCCGGCGCGGGATTCGGCGCCTTGGTCGCGGACACTCAGCCGCGCGCCGCCGTGCTGATCTGGCCCACACTCGCCGTCGTCGCCGCGATCTGGGCAGTACCGGACAACCCCTGGCTCGGCCCCGTTGTCGTGTCGGCCGCCCTCGCACTGACCGTCGCGATCACCCGCCACTGCGCCCGTCGTTTCGAAGGCCTGTCCGGCGATGTCCTCGGCGCGGTCGTGGAGATCGCGGTCTCGATCGCCGCAACGGGCTTCTCGCTGGCGTCGTAGCTGATCAGGCGATTACCGCAAACTCGTAGTGGTCACAAGTCCAAGATGTCGGCGGTTGTGTGGTCCCACAGACCGTCCGGTCAACGGTACTCGGGTGCATCGCCAGCACACCGGTGGCAATAGGGTGTAGCGCATGTCATCCGAGCGCCTCTACTTCCGCCAACTGCTGTCCGGCCGGGATTACGCCGTCGGCGATCCGATCGCGACACAGATGCGCAACTTCGCGTACCTGATCGGCGATCGGGAGACCGGCGAGACCCTCCTGGTCGACCCCGCCTACCAGGCGGGCGACCTGGTCGACGTCGCGGCGGCCGATGGCATGCGCGTGTCCGGGGTGCTCGCCACCCACCACCACCCCGACCACGTCGGTGGCACCATGCTCGGCTTCACCCTCGGCGGCGTGGCAGAACTGCTCGAGAAGACCAGCGTCCCCGTGCACGTCAACAAGCACGAACTGGACTGGGTAGCCCAGACCACCGGCATCGCCCCCAGCGAACTGACCGGCCACGACCACGGCGACAAGGTGAAGGTCGGCGCCTTCGAGATCGAGTTACTCCACACCCCGGGCCACACCCCCGGCAGCCAGTGCTTCCTGTTCGACGGCCGCCTCATCTCCGGCGACACCCTGTTCGTCGACGGCTGCGGCCGCACCGACTTCCCCGGCGGCAACACCGACGAGATGTTCAGAAGCCTCCAACAACTCGCCGCCCTGGACGGCAACCCCGTCGTCTACCCCGGCCACTGGTACTCCGAAGCACCAAGCGCCGCACTGGCAACGGTCCGCGACAGCAACTACGTCCTACGCCCGAAGTCCCTCGGCGAATGGCAAGCCTTGATGCCGGGCTGACAGCACAAGAGCGGGCCCCGCGACGGGGACCCGCTCTCGAATGCTGTTGCAGCGCTTACAGAGTGCGCATCCACCCATGCGTATCAGCAAAAGTGCCACGCTGAATCCCCGTCAACGTGTCCCGCAGCGACATCGTCACCACACCGGGCTCCCCACCACCGATAGCGAATTCCCCCTCAGCCGACTTCACCCAACCGACCGGCGTGATCACCGCCGCCGTCCCACACGCGAAAACCTCACTGATCTCACCGCTTTCGGCACCCTTGCGCCATTCCTCCACCGAAATCTTGCGCTCCTCCACCGGATAACCGGAGTCGGCCGCCAGCGTCAGCAACGAGTCGCGGGTGATACCCGGCAGCAACGATCCAGACAGCTCCGGAGTCACCAGCCGAGCCTCGGACCCGGTACCGAACACGAAGAACAGGTTGTTGGTACCCATTTCCTCGACATACCGACGCTCACAGGCATCCAGCCACACAACCTGGTCACAGCCCTGATCGGTGGCCTGCGCCTGCGCGAGCAGCGACGACGCGTAGTTGCCCGCCACCTTCGCCTCACCGGTGCCGCCGGGAGCCGCCCGCACGTACTCGGTCGACAACCACACCCGCACCGGCTTCACCCCGCGCGGGAAATAGGCCCCCGCGGGCGAGGCGAGCAGCAGGTACTTGTACGCCGAAGCAGGCTTCACCCCGAGGCCCGCCTCGGTGGAGAACATGAACGGCCGCAGATACAGCGAATCCTCGCCACCCGCCGCGGGCACCCAGTCGGCGTCCACCTCGAGCAACTGACGCACGGACTCGATGAACAACTCCTCGGGTAGCTCGGCCATCGCCATCCGCGCCGCCGACCGACGGAAACGCGCCGCGTTGGCATCGATGCGGAAGGTCGCGATCTGGCCGTCGGGCTGGCGGTAGGCCTTGAGCCCTTCGAAAATCGCCTGCCCGTAGTGGAACACCATCGTCGCCGGGTCCATCGAGAGCGGACCGTACGGCTCGACGCGCGCATTGCCCCACTCGCCGTCGGCGTAGTCGATCGACACCATGTGATCGGTGAAGAACCGTCCGAAACCGGGCGCCGCCAGTACCTCTTCCCGCTGCTGCGCCGGGGTGAGCGCGGGGTGCGGAATACGGGTGAACTGTGCGGCGACTGTCATGGTGGGAATCCTATCCGGGGGTTGCGCTACGGAATCTACTTGGTCTTGGTGTCCACGAACGGCGGCTTGACGACCGTCGCCCGCAGCTTGCGCCCACGCACGTCGACCTCTACTTCGTCGCCAGGTTCCAGCTTCGCGTCGGTGTCGAGCAGCGCCAGCGCGATGCCGACCTTCAGCGAGGGCGAGAACGTCCCCGAGGTGGTCTCACCGACCGGTGCGCCATCGCGCAGCACGGTTTGGCCCTGCCGCAGCACGCCGCGATCCAGCGCTTTGAGGCCCATCAGCGTGCGACGCGGCCCGTCGGCCTTCTCCTGCTCGAGTGCGGCCTTGCCCCAGAATTCCGGCTTCTTCCAGCCGACGGCCCAGCCGGTGCGGGCCTGGTTCGGGGTGATCTCGAGGGACAGTTCGTGTCCGTGCAGCGGGTAGCCCATCTCGGTGCGCAGGGTGTCGCGCGCGCCGAGCCCGGCCGCCTGGCCACCGGCCGCCTCGACCTGGGCGATCAGCGCACGGAACACCGGCTCCGCGTCGGCCCAGCGCGGCAGCAGCTCATAGCCGTGCTCGCCGGTGTAGCCGGTCCGGCACACGCGCACCGGGCGGCCGTCCCACTCGGCGTCGGCGTAGGCCATGTATTCCATTTCGGTGGGCAGGCCGAGGGCGGTGAGCACCTCGGTGGCCTTGGGCCCCTGCACCGCGAACACCGCGTAGTCACGGTGCTGGTCGGTCACGGTGATCCCCGCGGGCGCCACCTTCTGCAACTCCGCGACCACTGCCGCCGTGTTCGCCGCGTTCGGCACGAGGAACACCTCGTCGTCGCTGACGTAGTAGGCGATCAGATCGTCGATCACGCCGCCGTCTTCGGCGCAGCACAGCGTGTACTGCGCTTTCCCCGGCCGGATCCGGCCCAGATCATTGGTCAGCGCCGAGTTCACGAACGCCGCGGCGCCCTGGCCCGCGACCGTCGCCTTGCCGAGGTGACTCACGTCGAACAGCCCGACCGTGGTGCGGACCGCGGTGTGCTCGCCGACCGTGCCGCCGTACTGCACGGGCATCTCCCAGCCGCCGAACGGAGCGAAGGTGGCTCCGAGTTCGACATGAACAGCGTGGATGGGGCCCTCGAGCAGCGCAGTGTCGGTCATGGGCAGAGTTTAACGCCCCCACAAAGCCCGACTTGTCGCAGTGCGGAGTCTGTCCGGGCTGAGTTCAACGCCCCCACAAAGCCCGACTTGTCGCAGTGCGGAGGTCGCTTACCACTCACCTTGCCCCTGTAATTGGGGGCGCTCCGCAGGGTTCGATTTCGGTGTTTCGGTGGGAAAATCATCGCTGGACGCACCCTTGCCACGGACAGCGCCGCCCCTGCCGTCGAGGGGTGCGCGGGCGGCCCTGTCCGTACCGAAAGAGACTGACCGCCAACGGCGGTAGGGTTCTCGGTGTGAGTGAGTTGCCCCGAGCACGATTCGGCCATGTCGCCCGGATGGACGACACCATGAGCCGGGCGGTGTCCCGGATTCCGGAATCGGCGGTCGATCGCGGGATGCTGCGGTTGACGAAGTCGGCCAATACCGGCGGCCTCTGGCTGGCAGTCGCGGCGGCGCTCGCGGTGCAGCCCGGTCCCCCGCGACGGGCCGCCCTGCGCGGCGTCATCGCGCTCGGTGGCAGTAGCTTCCTGGTGAACCTCGTCCTCAAGACGCTGATCCCGCGCCGGCGACCGCCGGCCGAACTGATGCCGCTCGGGCGCAGACTGGTCGCCGCCCCAGTGTCGTCGTCGTTCCCTTCCGGCCACAGCGCCAACGCCGCCGCCTTCGCCACGGCCGTCGCCCTGGAGAGCCCGCGCGCAGCACTCGCCGTGGCGCCCGTGGCTGCCGCCGTCGCCTACTCACGCATCCACACCGGCGCGCACTGGCCGTCCGACGTGCTGGTCGGCGCGGGCGTGGGCACCGCGATCGCACTGACCACCCGTCGTTGGTGGCCGATCCGCGAGTCCGACGAGGCCGACGCGCACGTCGTGCACGATGCCCCGATCCTCGCCGGCGGCAAAGGCCTTGTGCTGCTGGTGAATCCGCGTTCGGGCGATTCCTCCTACGATCCCACCGCCGACATCGCCGAGGCCCTGCCCGCGGCGATGCTCGTGCGCACCGAACCCGGCCGTGACGCCGTCGAGCTGCTGCAGGACGCCGTCGACGCCGCAGCGGATCGCGACGACGCCGCGACGGACGACCACACCTCGGTACTCGCGGTCGGCGCGGCAGGCGGTGACGGCACGATCGCCGCCGCGGCAGCCGTCGCCGTGCGCAACAAGCTGCCCCTGGTCGTCGTCCCCGCGGGCACCCTGAACCACTTCGCCCGCGATCTCGGCGTCTACGACCTGCGCGAAGTAGCCGACGCCACCGGTGCGGGCGAGGCCGTCGAAGTCGACATCGCCGCAGTCGAATTCGACACCCCCGACGGCCGACACACCCACCACCTGATCAACACCGCCAGCATCGGCGCCTACCCCGAACTGGTGCGTCTGCGTGAGCAGTGGGAGGACCGCTGGGGCAAGTGGCCCGCGTTCGCCGCCGCGCTCGTGGTCACCCTGCGCCGCGCGGAACCGATCCACATCCGCCTCGACGACCGGTGGCACGACATGTGGTTCCTGTTCATCGGCAACGGCCCCTACCACCCGCACGGCGCGGTCCCCGCGTTCCGCTCCCGCCTCGACGAAGGCCTCCTGGACGTGCGCTGGCTGCGCGCCGACGTCCGCTTCTCCCGCACCCGCGCGGTCATCGCCCTGATGCTCGCCGCGATCGGACACAGCCGCGTCTACGGCGAACGCCAGATGCACGAACTCACCGTCACCTCCAAAGTTCCCGTCTCGGTGGCCGCCGATGGCGAAGTAGTAGGCATCGCAAAGACTTTCCGTTTCGGCATCGCGGGCCGGATCCCGGTCTACCGCCGCGACGAGGACAACCCCCGCTGGGAAAACCGTCCCCGCCCCCACCACCGCCGCCCCCTGGCCTGGCTCACCGACCGTCGACGCTGACTTCCTCACAAACCCGTCTCGTCTCGATCACCATCGCCCACAACAACCTTGCGCCCCAGGCCGGTGGTGTCGAGGATGGAGTGATGAGCTCGCCGGACGGGGGACGTCCGATCACCGCAACCGAGGCCGCCCGGCGCTGGGACCCGTGGACACCGAGCGTGGTGGCCGCCCGCCTCGCCACCTGCCCTGCTCCGTGGGCCGTCGCGGGTGGCTGGGCCCTCGACCTGTTCGCCGGGTCGATCTCCCGCGCCCACGACGACATCGAAATCACTGTCCCTCGAGGCGATTTCCTCTTTGTCGCCGACGCCTTCCCCGAATACGAGTGGGACGTCGTCGGCGACGGCAAGCTGTGGTCCTATTCCCTCGCCGCGACCCACCCCGATCTTCACCAAACCTGGCTCCGCGACCCTTTCACCGGCGCGTTCCACCTCGACGTCTTCCGTGAGCCGCACGACGGCGACACCTGGATCTGCCGCCGCGACCCCACGATCACGCTCCCGTACACCGAACTCATCCACACCACGGACAACGGCATCCCGTACCTGATCCCCGAGGTGGTGCTGCTGTTCAAGGCAAAAGCCAACCGCCCCAAGGACGCCAGCGACTTCCACCGCGTCCTGCCCCTGCTCCCGGAGTACCGGCGCGCCCGCCTGAACTCCTGGCTGACCCAACTCCATCCGGACCACCCGTGGGTCGCCGCGACCCGCGCACCGGCCGTCGGCTCGTCGTCGACGGAATAGTCGGCCCCACGACGACCGAGGGCTCGCTGCCGCCGATCGGAGTCGGCGTTCCTCGACCAAAGCCCGATTCGGCAACTCAGCTCGATCCGACTCAGATGTGGCTGGCTGGCCTGCGAAATCAGTCCGCCATCCGGCACCAATCCCGTCGATAGTCAGCCCAATCCTGCGGCGTCGCAGCGAAATCCACGTACAACGCCACTCCGAAATTCGCGCGACCCACATCGGCTTCGGTCAGGCCGAGGCGAATCCCCCGCACCGCAGCGGCGACGGTCTCGGCGGCACCGTGATGCCCCGGATCGTCGGCCCAGAAGGCAGGCGCCCCCATCAGCAGATCCACTCCGTCTGGCGTCACCTCCGCAGCGAGCTCGGTCTGCTGCGCCACGTATCCGCTGTACAACGCCCGCGTAGGCATCGCAGTGTCATACGACATCACCGCCACCTGATCAGCACGACGCGCCACCTCGGCGAAATACGCCTGACTCCACCACTTTCCGTGATCAGCGACCGCCAACCCCACCGAGTGCAGTCCCGGCAGCGGATCGATCACCGGCGCCGACACCGAAAGTGGCACGCGCGCAGCCGTTGTCACCGCCCGCGTCGCGTCCAGCAGTGCGAGAAATCCCGGCGAACCCGATCGAATCGGTTCGAGGTCGTAATGCACCCCGTCGAACCCATAGGCCAGCACCCGCCGCGCCGAGGCCACCACCCGCTCACGCGACACCGCCGATTCCACGTCCAGGCCGTCGAATTCGGGCTGCACGATATCGCCCAGCCACGACTGCACCCGAATCCCCGGTAATCGCGCGTGCACCGCGTCGACGAACCATTGCGCGCGCGGCACCAGGTCGTCGCGCAAACTCCCGTCGTGCTCCAGCGGCCCCGTGTGCACATACAAATCCCGCACCCCGGTACCCGCCAGCAACCTCCCGAGCCCCTCGATATCGGCATCGGTCTTACGCCCGTCCACCCAGGCATGCCCGAGCCACACCGCGTCCTTCCCCCTGGTCCGCGCATGCTCCGACTGCTCCCCGACGTTGTACACCAACAACGCCGCAACCACCCCCACCACCGGCAACACCCCCACCACAACCAGAACGAGCGCGACCACCCCACCCCGCACCCACCACGACCAACCCCGCCATTTCCCCCACATGAATCCCCCTCGTTCGAAGAACCCCGATCCTACCGACTGGTACCGACAGATTGATTTCGGACAATTCCCCCACTCGTGAAACACTGTGCGCCGCTACATGATCGATCGGAGAACAATGAAATACGTCGTCACCCTTGCTTCCGCTGCCATCGCGGCCTTCGCATTCGCGATCGCGACCCCTGCCACGGCGGGAGCGCAGCCGTCGAACTGCCACGACTCCTACATCCCGTGCCTACCCATCGTCAGCGATGTCGACTGCGAAGGCGGCAGTGGCAACGGGCCTGTGTACACCGGTCGTGTCCAGGTCGTCGGCCCCGACGACTACCGCCTCGACCGTGACGGGGACGGCATCGGCTGCGAGTGAACAGCACGAAGGGCGTGCGATGAATGGTCATCGCACGCCCTTCGGGGTTCACCGTCAGCGGTTGCCTTCGGGGCCCCAGCCCTGGTCACCGGGCTTGCCCAGGTCGGGTCCGTCGGGGTGACCGGGACCGCCCTGGCCCGGGTAACCCGGGCCGCCATAGCCCTGGCCACCTTCGGGACCGCCGTAGCCGGGGGCACCGTAACCGGGTCCGCCGTAGCCCTGGCCGCCTTCGGGGCCACCGTAACCCGGCTGACCACCGTAACCGGGCTGACCGCCGTACCCCGGCTGACCGCCGAATCCCTCTGCGGGCCCGCCGTATTGCTGCGGGTACCCCGGATCGGCGGTGGCCGCGGCACCGGCCACCGGCCCGCCGACGATCACGCGGTAGGCGTAGGTGGAGGCGATGATCGAGACCGGGATCGTCACCAGCAGCCCGAGCCCGCACAGCAGCGCACCGACGATATTGATGCCGAACAGCGCCAGCGCCAGCAACAGCAGTGGCCCGGCATTACTCGAGATCGCCGAGAAACTCGACTTGATCGCCGTGATCGCGTCCTGATCGCGGTCGAGCACGAAATTCATCGTGAACCAGGTGAAGAACGCGATGATGATGCCCGGCAGCAGGCACAGCATGAACCCGATGCCGGTGGCGAGCCCGACGAGGAAGCCCGCCAGAATCACCGCGCCCACATTGGTGAATTTGAAGAAGTCACCGAATCCTGGTTTGCGACCGTCGGTTTCGTCGAGGGCGCCACGCACGAGCGCCGCCGAGATCAGATACCCGATCACCGTGCTCACAATGCTGCCGAGGAAACCCCAGAAGCTGAATCCGAAACTGATGCCGCCGTCGGCATCGGAGGTAACGGTGCTCGACGACCCGAAGAGGAAACTGATCGCCACCTGAATGATCGCGGCGATCAGGATGATGCCGACCCACACCACCGCGTTGTTCTTGAACTTTTCCCAGCCGTAGCCGAGGGCGTCACCGACGCCGAGTTGTGGCCCCGGCGCGGAATATCCGGGTTGTTGCTGTCCATACGTCATTCGAATCGCGTCCCCTCATCGTCTGCGGCGACCTCGGCCACCGTCGTGAGTTATTTCGATCCGACGTCACTGCGCACACGCCGACACTGCCGATCATGGCATATCGGCAGTGCGGTGGGCGGAGTACGAAACAGTTATGCGCCGGTGGTGTCGCGCCTGGGCAGTTTCCAGCCGGGGCGCGGGAAATGGCAGGTGTAGCCGTTGGGGTAGCGAATCAGATAGTCCTGGTGTTCGGGCTCGGCATCCCAGAACGTGCTCGCCGGGGTCACCTCGGTGACGACCTTGCCGGGCCATAGACCCGAGGCGTCCACATCGGCGATGGTGTCGAGCGCGATGCGGCGCTGCTCGTCGTCGAGATAGAAGATCGCGGAACGGTAACTTTCGCCGAGATCGTTGCCCTGACGGTCTTTGGTGGTCGGGTCGTGGATCTGGAAGAAGAACTCGAGCAGCGCCCGGTAGTCGGTCTGCGCCGGGTCGTATTCGATCTCGACGGCCTCGGCGTGACCCGGGTGGTTGCGGTAGGTCGGGTTGTCGTTGGTGCCGCCGGTGTAGCCGACCCGGGTGGCCAGCACACCGGGCTGACGACGGATCAGATCCTGCATGCCCCAGAAGCATCCACCGGCCAGAACGGCCTTACGGGTGTCAGTCACACGTACTCCTTCATGAGAACTCCACGGTCGCACAAATCACCCCAGAACGGACTCTATGGAACACCGGTGTCGGCCCCGAAATTCCCGTCAGTATTGTTGCCGCCCGGGCGTTACCTCAACTTCGAATCCAGGAGGAAGACGGCGCGATGCCACGGTTTGTCATTTCCCAGTGTTTGGCGATCGGATTGGCGGCAACAGCTCTGATGGGGACGGCGGTGGGCAGCGCGTGGGCGCATCCCGGCGCCGACGACTCGATCGCGCAGGAGGGGGCGCCCTGCGAAGAAGTACGACAGGCCCGGCTGAACGACCGGGGGATCCGCGCGGCCACCCCGGCGGCGGCGGGTCAGATCGACGCGGTGCTGATCAGCGCGACCGACCGCACGCCGATCGCGGGCGGGAAGGTCGTCCTCACCGGCACCGACGCGTGCGGCGACAATATCCACCGGCACATGTCCACCGGCACCAACGGACAGGTGAGTTTCCGCGGACTGCAACCCGGCCGCTACCAGCTCACCGCCTACCGCAACGATTCGGCGGCGCAGTCGGTCACCAAGGCCGATGTCGACCTGTCGACGCCGTCGCTGAAGACCATCCAGTTCACCGTCGGAACCGCTGACTGATCCGAAACCTCTTGACCCCCAGCGCGGCCGGATGTCGCGTGATAGAACTCACCCCAGAGTGAAATGGGGTGAGTTCCGCATGGAACCGACAGCCGAACATCGGGCCGCGCTGGGCATGATCTGCGATACCTTCCTGCCCGGCGACGGACTCGGTGTGCCCGCGGCAACAGAGCTCGGCGCCATCGATTCGATCTTCCGAATCCTGGACCGTAATCCGCGCGAAGCCGAACGCAAGCAGTTCGCGATGCTGTTGGGGCTGTGGGATTCTCGCGCCTTCGGCCTGCTCACCGGCAGCGGTGGCCGCCGATTCTCCACGCTCTCGCAGGAGCAGCGTGAGGCCGCCCTGCTGCGCCTCGGCGATTCCCGCCTCGCCCCCGCGCGGGCGATCTTCCAGGCCCTCAAGCAGGCGTCACTGCTGGCCTACAACGTGACACCCGGTCCCACCGGAACGAATCCGCTGTGGAAGCAGATCGGCTATCCGGGGCCGGTCGGCCGATTCGAGACCGCCCCGAAGCCGCCGCTGTCGCCCCTGCGGTACACCCAATCCACCGCGCTCGACTGCGATGTCGTCGTGGTCGGCTCCGGCGCCGGTGGTGGCACCGCGGCAGCCGTACTGGCCGCGGCCGGCCTCGACGTGATCGTGCTGGAACGCGGAAACTATTACGACGACCAGGATTTCGGCACCGGCGAACTCGACGCGCTCACCACCCTGTACGCCCCCGGCCCCGCCACGTCGGCGGAAGGTCAGATCACCCTCGTCGCGGGCACTTGCCTCGGCGGCGGCACGGTAGTCAACTGGAGCACTTCACTGCCGACCCCCGACACGATCCGTGCCGAATGGGCCGAGACCGGCGTTCCGCAGTTCGCCGAGGACGAGTTCGGCGACGCATTGACCGCCGTGCAGCAACGGATCGGCGTCACCGATCGCAGGTCGCCGCTCTCGGCGCGCGACGGCATTCTCGAACGCGGCGCACGCTCCCTCGGCTGGGACGTAGACACGTTGCCGCGCAATGTCAGCGACGCGTGCGATGCCGGAATCGAGTGTGGGCGTTGCAGTTACGGGTGCCGCCTCGGCGCCAAGCAGTCGGCGACCAAGACCTGGCTCGCCGACGCGGCCGAGCACGGTGCACGCCTGGTGGTCGATGCCGATGTCCGAGCGATCACCGTGAAAGCCGGTCGTGCCGAGACAGTTTCGGCCGTCACCTCCACCGGCGCGGAGGTCACCGTGCGCGCCAAGGCCGTTGTGGTCGCCGCGGGCGCGATCCAGACACCGGCGCTGCTGCGACGATCCGGCCTGCGCAACAAGAACATCGGGCAGCATCTGCGCCTGCATCCGGCCGCGGCGGTCTTCGGCGCATTCGACGACGAAGTCCGGCCGTGGGAAGGCGCGTTGCAGGGCCGAATCAGCCGCCACCACGCCGATCTCGACGGCAACGGTTACGGCGTGATCTACGAAACCGGCCCGATCCACCCCGGCCTGGCCACCGGTTTCATGAGCTGGCGCGGTGCGGCGGACCATCGCGGCGCCATGCTCGATTTCGCGCGCACGAATGCCATCGGCGTCATCACCCGAGACCGGGATCCCGGCTCGGTCTCGATCGACAAGTCCGGCGAACCGGTGGTGAAATACCAGCTGTCCGACTACGACGCCGCCCACCTGCACACCGGCATCGTCGGCGCCGCCACCATCCTGGAAGCCGCAGGCGCGCAACGGATCTACTCCGGCCACCAGGCAGGCATCTCCTTCGAACCCGGCACCCGCGGCTCGCTCGCCGAGTTCGGCGCCGCCGCGAAGAAGGCGGGCTACGGCCCCGGCCGCTGTTCGATGGGCGCCCTGCACATCATGGGTTCGGCCCGCATGGGCGGCTCGTCCGACATCTCGGCCACCGACCCCGACGGCACTACCTGGGAGGTCCCCAACATCGTGGTCGCCGACGGCTCCACGTTCCCGACGGCCCCCGGCGTCAACCCGATGGTCACCATCGAAGCCATCGCCTACATGACTGCGAAACGGCTGGCGGCCAGACTGACCTAGGCGCGCACCCGATGGTTCGAAAGATGGCTCAGCACGGCCTGATTCGCCTCCCACCCATCGGGGAACTTCACCGGGACACCGAGGTGGACCGGGTCGGCGGAGGGGTGGGCGTCGAGGAGTTCTGGGATGCCCGCGCGGCCGACGAGGATGCAGGCGTGGCGGTGCCGGGAGGCCAGCACGCACAGGCGCCCGGCCTCCAGGTGGAAGGCGCTGGCATCGCGGCGGCCCGAAAGGGGATGCAGCACAAGGGTTACGTCGTATTCGCGGCCTTGGAGCCGGTTGGCGGTGTCGACGGTGACGGGTTCGGCGCAGGTGCCGCGCAGGGCGGTGCGGACGGCGTCCGCCTGGTCGCGGTGCGCGGTGCCGATCGCGACCCGGTCGGTAGTGACGGGGTGGCTGCCGGATTCGGAGTGGGCGGTGGCACCGCGTTCGATCAGCCGGGCGGCGATCATCGCGATCGCGGCCACGGCCTCGCGGTCGGTGCGCAGAGTGTGCCGCGCGGGCAATTCGTACCAGCCCCAACCGGATTCGGCCGCCTCTTCCAGCACCTCGTCGACCGGGCCGCCCATGCCGCGCGTGCTGAAATCCATTTTCCGGTCACCGAATCCGGTGCCCGACTGGAATTCGGTGAAGGGGTAGAACGCCTTCGACACCACCGGCGCCGCGGTGGCGGGCAACCGCCAGGACACGGGCAGCCGGTGGGTGGGGATGTTGTCGTTGTTGGCCAGCATCACGCTGACCGCGCTCATCGTCGGGTCCCAGGTGAGCCCGGCCCAGCGCGCGGTTTCGACGGTCGCGAACGGATCGAGCTGCCCCGGATCGCCCACGAACAGTCCACGATCGAACCGATTCGCGATGCGCAGCAACATATCCGAGCGCATCTGGTAGGCCTCGTCGATGATCGCGTGGGTCCAGGTGCCCTCGGTGATGGTGGCCCATTTGGCGGCGGTGCCGATGACGATGGCGCGATCCTCGAGATCACCCGGCTGCTTGGCGACCCGGACATTGCCGTGCCGCTCCACCCGGTCGCTCACGACGTAGGCCGCGCTGGAGAGCCGTCCGATCCGCAGTGCGGGGTCGGCGCCGGCCAGGCGGTCGATGAGGTCGTCGACCTGCTCGTTGGTCTGGGCGACGATCATCCGCTGGTCACCGTCCTCGGCAAGCTGGCGGGCCGCGCGCACTACCAGCGTCGACTTGCCCGCGCCGGGTGGTGAGTCGACGACGATCGCGCGATGGCTCTCGTCGCGCAGGTCGGTGAGAATCCCCGCGACAGCCTCATCTGGGGTGGTCACTGGAGCTCTTCCCCTTCGTCGTCGGTCGGCGGCGTCCACTCCGGCGGCGGTCCGCCGTGTGTCCACGGGGTCTCTTCGCGCGCGGGCAGATTCAGCATGCCGTTGAACGGTGCCGGCTTGAACCGGGCGAACCCGAGTTCATCGCCTTCGTCGGGAACACTGCCCGGCTCGGCGACGAGCTTTCGTCCCATCCCACCGGAAAGTTCGAGAACCATGCTGTCGCCGTCGATTTCGACGACCACCCCGGTCTGCTTCGGCCGCTCCACACACGTCAGTTCCTCACCGACAACCGCGATGAACGGATCGGTGGTCCGAATGTGTATGTGCGGGCGCAGTTTCGGCCGCGCTCCCGAACGGTCGAGCCGCTCCGGTTCGCTGTGCACGACGGTGCCACGGAACGCCGCGCCGCTGACGCGATGTTCGAGCATGAGCAGCGGATCGTCGAACGCGCACTGCCCCTGCAACGCCTCCAGCGCACGTTCACGCTCGAGCAGTCGGCGCACCGCGGGGACAGCGGAATCGCGGCGAGCCTGCGGAACTCCCTCCGCGATATCAGCGGCGAAACGGGAGAACGCACCGCGATCATCGGTCCACCGGTTCTCGACGCTGGCGCCTTCCGGCAGTGCGCCCAGCAGCTCGATGGATCGCCACATCAGCTGCCAGGTGGGTTCGAGCTGGCCGCGCAGGGACCGTTCGAGGCGTTCGGCCGCAACGGATCTCGTCGAGTCGTCGAGTGCGGCGTTGTAGGCGGCGATCAGCGGCGCGAGTTCTTCGTTGTCGAATCCGGGATCGGTGGCCGGGCCCGCGGGCGGGGACAGCAACGGATCTTCGGCCAGCGCGGCGGCTTCCGCGCCGGTCAGTCCGGGCGGCGGGTCGATCCAGCCGAGCAGCGCCGCGAGATTGCCGTCTTCCAAGGAGGATTGGCCCGATGCCCAGTGCGCTGACAAAGCCGATGTCATCGCGGGCGATACTGCCGAACCGGGATGTTCGGCCCGATCGCCGAACCAGGTGAGCCACCTGCCGAGCAGCGGAATCGATTCCGGCACAGGGTTATCGCCGTCGACACGGTGGAACCGCACCGAACGTCCCAGCAATTTCAGGAAGTTCACACCGCCGGGATTGGGTGTCCACATCTGCGGTGCGTCGAGGCACCGGGTGTAGGTCTCGCCCGCCTTGCTGGTGAGTTCCTCGGTCTCGACGAGAAAGGTCGAAAGATAGGGCAGCACAACATCAGCCAGCTGTTCGATGAACCGCAACCGCAGTACCCGGTCGCGCGGCTGGGGCACGGTCAACACGTTCTGGTCGCCGGGCGCGGTACCGATCATGATCGCCACCGGCGCCGCCGCCTCCCCCGCCAACCGCAACGGCACCGCGACGAGCGGCCGCTCCGCGAGGTGGATGTGGCGCACCGCCGCGGTCGCCTGCGCACGGCCCGCCCGCACGGCCTCCGCCTTGGCCAGGGCGGCAAGGACGCTCATCCCGCGATCTCCCACCGCAGCCGATGGGCGGTCCGCAGCATGGCGGTGATGTCGGCGTGCTCGGGGCCGGGTTCGAGGGTGCCGTCGGCCAAGCCGAGGACCGTGTGGATGTTGTCGATGCCACCGACCACATCGCACACCCCGCGACCCAGCGCGTCCACCGAACCGCAGGTGCGGGCCTCGTCGCGGCAGGCGAACGCGAGCTCGCAATTGGACATGCACTCGGGCGCGTAGCGAGCGGGGATGGCGGCGATCGTCTTCTCGAGGTTCTCCCCCGGCGCGAAGGTGGCTTCCGGCGGCAACAGGTCCAGGAGGTCGGGAATCGCGGTGAGCCTGGTCAATTGGCGCGAGACCGAGGCGAGCTGCTTACGCAGGTCGACGAGTTCAGCGGTCGGCCTGTTCGAAAAGTCCTTGGCGCACACCAGAATCACATTGTGCGACACGATCTCCGGTGACTCACCGATCTCGGCCATCAACTCACGCAACGCGATCACATACACCGCGGATTGCCGCGCGGCCGCCGCAACCTGCGCCGGATCGGCCTGCCCGTCGATCACCGGAAAGGCTTTGACCTCCACGACATGGAATTTGCCGTCCACCTGCACGGCCACCACATCGGGTTCGAGATAAGCGGTGGCACCGGCGATATCGAGCCGAAGCATCGGGTGATCGAACAAGGTGCCGTCGCCCGCGGTGATCGTGCTCTTCAGCAATTGCCTGGTGCGCTGATAACGCACCGCGTTGCCGGTGTTCTCCCCCACCGAATTCAGGTCGTGGTAGGCGACTTCGGGAATGGTGAGACCGAGTTTGTCACGCAAAAGGGCGAGCAATTCCGCGCAACCGTTCGCCTTCACCATCGACTCGAATGCATTACCGCGCGTGATGGCGAACTGGGACTGACCGAATTGTGGTGGGAATCCCAGCGATTGGGCGATCACGGTCTTGTCCACGGCGGCCGCGTCGAGCAGGGCGCGGCGGGCACAACCGGGATTGGCCGTCAGCGCGGCGATGGTGCGGGCATTGTGCCTGGTCGCGGGGGCTTCACCGCGCAACTGGTCCAACTGTGCTGCGAGAGTGCTCATTTCACCTCGATTCGTCGCCGATCGGCTACGCCGAGCCGAACACCGAATAGTTGTGCGGCCGGATCCGCGAGCTGATCCGCCGCCCGTCGCGCGGCCGAATTGCGCTGCCTCGCATCCTCGTCTTCGTGCACCGCGAGCTCACGCCGCGCGGCCTCGATCACTGTCGCCGGGTCGAGGGAATCCGGGGCGGTGGAAATGCCAGGAATCGACACGGCGAGCCGCCACAGTACGCGCAAACCCGACGTTTCTCCGGCAGGCTGCGCCGAAAGATGTTCGGCCAAGCGAATAGCCGACACCAACAGCCCCACGCGCGGACTCAACGGACCGACCATTCGCCGTTCGAGGGGCCACGAACTCACCGCCATCAATCCACGCGCGGGGGCGAGTAGATCGGTGGTGAGGGCCGCGCACAGGTAGTACGGGCGGGCGTACGGCGCCGACCGGAAGGAACGTTCCTCGTCGCGCCGCAGACTCGTCAGCCGGGCGGGCAGCAGCTCCCCGGAGAAGAACGCGTCATGGGTGGCGAGCACCAATTTCGGCGAGGACGGCACCGACAGCAAAGTCAACGCGCGATGCACGTGCTCACGCACCGGCACCCCGGGCGCCTCCGATGCCTCCTCGGGCACCGACCCGAGAACCGCCGCGTCCCAAGCCAACTCGGCCCTGCGCAATTCCGCGCGCAATTGCCGGGCGCCCGCCCGGTCCCCACCGGCAGCGGCCCGCCGCACCTCGGCCCGCAAACCGGAGATGCGCACCTCCAGCTCTTCGGCCGAGTCCGTCACGAGTCGGAGCGTATCCACAGCTACCAGTATTGTCCAGTAATTCCCAGTATTTCTGAGAAGGCCGAACAAGAACAGCTCACACCCGCCCACCCGGACTCGTGATGCGAGCACCGATAGCGACCGAATAACCTGGGGCAATGACCGCAGTCGCAGATCGCTCCCTCGGACCAGAATTGGCGCGCACCGAAACCATCACCCCCGACACCGACGTGCTGGTGATCGGGTTGACGTCCTCGGAGAACGGCCCCGCCATCGCCCCCGCCGACCTGTTCGGCGACGTGCTCACCGCCGAGGTCCGCGCGCAACTGCTCGACGCTCTCGGCGCGGTCGGCGCCAAGGGCAAGCCCGAGGAACTGACCCGGGTGCCCGCACCGGCCGCGCTCGACAATGTCACCAGCGTGCTCGCCGTCGGCCTCGGCGCGGCCGACAAGGTCGACGCCGAACAGGTGCGTCGCAGCGCCGGCGTCGCGGGACGCGCGCTCAGCGGCACCGAACTCGTCGCCACCACCCTGTCCGGCATCGACCTGGGCGCGGCGGCCGAAGGGTTCTACCTCGGCGCGTACACCTTCTCGTCGTTCAAGTCCAAGAGCGCACCCAAGCCGGATGAGCGTCCGGTGGTCCGCCTCGAATTGCTGGTTCCCGAACCGGAATTCGGCACCCTCGAACTGCTGCGCGCACAGCTGGTGGCCGAAGCCATCGCCACCGCACGCGATTTCGTGAACACCCCGCCCAGCGCGCTCTACCCCGCCGAATTCGCCGACCGGGCCCGCGTGCTCGCCGAAGCCGCGGGACTCGAGGTCGAGGTGCTCGACGAGAACGCCCTCGCCGCAGCCGGTTACGGCGGCATCATCGGCGTCGGCCAGGGTTCCTCGCGCCCGCCGCGCCTGATCCGGATCACCTACGCGGGCGGCCCGAAGAAGATCGCGCTCGTCGGCAAGGGCATCACCTTCGACACCGGCGGCATCTCGATCAAGCCCGCCGCCAACATGGAGAACATGACCTCCGACATGGCGGGCGCCGCGGCGGTCATCGCGACCGTGCTGCTGGCCGCGCGCCTGGGCCTGCCGGTCACCGTCACCGCGACCGTCCCGATGGCCGAGAACATGCCATCGGCTACCGCGCAGCGCCCCGGCGACGTGCTCACCCAGTACGGCGGCACCACCGTCGAGGTCATCAACACCGACGCCGAAGGCCGCCTCATCCTGGCCGACGCGATCGTGCGCGCGATCGAGGACGAGCCCGACTACTTGATCGACGTCGCCACGCTGACCGGCGCCCAGATGGTGGCGCTGGGGACCCGCACCCCCGGCGTGATGGGCACCGACGACTTCCGCGACCGTGTCGCCGCCATCTCGCGCAAGGTCGGCGAAAACGGTTGGGCCATGCCGCTTCCCGCAGAGCTGCGCGCCGACCTGAACTCCAAGGTCGCCGACCTCGCCAATGTCGCCCCGCATCGCTGGGGCGGCATGCTCTCGGCCGCGCTGTTCCTCAAGGACTTCGTGCCCGAGGGCGTGCAGTGGGCCCACCTCGACGTCGCAGGTCCGGCCTACAACACCGGTGGCCCGTTCGGCTACATCGGCAAGGGCGGCACCGGCGTCCCGGTACGCACGCTGATCACCGTGATCGAGGAGATCGGCGCGGAGTAGTCACTCCTCCAGTTCGGCTTCGCGAGCCCGCCGCGCTTCGATGCGGCGGCGGGCGTCGAAGTCGCGCATGCGTTGCGGATAGCCGGTGCGGTTCACGTCGTAGACCGGAATCTTCAACGCACCGGCCAACCGCCGCGCGCCCTTCTCACCGACGATGCGCCGGGTCCATTCACCGTCCGCGGCCACCAGCACTACTGTGACATCAGTCACAGTAGTTTTCGGTTCGACGAAGGCTTCGACCCCGCGCCGCGTCCGCGCCCACTCCGCCAGGGCGCTCACCTCCGACGCGCTCTCGCGAGCGACTGACCTGCTCGCACCGCGCCCACCGCGGAAACGATCCAGCAAACCCATCCGGTTCGACCTCCTACATTCCGGCGGAATTCTGCTCACCGCCGTACATTCCATGGTGCCAGCTTCGCCCGGATCGCCGCCCTGCGCTACACCGGCGGCGAGCGAGTGCAAGGATGGTTGCCGGAACAAGAACCAACGTTTCCCGGGTGCTCCGCCGAGACCGGCGGGGTGGACGAAAGCCGCGACCCGCGACGAGTGTCCGCCGGGTACACACTGCAGAGGAGTCAGAGGACATGGCCTTCTCCGTCCAGATGCCAGCCCTTGGTGAGAGCGTCACCGAGGGCACGGTGACCAGGTGGCTGAAGCAGGAAGGAGACACGGTCGAGGTCGACGAACCGCTGCTGGAAGTCTCCACCGACAAGGTCGACACCGAGATCCCGTCGCCCACGGCGGGCGTGCTCTCCAAGATCGTGGCCCAGGAAGACGACATCGTCGAGGTCGGCGGTGAGCTCGGCGTGATCAGCGATGCCGACGAAACCCCTGCCACCGCTCCTGAGCCCGCTGCCGCACCCGCGGCCCCCGAACCCGAACCCGCGCAGGCCCCTGCCGCCGAGGCCCCCGCCCCGGCCGCCGCGCCTGCCGCGTCCACTGCTTCCGGCACGCCAGTGAAGATGCCCGAACTGGGCGAGTCGGTCACCGAGGGCACTGTTACCCGCTGGCTCAAGGCCGTGGGTGACACCGTCGCCGTCGACGAGCCGCTGCTCGAGGTGTCCACCGACAAGGTCGACACCGAGATCCCTTCGCCGGTCGCGGGCACGCTGCTCGAGATCACCGCGCAGGAAGACGATGTCATCGATGTGGGTGGTCAGCTGGGTGTGATCGGTAGCGGTCAGCCCGCGGCCGCCGCGCCCGCACCGGCTCCCGCACCTGCGCCGGCTCCCGCACCTGCGCCCGAGCCCGCTCCCGCGCCTGCACCGAAGCCTGCTCCGGCTCCCGCGCCTGCCCCGGCACCCGCCGCTGCGGCTCCCGCGCCGAAGCCCGCACCGGCCCCGGCTCCCAAGCCCACGTCCGCGCCTGCCCCGGCTTCGGCCAACGGCAGCACCCCGTACGTGACCCCGCTGGTGCGCAAGCTGGCCGACGAGAACAACGTCGACCTGTCGAGCATCACCGGTTCCGGTGTGGGCGGGCGCATCCGCAAGCAGGACGTGCTCGCCGCCGCCGAGGCCAAGAAGGCGCCCGCCGCCGCACCGGCTCCGGCCGCCGCAGCACCCGCGGCCCCGGCCAAGCAGTCCGCCACCCCGAAGCTGGCCGCCCTCGTCGGCACCACGCAGAAGGCAAGCCGGATCCGCCAGATCACCGCGACCAAGACGCGCGAATCGCTGCAGAGCACCGCGCAGCTGACCCAGGTCCACGAGGCCGACGTCACCAAGATCGCGCACCTGCGTCAGCTCGCGAAGGCCTCGTTCAAGGCGCGCGAGGGCGTCAACCTGACGTACCTGCCGTTCTTCGCCAAGGCCGTCGTCGAGGCGCTCGGTGTGCACCCGAACGTGAACGCCTCCTACAACGAGGACACCAAGGAGATCACCTACCACTCCTCGGTGCACCTGGGTATCGCGGTCGACACCGAGCAGGGTCTGCTCTCGCCGGTCATCCACAACGCCAGTGACCTGTCCCTGGCAGGCCTGGCCCGCGCGATCGCCGACATCGCCAACCGCGCCCGCAACGGTGGCCTCAAGCCCGACGAGCTGTCCGGTGGCACCTTCACCATCACCAACATCGGTAGCGAGGGCGCCCTCTTCGACACCCCGATCCTGGTTCCGCCGCAGGCGGCCATGCTCGGCACCGGCGCGATCGTGAAGCGCCCGGTGGTGGTGACCGACGAGGCCGGTGGCGAGTCCATCGGCGTGCGCTCGATGGTGTACCTGCCGCTCACCTACGACCACCGTCTCATCGACGGTGCCGACGCGGGCCGGTTCGTCTCCACCATCAAGCACCGGCTCGAAGACTCGGCGTTCGAGGCCGATCTCGGCCTGTAGCCGAGTAATTCGATGAAGGTGGTCATCGCCGGTTCGTCCGGACTGATCGGGACGGCGCTCGTCGCGGCACTACGCCGCGACGGGCACCTGGTCTCCCGCCTGGTGCGCCGCCCCGCCGCGGCGCCGGACGAATACACGTGGGATCCCGCGCGCGCCCAGCTCGACGAGCGGGCGTTGCGCGGGGCCGACGCGGTCGTGAACCTGTGCGGTGCCGGCATCGCCGACCGTCGCTGGAACGGCAGCTACAAGCAACTGCTCCGCGACAGCCGCATCACTCCCACCGACGTACTGGCCACCGCGGTCGCGGCCGCAGGCGTACCGACCTTGGTCAACGCCAGCGGCGCGCACTACTACGGCGTCAGCACCGGCGACGCCGTCATCGACGAAACATCGCCCGCCGGAACAGGTTTCCTCGCCACGCTGTGTCGCGACTGGGAAGCCGCCACCGAACCCGCGGCCGCGGCGGGCGTACGAACGGTGCTGATCCGCAGCGCTGTGGTGCTGGCCCGCAACGGCGGCATGCTCGGCAAACTGCACCCGCTGTACTGGCTCGGCCTCGGCGGACGCCTCGGCAGCGGCCGCCAATACTTCCCGTGGATCTCCCTCGACGACGAGGTCGGCGCCATCATCTTCGCGCTCACCCACCCCGAGCTCTCCGGCCCGATCAACGTCACGGGCCCCGCCCCCGTCACCAACGCGGAATTCACCCGGGCCCTAGGCCGCGCCCTGCACCGCCCGACCCCGTTCATGGTCCCCGGTTTCGCCTTGCAAGCCCTGGTCGGCGAGCTGGCCGAGTCGATCATGCACGGGCCTCGCGCCATCCCCGCGGTCCTGGAGAACGCCGGCTACACCTACCAGCACCCGACGATCGGCGCCGCCCTGTCCGCCGCCGTCGACCGAGGATGAACCGATGCTGATCCGCGACGCCGACAAGCCCGACCTCGACGCCGTCCTTGCCATCCACAACACCAACATCGCCGAGTCCACCGCACTCTGGGACACCGACGAAGTCGACCTCGACGACCGCCTGGCTTGGTTCTCCGATCGCACCGCCGCGGGCATGCCGATCCTCATCGCCGACATCGACGGTGAGGTAGCCGGCTACGCCTCCTACGGCCAGTGGCGCCCCAAATCCGGTTACCGCTTCTCCGTGGAGAACTCCGTCTACGTCGACAGCCGATTCCAGCGCCGCGGCGTAGCCACCGCACTGCTCGCCGAATTGATCACCCGCGCAACAGATTCCGGCCGAGTCCACGCCATGATCGCCGCCATCGAATCCAGCAACAGCCCCTCGATAGTCCTGCACGAACGCTTCGGCTTCGTCACCGTCGGCGAACTGCCCGAGGTCGGCTACAAATTCGGCCGCTGGATGGATTTGACCCTCATGCAACGAAACTTCCCCGTCGACCCGTGAACCGGCACGGTCGCTGGGAATTCGCGGGTCGGCCGTACTCGCACCGAACAGTCGCCGTGGGCGGGCTGACCGAACGGCACCCCGAGGCGTAACGTCGCAAAGGTGAACGACACGCGCCCCACCGCGTCCGCACGATTCGATGCGACCCCGATCGTGGTCGAGGATCTCGGACTCATCGACTACCACTCCGCCTGGGAGCTGCAGCGGCAGATCGCCGATCAGCGCGCTCTCGGTGAAGGCGACGACCGGCTACTCCTCCTCGAGCACCCGTCGGTCTATACCGCGGGCCGCCGGACCGAGACCGAGGATCTACCGATCGACGGCAGTCCGGTGATCGAGGTCGACCGTGGCGGCAAGATCACCTGGCACGGTCCCGGTCAGCTGGTGGGGTACCCGATCATCCGCCTCGCCGAGCCCATCGACGTCGTCAAGTACGTGCGGCGCATCGAGGAAGCGATCATTCAGGTGGTCACCGGCTTCGGTCTCACCTGTGGGCGCGTCGACGGCCGTTCCGGTGTGTGGCTGCCCGCCACCGAACTCCTGGCCGAACGCAAGATCGCCGCGGTGGGTGTGCGTGTACAACGCGGCGTCACACTGCACGGCGTCTCGCTCAACTGCAATTCCGCCCTCGACGGTTTCCAGGCCATCGTGCCCTGCGGCATCAAAGACGCCGGTGTCACCACCCTGACCCGCGAACTCGGCCGCGAAGTCACCGTCGCCGAACTCAAGCCCCTCGTGGCCGCCGCGATTGTTGCCGCCCTCGACGGTGAAATTCCCGTTCAGGCCCATGACATTGATCGCACCACCGCACCGGCGAACGCGCAGGCCCCGAGCGTAGAGTCGGTCCGGTGAGTTCCGTAGACGCCTCTGCCCCCGCCGGACGCAAGCTACTGCGCATCGAAGCGCGCAACGCGGAGACCCCGATCGAGCGCAAACCCAAGTGGATTCGCACCCGCGCCACCATGGGCCCCGAATACACCGAGCTCAAGAGCCTGGTGAAATCCGAGGGCCTGCACACCGTGTGCGAGGAAGCGGGCTGCCCCAACATCTTCGAATGCTGGGAAGACCGCGAAGCCACCTTCCTGATCGGCGGTGAACAGTGCACCCGCCGCTGCGATTTCTGCCAGATCGACACCGGCAAGCCCGCTGCCCTCGACCGCGACGAGCCCCGCCGCGTCGCCGAGAGCGTGCAGTCGATGGGCCTGCGCTACTCCACCATCACCGGCGTCGCCCGCGACGACCTCGACGACGGCGGCGCCTGGCTCTACGCCGAAACCGTGCGCGCCATCAAGGCGATCAACCCCGCCACCGGCGTCGAACTGCTCATCCCCGACTTCAACGCCGACCCCGCCCAGCTCGCCGAGGTCTTCTCGTCACGTCCCGAGGTCCTCGCGCACAACCTGGAAACGGTCCCGCGCATCTTCAAGCGCATCCGCCCCGCCTTCCGCTACGAGCGCTCCCTCGCGGTCATCACCGCCGCCCGCGAAGCAGGCCTGGTCACCAAGTCCAACCTCATCCTCGGCATGGGCGAAACCCCCGAAGAGGTCACCGAGGCCATGCGCGACCTGCACGAAGCAGGCTGCGACATCCTCACCATCACCCAGTACCTGCGCCCCTCCCCCCGCCACCACCCCGTCGACCGCTGGGTCAAGCCCGAGGAATTCGTCGAACACTCCAAGGTCGCCGAAGAACTCGGCTTCGCCGGCGTCATGGCAGGCCCCCTGGTCCGCTCCTCCTACCGAGCAGGCCGCCTCTACGCCCAAGCCATGACCCACCACGGCCGCGAAATCCCCGAAGCCATGTCCCACCTCGCCAAGGAAGGCACCGCCTCCCAGGAAGCCAGCTCAGTCCTGGCCCGCTTCGGCAGCTGACCTAGACTAAGGGTCCCCTCACCCACTCGGAAGGACCCATGTCGAAGTTCGAGAACGTCTCCGTCAGCAAGAAGGCCAACGTCTACTTCGACGGTAAGTGCGTCAGCTACAGCCTCGAGATGCCAGACGGCGCCTCGGTGTCGGTGGGCGTGATCCAGCCGTCGTCGCTGCGCTTCACCACCAACGCCCCGGAGATCATGGAGCTGGTCGCGGGCGAGGCCAACGTGACACTGGACGGCACGACCGAAGCCATCACCTACCGGGCCGGCGAATCGTTCAAGATCCCCGGCGACAGCGCCTTCGACATCGAGGTCGTCGACACCATGCACTACGTCTGCTACTACGGCTGACGAATCCGAGCCGGGGCGACCAGTGCGGTCGCCCCGCTCAGCTCTACTTCACGAGGAACTCGTCCTTGTACAACCGGTTGGGCCGCGGGGCCGTGGCCTCGCTCAATTCCACCTGAAAGTCGCTCTCGCGCTTGGTCCTCGGTCGGTAGCTGCCACCGAAGGTGACCATCACCGACCCGCCGACGCCGGTCGTACCGCGAGCCGACATCGTCTCCCGGCCCGCGTTGAACACCGTCGCCACATCGCGTCCGTCGTTGCCGACCGCGATCTGGCCGTCATGGAAGAACTGCACGAACGTCCCGTTGTCCGCGCCGACGGTCGCGGCGACCGTGTGACCCTTTTCCGGGTCCAACTCGAACTCCGCATCGCACTGCTGACGCCGATCCACGGGACCGGCCGTCCCGAGCGTGCGCCCGATACCGAGCAGCACAGTCTCGCCGAGCGCATTGTGCCGCTCGCGACCTTCTTCGGTCCACAGATGGGTGGTCGACCAAACCTTCACGCGCCCGTCATCGAAAAGCGACACCCGGTCGTCGGTGCCGTTGCTGATCAGATATTTCGCACTGTTGGGGGCCATACCCCCATCTTCCTCGCTTTCGCGCGCAGAGATCACCCGTTCGGGTGACCTGATCACCCAAATCGCTCCGCGCGCCAGGTCAGAAGCTTTTGTGCGGCACACCAACGATCTCAGCGGAAGCCGACGCACGGATGATCCCGACGAGCGCCACGACCGGAAACGCGAACAGCCAGAGGTTCGGGATCCACCACATCAGGCTGTACTCGCCCCGGATCACATAGAAATTCAGCGCCATCAACCCCGCGGCGGAGGTGAGCGACAACGACACGACGATCAACAGCATCGAACTGGCCGAGCGCCGACCGAGCGCGAGCCCGACCAGCCCCAACCCGATCGCTGCCGCGTCGAGTCCGAGAAACGACCAGTTCCACTGCTGCAGAAACTCATCCGCCCCGACACTGATCAGCCCCAGTGCGATGGCCACCCAGTAGGCGAGGAAGCCGAGATCGGTCACCAACATCAGCTTTTTCATAACCACGGTTACATAATAGCCAGTATGTAAACTCTCGTGTCAATGCCGAAAATCGTCGATCACGAAGAGCGCCGCCGCGCGATCAGCGCCGCCGCGTGCCAGGTCATCGCCACCAAAGGCTTGGCACACACCACCGTCCGCGACATCGCCGCCGAGGCCGGTTGCACCACCGGCATGGTCGTGCACTACTTCGCAGACAAGCGCGCGGTATTGCGGGCCGCGCTCGGCGCAGCATCCACCGCCGTCGCCGACCGCGTGACCCGAATGGCCCCCGAGTCCGACGACCTGTACGAACTCCTGAGCCAGTGCCTACCGATGGACCGAACCCGCCGCATCGAATGGCAGGTATGGATCGCCTTCTGGGACTGGGCCACCCACGACCCCGACCTCGCCCGCGAACAACGCGCCCGCTACCGAACCTGGCGCGAGGCACTCGAACTGGTCCTGATCTCCGCCGGCCACCGACCAGGCCCCGACCTCGAACGCGCAGCCGAAGCCCTCACAATCCTCATCGACGGCATCGGCATCCAGGCAGTCTTCGACCCCGAACGCTTCCCCCCGAACCGCCAGCTACAACTCCTACGCAACCAGGCCGAACCGATCCTGGCCGAGCTCGAAACCTGAATTCGCGCGATCAGCAGGCGATGTTCGCCGCGCCCGATCCCTCGAACGAAATATGCACGTGGTCATAGTGATTCTGCGTGGCGCTGCCGCGATCCTCCATGTAGGACCAGCCGCTGCCGTCGTTGTACCGCTGCTGCCAGATCACATAGGTGACGCCGAACCGCGCCTTGTTGGCCAGCACGAAGTCCGCAATGGTGTTGCCCAGCGCGGTGTTCGACGTCATCACATCCAGCGCGCGCCCCGCACCATGGTCACCGTCGTACCGCCCGTGCGCACCACCGATATCGCCCACCCCGAACATCTTCTGCAGCAGGTTCCCGACCTGCGCCACATGCGGCAGAGTCCCGTTGAACTCCGTCCCACACAACACCTTCACCTTCAACGCCGACAACGCCGCCATCTCGTCATCCGCCTTGACAATCGGCCCCGGCTGCGGCTGATCATTCGTCGGCGCGGCAGCAATCGGATCAGGCTCGATCGCCGAGGTCGACAGCGGTTCGACCGAAGCCACCGCCTCAACCTGCGCACCCGGCCGCATCACCATCATCAACATGCCGGGAACGGTCGCCGCAAGACTGCAGACAGCCAGTGGCAGCCGACTCTTGGGAGCCGACGGTTTGCGATGCGAAGCAGTCACGTTGTCAATCACCAGTCATTGTCGAGAACAGGTCACCGTAAGATTACGAAACGGTCGCGGAAAAGTCACGTCCAGCTACGCATCAACAGTTGGACCAGCATCTATCACCCGACGCGATCCCGCAATCCTTTCGCCGCGTGTCGTTACAAAGACGGCCTGTCGCGTTGACCGGCGCAGCCGTTGCGCATGTCCGAGGTGTGACCAGTCGAGGTATCTCCAGATCCGCCACAAGCCGCACCCCCGTGGAAATACCTCGATCATTCGACGCGATCCCACCAACTGAGAGGCAGGTCTCTCGTCAGGGTCGAGCTGCCGACGCTCCCGAGCGGCTTCGTAGGCGTCCGTGCGGTCGGAGCACATCGACGCTCCCCCCAGTGCACAACCAATTACCAGCGACGCACCGAATGTCGGTGCCCCTTGCTATTTTTCGTGCATTCGATCTCCACGAGCTCAGCGAGGACGCATGACCGCCGAAACCACCTATCTCGAACTGTCCGACGACGCGGGCTCCTCGCACAAGTTCTACGAGGTGGTCGTCACCGGAACACAGGTCAATATCCGCTTCGGCCGCATCGGCGAGCAGGGCCAGTCCAAGGTGAGCTCGTTCGCCACCGAGGACAAGGCCAAGTCGGCCGCGCAGAAGAAGGTCGGCGAGAAGATGCGCAAGGGCTACGCCGCCGCAATCATGGGCGCGCGCGAACGCCGCACCGTCACCCGCCGCAGCATCACCAGCCAGCGCTCCACCGCCAAGTCGGCCCCCGTGCTGTGGCGTTTCGACTCCGGCGCCGCCGCCTTCGGCATCTTCGTCGACGACCAGCGCTGCTGGGTCGGCAACGAGAACGGCGAAGTCTTCACCCTCTCCCCCGCCGGCGTCGTCACCAACAGCTACAAACTGCCCGACGCGGTCAAATGCATCGTCGCCGACGACTTCTGGATCTACGCGGGCTGCGACGACGGCCGCGTCTACGACCTGTCCGGCAAAGTCCCCCGCGCCGCCTACGACGTCTCCGCCGACGACGTCTACTGGCTCGACATCCACGACGGCATCCTCGCCGCCTCCGACGCCGCAGGCGGCCTGACCGTCATCGACCACGAGGAGGAATCCCTCTGGTCCGCGCGCAGTAAGGGCAACTCCGGCTGGATGGTCCGCGTAGACCCCACCGGCGTCTACCACGGCCACAGCGGCGGCGTCACCAAGTACCACCTGGAAACCGGTCGCGCGCAGTGGAATTCGTCCACCCGCGGCGCGGTCCTGTTCGGCTGGCAGGAATCCGGCACCGTCTACGCGGGCACCTCCCACAATCAGGTCGAGGAGATCACCAAACAGGGCACCGCCACCCGCACCTACCAGTGCGACGCCGCCGTCTTCTCCTGCGCCGCCTCCCCCGACGGCCGCTACGTCTTCGCCGGCGACTCCCACTCCTCGGTCTACTGCTTCGACGCCACCGGCACCCGCCTGTGGAAACTCGCCACCGGCTGCGGCTCCGCCTACTCCATGCAGTACCACGACGAAAAGCTCTACCTGGTCACCACCTCCGGCGCCCTGGCCTGCCTCGACGTCAGCGAGTCCGCCATCCGCGACGCCGACCAGGGCGTCCTCCCCACCACCCGCTCGGTGAAAGCCCCCGATTTCTCCGCGGTAGCCCCCAGCACCACCCTCGAACTCACCACCGACGTCGGCACCGGCGTCATCGTCGAATGCCTCCAACACGGCGACTCCCTGCGCGTCCACGTCATCTCCCCCGGCTACGACCCCGGCTGGAACGTCCAGTTCCCCCGCGACATCCGCCTGGCCGGCGCCCGCTACGTCGTCGACGCCGTCTCCGAATCCGCCCGCGGCGGCTTCTACCGAGTCCGCGGCGACATCCGCCGCCTGGGTTGAGCCCCTCCTCGGCCCGATCCCACCGCCATACCGAGTGCGCCACTCATCGACCAGCCGATGACGCCGACCTGGCGAATCGGAACACCCGCACGAGCGTCACAGCCTCACCGCCAGCCATGAACGACTACCGTCCGCCATTCACGAGATGGCGGACGTGGCCGGCGGTGGGCTGTCTCCTCGGACCGGGTCACAGACAACGCCGAGTGCCGATGCCGCAGGTTGTGCTCAATCCTGAGGCGTCGGTGCCTCAGACTTCGCCCGTCTCCGGGTCAACGCCGCCAACGTGACAAAGATCGGCACCACCGGATCCGCCACGATCCCCCGCCCGCGCAGAAACGCATCGATCATCCCCCACAGCAATTCGTGCACCCTGCTGACGAATTCGCCGGGATCAGGCTCCGCCTCGCTCAGCCACAGATCGGTCAACACGATCATCACACCGACGATCGCCCGCGCCAGATATTCGATCCCCTCGGCATCCAGCGGAATCGAATCCGCCACCGCCCGAGCCCTTTGCGCGAACCGACCCGACACCGCGCTGGCGAGGTCGTACTGTCCCGCCGACCCCTCACGGTTGGCACTCGTCTGCGTCAGGAACCGGAAAACATTGGGGTGGGCCAGAATTCCGACGGCGTAATCGGTGAGCGCATGATCGATAGCGGCGTCGGGTGGCTGCAACAGCAGAGTCAGGTCCGTTCCCGTCGCGGCGAACGCGGAGTCGGCGAATCGAGCGCCGATGGCCGCGTAAAGGTCACCTTTGTCAGTGAACTGCCGATACAGCCGCGGCTTCGTGATCCCGGCCTCGACCGCGAAAGCCTCCATGCTCGGATGAGGCCCGTCACGATCGAGCACCCGAATCGCGGCGTCGACGATGACATCCCGGCTCACCGGCGGAGGTCGTCGACTGGCGCGGGTCACGGTCGAGAACCATACACGTACCAGCAGTACGATCGAGGCTTTCCATGCCCCACTGACGAAGGGCTCTTTACCTAAGCCCCACGTACCGGCAGTATCGTTGTCCGTACCGGCAGTACGAACTACCGGACATCGCATCGAAGGAGACGGTCCGTGTCGGATGCCCTGCGCCAACTCACCGCAACACTCGGCACCCCACCACCACCCGACTTCGCCACCCTCACCCCCGATGAGCTGGCACTCCTCGACGGCTACGTCCGCGCCGCCCTCGACCACCGCAAGGCCGCCCTCGACGGCGCCCTCGACTCCGGCATGCGCCTCATCCCCCGCCTGGCCCGCCCCGCCGTGAAGAAGGTGCTCGGACTATGACCGCGACCCACCACACCACCGCCGAGCTCACCAAACTGGCCCGCATCCTCCACCGCGACCCCGCCGACCTGGACTTCCTCGCCACCCTCCCACCCGAGGCCCTCCGCGAATTCCGCGACCAGATCACCGATCTCACCGCCCGCCGCGAAGCCCGACGCATGCAACGCGTCGGCGCCGCCGCCAAACTCGTCCCCGCCCCCATCGCCGCCAAGATCACCGAAGCCGCCTTCGGCCCCGTCCTGGCCGCCGCGATCGCCGGCTCGGTCGACCCAGCCCGCGCGGTCGCCATCGCCGGCGCCCTCTCCCCCAGCTTCCTCGCCGACGCCACCCTCACCCTCGACCCCCGCCGAGCCACCGAAGTGATCGCCGAGGTCCCCGGCCCGATGGCCGCCGCCGTCGCCAGCGAATTGATCCGCCGCGGCGACTACCTGACCATGGGCAATCTCGCAGGCTCAGTCCCCGACTCGGTCCTGCGCGCGGCCCTGCCCCACGCCTCCGACCTCGACATCCTCCAAGTCGGCTACTACCTGGAGGAAACCTCAGCAGCCGACCGCCTGCTCTCCGTCGTCACCGACCGCATCCCCGGCGTCATCCGCGCAACCCATGCCGCAGGCGAATGGCCCAAAGCAATCACCCTGCTCGCCCTCCTAGGCCCCACCGAACGCTCCAAACTCGCCAACGTCGTCGCCGCTGGAGACGACGAAGTCATCGACGGCCTACTCGCCGCAGTAGAAGAAGTCGACGCCTGGGACACCCTCCTTCCCGTAGCCGCAGGCATGGCCCCAGAACCCCTACAACGCCTGGCCCAACGCCCCGCGATGCAAAACCCCACCCTCCTCACCAAAATCGCCGACCTAGCCCTCACCCAAAACCTCTGGCTCTCCCTACTCCCCCTGGCCACCCACCTCTCCCCCACCCAACTCCACACCGTCGCCGCCCGAGTAGCCACCGAACCCGACGACTCCCTGACTACCCTCATAGAACAAGCCCACACCGAAAACCACTGGCCCACCCTCCTTCCCGTAGCCCTGGCCCTCTCTACCCCCGACCGCAAACGCCTAGCCTCCCTTCCCGTCATGCACCGCCCCGAATTCCTCACCGCCGCAATAAAAGCCACCGCCACCCACAACCTCTGGCCAGCGGCCCTCCCCCTCCTCGACGACCTCCCCACCACCACCTACGACACCCTCGCTACCACCATGAACACCCTCACCGACAACAATTTCCGAGAAGCCCTCCAAGCCGCCCCCACCGCCGACTGCACCACAACGCTGATACAAATCGTCCTCCGCCAAGAGCCCTCCGCACGTGCCCGCTCCCTCACCCTCCTGAACGAATCCGACAACCTGGAAGCCTTCGTCGGAACCATCCACACAAAGGATCCTGCGGTCTGGCAAGCCATTTCCGATGCCCGCGAGGAAATCCCGGAACCCCTCCGCACACTACTGGCCGCACAAGCAATCCAATCCGGCAAACCGAAGGACCCGCCACCCCTGGCTCACCTTGCTGAGGGACGAGCAACACCCCACAGTCCTCGACGCCACGGAACCAGATCTCGTCGTCTGGACCGCGAGTTCGAGTGATATGCCCAGCCGCTAGCTCGCGCCGCTCCTCGCAGTGCCCAGGATGATGTCCTGCGTCCACCCGCGATTTCCTTTGCGTTCTGGACACTGACTGTTCCTGCACCGCCAGTACCAGGTCTGGTCCCTACGCCGCTTGAGGTCGACATCCTGTTCGTTGCATCCGCCACACCGCGGCGGACGCGCAAAGATCTCTGCATGCTGACCTTCGAGGATCTTCTTGGCGAAGTGTGTGCCGCGCATCGTCAGCATGATCTCGCGAGTATGACTCTGCGAGAGCGGATTAAGGCTGCCGATCATCACTGTCTGCTCATCGACCACGACAATCTTCTGGTGCATGACATTGACGCGGACCACCGTTCGGACGACCGCACTCAGTTCATCAACGAACTCTTCGAGCCGTTGTTGCAGCTGATCCCCCGGATCACGGACGAACACGACGATCCGCACACCGCGAGCAGCCGCCTCGATCAACACCGGCAGCAGTGAGTGAAGCCGCTTGGCCACCCACGGCGCCCAAATCCAGATGGACTTGCGCGCTCGACTGAGTCGATCGCCGAACGTCTTGTAGAACTCGACCTCGTCTTGGATATCGCTGATCTCCACATGACGCGAAAGGATCTCGGCGAGCCGACCACCAACGGGGCCCAACGGACGGCCAGTACCGAGCGGTGCGATGAGCTCACTGGCTGCAATCGTCCGGACCCGACGATCGGTGAGCATCTTGTTCAACGCCCCTAGAGCGGAGTCCTTTACCGCATTCTCCACACGATGTCGGCTGCCGATGATGTACACACGCTGCTGTACTCGGGTGACTGCGACATTGAACAACCGAAGCCCACTACGTGACCAGCCGTTCGCCTCGCGCCCTCGGCTCGCCTTGGCCATCCACATACCGGGTCCGTCTTCTGATTCGACGAGATCAAAGACAACGACACCGAATTCGCGGCCTTGGAAGCGATGCGCCGTGCCGACCTCAGCCAACATCGGGTGGTCGGATTCGACCTGCCGCATAGCCTCGAGGGTGGCTTCGGCCTGCAGCGCGTATGGCGTGACGACGCCAACAGTTGAACCGTCGTTCGCATGCAGGTCGGCCAGCGCTCTCGACAGCAGCATGCCGGCCGGCCACCAGCCACTGGACGGACCTGTTCGGTACACATGACCGAGATCCCCCAGTCCATCCGTATCGATCAGCACGATTTCAGCATCGCCAGGCTGCGTAGCTCTCGCCCGTGCCTCAATTGTCGGGCCCGCCTTCAACGTCCCGTCATACGCGATCGAATTGGCGAGGTACATGACATCCAGCCCGAAGCGATGCTGCACGTCAAGTGCGATGCATCCCGCGTTACTCTGCGCGGAAGCAGCCGAATCAATGCCACAATGATCGAATACTTCTGTCAGCAGCCACCGCTGGATGTCCGTTCTTCGGCTGCCTTTCAAGACCTGTGCGCCGACGGGCCCGAGCTGCATAAAATCTCCGAGTAGCACCGCATTACGTTGGGCTGCGGCGACGACAAGCAACACTTCCGGCAACGAGGCGGCGCCGACCTCGTCGACGACTACCAGATCGTACGGCCCCTCCATCATCGCGGGGATCGTTCGAAACTTCGCCAGTGTGGACGCGACAACTCTGGCCTCGCGAATTATCGCTCCTTGGGCATCTTTGGCCAGCGCTTCGTACTGCTCCTGCAGCGTTTGGTGGCGTTTGCGCAGCTCTGGCTCACGCTCGGGATCGTCAGCACCGATGAGTCGCAGTGCGCTGGCCTCAGCGTGGAGTAGGGGCTGTCGCTTCGTCCTCGCTGAGTGCACTTCGTCGACTGCTTCGGCGGTACGTGCGAGCTCTCGGTCGAGGCGTGCCGATTCAGCCGCACATCGACGTATTTCATCTTGTAGTCGACTCTTCTCATCCAGTGCTCCGCGGTACTCCGAGTCGATCCGATCGATGTCATCGCGACTCAGCGTGATCTGGTGCCCACGACGAGAAATATCGCGCTTCACATCCTTGATCCGCCGGTCGAGTATTTCCACCGCCTCGTCCCGACGGTCGCGATCGAACTTCAGCTTCGAGGCCAGGTGGTCACGTGTTCTTCGTGCCTTCCCTGATTTACCAGGGTCAGTCAGCCGCTCCCACCGCGATCGGTCTTCGAGGTCGGTCAGCACCCGCTCCGCGTCAGCGAGTTCAACAGCGGAAATCGCAACGACTGCCTCCGCTCTCGTCTTCTTTGATTCCAGGTCTTCCGCTTCGAATTCGAGTGCGTCGATCGCATGCCAACCCTCCCGATCACTGGCACAGCTGCGGACGCTCTCCTCTGCCTGAGTGATTCGGTGCGACATCGAAGTCAGAGCAGAGTGGGCGACATCCTGTTGGTCGGCGACACTGGAACGGCGATCTGACAAGGTTTCAACCGAATTGGACGCATCAGCTAACCGACGCTCAGCGCGGGCGAATTTCGGCTCGTCGAAACCGACAAGCGCCGAATCGAGTTCCACCAGCCTGGCAATCCGCTCCCTGACCTTCGCCAGATCTTTGGCGATCTCATCGCGTTGCTGGTCCAGTTCTGTCAGCCGGGCCCGAACCATGAGCGGCAGGCAGACATCCGGGTTGTCGGCGACTTCCCGTAGATGCGGAGTTCCCACACGAACGACGGAGCCCGGCCTATCTCTGGTCTGCTTAGCGACCTGCACGACCACGTTGTCGACGGCAATGTTCGTTGCCGACACCAACAGCACCCGTTTCCCGTCGGCGATCAGGTCGACGACAGCTCGCATGATCACCGACGTCTTTCCAGTCCCTGGCGGCCCCCACACCATCCAGAGTCCGTGACCTCTACACGCCCGATATGCCATATCCTGACTCGGCATGAGAGTTCCCGACGACAATCCGACCGTTGCTAATTCACCACCGAGCTGTCCACGAGCAAGCCGACCGGCCAAGCGTTCGTCGGTGATGCCGGCAATCCCTTTGATCAGCGTATCGATCAGAAAGGTGGGAGGCTGCTGGAGCAGCCATAGAGTCGGGTCGACCGGATCGGCGAATTCAGCAACTCGAACGCGCACGGTAGAACCGTCGTACGACACCTCCATGACGTGATTACCGTCGCTGATGCTCGCCCTGTCCGGCTCGGCCAGCCGCAAGCTCTCCGCCTGCAGATGGTCTCCGCTGAGCATCGATCCACGGACATCCACCTCGAAGGTGCCCGATGCTGTGCCGCGTACCGCAGTACCGATCCGCCTCCACGAGGGTTCAGTGGCACCCCCGCCTTCCGCCGCCAGCCACGATCGCAACGCCGTGTCGACCTCTTCTCGCCAGCCCACTTTCTCCCCCTCGATCAGTTGCTCATGCCATCAAGGTCTCTGTCCGCGGACCCGGATCTCGGACACTGTCGACCGACGGGACGAGCTGCTCTAACAGTTCGCGGACAGCAGGATCGACTGCGTAGATCACCACTCCACGCATGGCACGCGTCAGCAATACCCGATAGGTATTGCGAATCAGCATGTCAATCTCTTCGTCGAACACCGGTTTCGCGCGAGTGCCGACAAGTGCCCTGTCCTTGTTCCCCTCACGACGAACGACTATCCGTTCGTTCTGCACCTCCACATCGGGACCCAAAATCACTCCGCCCCAGTCATATTCGAAACCCTGAGCGGTGTAAACACATCCGATCTGTCCGAATCCACGGTGATCGGCCGCCCACAGGCTCGCGGGTGGGGCCACGTTGGGATCTCCGTCGTTGACCATGTTCCACGGCCGTGCCCAGTCCCCGATTTCGACGTCATCGACCAATGAGCCATCCGCGCGCGGTGCGCTCCACGTCCAGCAGTAGCCCGCTGTCATCCGCGCGCTACCGCCATCTGCGATCCGGTCCTTGAGGAGACTCTCCATCTCCTGCGGCGATGACACAACCCGAACAGAGAAGTCCGTGCCCTTCCAGGGCGTCGGGTACGAGCCTGCTCGAAGCCCGAGTAGGTTGAGCACCCATTCGTCGTAGGCCACGCTACCGCCACATCGGTACTGTCCGTCGAGCCGAATGTGGAACACCGGAAAGCCCATGCGCGCGGCATGGTCCCTGATCAGGTCGACTGTGCCGACTTCGTCGGGCCGAACGACTTGGTTCTCATCCAGGAGGAACACCGGCACACGTGCGGCCGCCATCAACTCGTCAATCTGTGGACGATTGGTTCTCAGCTTCCTTTTCGTCCAACGATCGGTCGACGTCCGCCGAATGCGGTGCGCCTCATCGCAGATCAACACATCGATGCTGTTCTGTTCCCGCTCCGCAAAGCGTGCATAGTAGGTGAAGAGCGCGTTCAGCTCCTTACCTCGCTTCTGCGAAAGTGTCCGCATGGTGGTGGTCACTGCGGTAGAGCCGGTCGCATACGCTACGTCGTAGCCTTTTCGTTCCAGCTCGGCCAGCGCGGAGATCGCGACCATGCTTTTGCCGCTACCCGGACCGCCGGTGACCACCACAACGCTCTTGTGATTCCCCCGCCGTGACCGATCGATCCGGTTCAAAACCGCCTCGTAGGCAAGCTTCTGGTTGTCCAGCAACGAATATTCCGTCGCACTCCTGAGTTCGTCTTCGGTGAAGTCCAGGAACGTTTTTCGTCGAAGCACCTTGCTGTCCAGCAGACGGTCTGCCGCGCCGCTGTCCGGCGACAGTCGCTCTCGAAAGTAGTCGGCCAAGTCCTTGTTCTGATCCCCGGTGAACAAACGCCCCAAGCGATCCGGCTCGCGCTCGAGCAATCCGCTGACCGACTCACGGGTCGCGTTGTGCAGGTAGGCGATTCCACTGACCGACTCCGGCTTGTCGTGCAACTGCGCCACGTACTGCTGGAGATACCGACAGTAGCCGCGAACCTGATCGATCGGATGAAGCTGGTCGCCCCTGGTGTTGATCGACCAGACAATCTGGTCGCTGTTCCAACCCAGATCAGCCTGACTCCACTGCTTGAGCTCGACCACAACGTATCGGTCGGCTCCCGATCGAGGGTCGACTCCCGCCAGCACCGCATCGGCGCGGCGGCTCGACTCTGGCATCGGATACTCGATCAGCATGTCGATCTCGCCCAGGCCCGCATCCACCAGAACCTTGGCCAGCATCGGCAGGCTCGCGTCCCACGACCGGCGCTCCGCCTGGCTCGCGTACTTGAGCCGATGCTCGGCGATCAGCACCGACAACAACTTCTCGACCCGTGACTCGGCCCCCTTGATTTTCGGCAGATACTTCGCTACTTCGACAGCCGTCACCCGATACGGTTGATCCACGCAATAAAAGCTACGTGAAATCCAAACCCCTTGCAGTGCAAGACTATTCAGTCATATTCAGGACGGTCAGGGAGTGGTGGCGGAGCAGCGAGGGTCGAAACGATGTGTGCCGCTATGTCGCCCGCCTAGGCAGTGCCTTCTTGGCCGGTCGCTTCGTCGGCGCAACCTGACCCGCGAACACCTGCTCAGCCAACGTCCGCCACTCTGGCACGTTGACACCTCCCAGATCGTCGGTCCACACGAGCGAACCCTTCGGCCCGCCGCCCTCGCTCCACGGCAGGATCCCTTGGTGCGCGTACCAATCCCGCTTCGCTGCCCATTTCGCGGCATAGACCGGTTGGTCGAGCATGCCGAGATGCTCCCAGTACACAGTGCCACCCAGCATCGTCTGAATCGTGAAGTCCGGGGAGCGCACCGACCCGTCGGCACCGACCAGCTGTTGCTCGTATTTCCACTGTCCTGGCACCACCTGCTGCAGGATGTCGGCGAGGATCACCTCGTTCTTACTGCGAACAAGAACACCGGTTCCGGTGACGTGCACCAGGTTTGCGTCAACGCGGTGGATCTCGCCGGCAATACTGACTTCTTGTGGCGAAGGCGCTCGAAACAGGTCGGTGAGCCTGGCTGCAGTCTCGGAAGCGGACGGCCGGGCGAGCTCACGGAGTTCGGACAATGTGCCGTCGTGGAGGATGACGACACGGTCGGTGTGCCGGGTCAGCGCGGTGTAGAGGAGTTCTCGTGAGACGCCAGCGCGCGACGGAAGCACCACGAAGGTGGTTGCGAATTCCGATCCCTGTGACTTGTGCACGGTGACGGCCCAGGCAAGCTCGAGTGGTGGATCTTCCGAGGAAGATGCCCAGTAGCTGTAGGTGAAGTCGAGCTGGGAGGAGAACTCCACCCGAACGTACTTCTCCTTGAACGGTTTGAGCCGACCGATGACCACACCGATTTCACCGTTGGCGACGTAGTCGAGTCCCTCGTTCTTCGGCCATCCACGCATTCTCGCGTTGCGGGTATTCATCACCTTGTCGCCTCGGACGATCATCTCGGGACCGATCGGGTTCGCGATGTTGAACTTGCGTGTCATACCGGCGAACTTCGTGTCGCCCGCCCGGAACGCCCGTTTGATGTGCCGATTGAGCTCGACGCTACCGAACTGGCGCGATCTGGTCGGCGTGAGGATCTGCCACTTCTCGGCCGCCGCACCTGCGCCCACGTCCCAGTTCAGATAGGGATCGTTCCAGGCACCGCCGTAGGTGAGCGCGAACGCCTTCTCCACATCTGGATTCGCGGTGAGGTCCAGCTCCTCGTGCATCACGTCGGTGAGCACCTCAGCTGGAGTACGCTTGCCCCACTCCACGTACCGGATTCGCCCCATCTCCGGGTCGGTCGTCAGCTGCTGCCAGATCAGGTCGTCGTCGGGTCCGAGCTCGCCGCCGCCGAACCACTTCGCCAACGCCAGATCCGCACCGTCCTGATCCTGCTGTCGTCGGGTCACCTGCAGTTCCACATAGCCACGGTCGACCCGTACCGACGACTCGAAGGAATCCGGCTTCAACCGTTCGACCAGGTCGACAAACGGACGTCCGGCGCCGATCGGCGGGAGTTGGCGCGGATCACCCACCAACACAAGCCGTTTGATTCCGGCAAACGAATCCAGCGTCGCGGCGAGCATTTCCTCGGTCAGCATCGAGGCCTCGTCGATCACTACCAGGTCTGCCTGCTGCCGCGCAGCCTCCTCGTCGGTGCGATACTGACCCGTCGTGCCGTCGAATCGACCACTCCGACTGAGATGACTGGCCAACGTATGCGCCGGAAATCCAACCTTTTGCTGCATCTGCACTCGCGCTTTCCCGGTCGGCGCGAGCAGTATCGGCGCGACCCCGGCAACGTCGGGCAGATCTACAAGGGCACGAAGGAGCGTCGTCTTTCCGGTTCCCGCGGGCCCGATCAGTACGGACAACGGCGAGGCGTAAAGCTCGGCCAGACCCGCGGCCTTCTCTGTTCGCGCCGCTTCTTCATCGAGATCGCCGGGCGAAAGGGGTTGATCGATCGCCGCATCGATCGCTGACCGCGCCGTCGACAGAGTGCCGAAACGCGGGGCAGCCGCACGCAGGTCGACCTGGCGACGGATCAGCTCGGCAACGATGAACAGCCGCCTCAGCTTGTATGCCGGAGTACCGTCGCCGACGGTCGTCCCGACCAACGCTGTCCAGTATTCGTCCGGATCAGGCAGACTCTCCGGGTCGAGCTCCAGACCGAACAGAACCTGTTCGTTGAGTGGGCACGGTACCGCCACCGGAATTCCCGCAACCCCTGCCACGGCCTCTGTCAACGGCAGGACCGTACTTCCTTGTACAGCAGCGTGTTCGAGGCTGTCGACCAGCAACGCTTCAACTCTGCGAGGGTCATGGTGATCAGCCATCTGTGCGGATTCCGGCATCGGTGAAGTCCACGTCACGTGGGCCGGCGGATAACATGCCCGGTCGATCGTGGTGACCGCGATGTGCAGCGGGTCCGTGTAAGTGCATATCGACGCGTAGTAGGGATTCTCCAGGAACTCTGCCACTGGCAGCGGCTCGACCGTCGTGCCATCCATGATCATCGCGGCCTGGTCCGCGGTGATGTCGAACGCTGACAACGTCTTCAACGCATCCCGGAATTCGTCGGTCTGTCGCTGCCAGATCCGAGCGGTCGATCCACCCAGTACTTGCCGCAGCTCAGCGGTGAATCGGGAGGGATCAGCGAATCCGCTGTCGAGATACTCCCACGGATCGGCGGAATCCTCGATGGCCGCCGAAACCATCCGCGCCACCCCGTAAGCCCCTGGGACTCCCAGATGCGCGAGCACAGCGCCCAGCCCGGGAGTAGGACCGCGCTGCTGCCACAGCAGCCCGACCTGCCGATCCACCCACTCGAACGCGCTGGCTGGTACTTCGACTCCGAGCGTGCAAGCCCCGCGGGCAGCAGCGGCCAACGCCAGGAGTGCCTCGATCGCGGCGTCGTCCGAAACGTGTTCGGTCACGTAAGAGAACTCGAGCGCACGCCCCTCCGGCTCCCAGGCGAGCGCGTCATCGACATCGATCCCGTTCTCCAGCAAGGGAACAAGGTGCTGATACGGCAGCAGGATCCCATCGCGCATGTCGGTACGCAGGCTGTGCGACACCGCCGTCTCCCACATCGATGACTCGAACGCGGGCTCCCCCTGCATATTCCACATGCCGGGCAATCTGACATCGGTCACCCTCGCCGCGCCCACCAGGAGCTTGCGGGTGGTCCCCTCTTGAAACGGCGAGTGCTTGAGGTAGGCGAAAACCAGCGAACTGTGTGGCACGACCGGCTCGAAGAACGCACGAATCACCGCCTGCTGATTCGCACCATCCATGATCCATTTCGGGTCGAATCCGAGCGTCTCGACAGCCCGAACCTCGGCCTCGCCTTCGTAGCCCGTCGACCAGTTCGGCGCAAGATCCGCCTCGAACGGTTCCCTGCTCATCCATCGGAAAGGCACTGCTTCGAAGGCGAAGCCAGGGATCGAGACCGTCGTCGGCGACAGGGTCCCCTTCAGCACCTTGTTCTTCGCGTACGGGTGGTTCTTGACTACCGAGTAGCCGTGCGCTGACATGAACGTCGCGCGCTCGTTCAGACACGGCAGCTGCTCCGGCACCAAGCTGACGACGGGAGCGCCCGCATGGTCACGCTCGTAGTCGTCGTCACGCTTCTCACCGATGCCCTTCAGCAGGACACACGACGAATTGTCCAGGGGCCGATCACAGACATGCCCATCCCACGGTCGGTCTCGCCACGGCACTCGCATCGACAGGTGCTGCGTTCGCGTCATGCGCAAAGTTTCGCAGGTGCATACGACATTCGCGGCCGGTTCGGAGCCCGAGCAGGGCTCAGCGACTTTGACGCACCTGCGGACACTTCTTTCCCGCCATGTGGCAGCGATCTTCGAACCCCGGCGGCAACCAATTGCCCGACAGCAACAGCGGATGACTCGGAAAACAGGTGAAGGCGGACATGACGAACATCAGCGCCGCCCACGGGCTGTGCACGCGGATCGCCGCGTTGCCCCCTTCGCTGTCCTGGAATCGGAACTCCATACTGTCCGGGGCGATGAGATCGACGGCGTCCATGCCGTGCCAGTACAGACTGAAGTTGGTGTCGGGGTTGTGAAAACACATCCGTACTTGCGAGACCATGCCGATGCCTGGTCGCTGCGGCACCCACCTCGGTCGCGAATCACGCTGGGCGAGACTTCTGCGCGACCGATTGAGCATCGCGTTGCCCAGGTGCGCCGCAACGACAAAACCGGTCGAACCCATCGCCGCGATATTGTTCGACTCCCACGACCCGTCCCCGATCGCCGTCCAGACCGACCACCCGACCTGCGATTCGGCCAAACTGTGTTCGCCGGGGTCCATCCGCATCCTGGTCGGCCGCGGCGGCAGGCTCGCGAGCGTGCCGTCCATCAGCGCCCGCGTGACCCACGCGGTATAGAGCAGATGGTCATCGAACATTCCCCAACCAACTTGCTGTGCGAGCAACCGGTCGACATCACCGCCGGGATCGAACACCCCTACTCACCTCCTTCGACGTATACCGATACAGATGCCGACCCCGCCTGTGTCAGTTTCGCGGTACACGGCCACTCGTCGCCGCTGTCAGGGTTCACCGCGCTCGACGATGTCGGCCACGGTCGCGTCGATCACGTCTTGTCGCTGACCCGGCTCGACATCGGCCGGGGTGGGGGCGGCTTGCAGCAGCGCGGCGGCAAGAATTTCGCTGGTGGCGCCTTCACGACGGGAGACGATGTCGTGGTAGATCTGCCAGCCGAGGGTCACCGTGCTCATCACGAGACCCGCGATGCCGACCAGGTCGGCGTACTGGCGTGGACCGAGAGCGGTTTGCGGCCCCAAGGCGGTATCCACCTCCGCACGCAATGCGACACCGTACTTCGCCGCCAGTCGTCGGGCTACGCGCCGGGCCGCCGCATTGGTAATACTTGTAGACTGAGTCATTTACGACCTACCTGATTTCATTTCGTCGACGGATGATTTCGGTTCTTATTTCTTCGGGAAGTCGTTTGCCTGTTGCGGCCCGCCACGCATTATCGAGCTGCCGAGGCCTCAACGAGTGTGTGCTCACCGCCAAGAAGTTGAGCGTATGATCCCACTGCTCCTTGACCCGGTGTGACTCGTGCGGCATGGCGGCGAGAATCGAGGCTCCCATGATGAGCAGAGTCAACGATTCTGTCCGATCGCTGGCGACAACGCTCAACTGAAGGTGGATGGACGCGAGTCTGGTCGGATCGCCGATCATATTTTCAATCTCTCGCTGCTTCCCCCACCACTTCTTCGCGAGTTCCGGGTTGTCACTGAGGAATGCCGCGGCGCCCAAATTGTTGCAGCAGTCAGCGGCGCGTAATCTATCGCCGTTCCGTTCACAGATTTCAAGTGCCGAAGTAGACCACTCGACACTCTCTGCCGCACCTTCGGAAGTGCCCAGCTTGAGGTGACACGACCCCAGCAGCATATACGATTGGGCAATACTCCGCTCCTCCGCTTTGGTTTGCTGTTTAAGCTGCAAGGATTTTCGAAGAAGCTCGATCGCATAGCCGTACTCTTTTACCGAACACTGCAGATAGGCACGCTGGTGCAGCACCCGAGCATGGGCTGCAATGTCCGATTTTTCCTCGCATGCTTGCTCGAGTCGCTCGTATTCGTCCTCTGCCTCATCGATGCGCCCCAGGTCGACGAGCGTATTGCACAGCTGGTACGCGGTAATCTCCAGTTCCGCCAGGTGTCCGTGCAGGCGAAAGAGCCGCTGAGCCTCCCGAAAGCGCTGGGCTGCCGCCTTCAATTTTCCTTGCTCGATCGCACAGTTGCCGAGATTGTGCCACGCTTCGGCAACCGTCCTCGGATCAACGCTGCCGGGCGCTGCAGTAACCACTGCTGTGAGCAGTGTTGTCGCTTCCGCGAATGCACCTGCCTGATATGCGCTGTATCCACGCTGGAAATCGAATATTGGTTGCCATCTGCCGTAATCTCCCGATCGTCGAAGTTGCCGCTCGAGCGAATCGTAGATCCGGTTCGCCGCACCGGCATTACCCACTGCGATGAGCCGATTGGCTGTAGCGCTCTCCACAAACAACGACAGCTCGGCCGCCGCATCATCGGTGGAAACCGGAGGCTGCTCACTACCGAGCACTCGACGAACGCGATCGACCCATCTTTCTGCCTCGTCGGGACGACCCAATTGTTCGAAATAGCCGTTCAAGCATCGAACAATCTGGTGTGCTCGGTCCCATTCTTCATGCTCGAGAACATGATCGAGCGAGCGGCCGAACGCATCTACATGCGACCGAACAACCGGGGAAGTCGACAGCTCCCTGCGATGCTCGGATTCCCATCGATCAGCCATTTCCGCGTGCACGATCGCGAGCATGTGCACGGTCACGTTGTACGCGATCGAAAATACTTCCGGATCGTCCTCGTACCACAGTGTGGCGAGAACACTGGGCAGCGCGCCGTGGATGGTGTACCGGGCCGATGCTTCCCCTACCTTCGGCGTCGACACCAACCCGGCGTCGTAGAGTCGTCCGAACAATTCGAACCAACGCGCGGCCGGCACTGGACGGAAGAACATCGGGTTCCGCGGGTTGTCGACCAGTTCCTCGAGCTTCGCCACCAGCGCAACGACGTCGTCGATATCGACGCTCCCATGAAACACACTGAGCACGAACAACATTCGTCGCTCATCAGCACCGAGCCCGGCAACCGCCGAGCAGACACTCGGACTCCGCCCGACCGACCCCGCAGGCTCGGCCCCCTTGCCTGCTGGATCAGCAACCGCCTGCTGCAGGTGTTCGAGGACCTCGGCAGACGAACGGTCAGTGAGGTAGGGCAGCACCTCACCCATCAGCGACGGGTTGCCCCCACACCAATCGAGCAGTTGCGCCATCGCGGGTTCCGAGAGTCGCGACGGCACCGACCGGAGCAGATGGGTGGCGAGTGCGACACTGTCCTCTCGCGCCAGTCCGTCTACCTGCACACGGGCCACCCCAAGGCCGGAATCCGCCACACCCCCGCCGTTTCGCGTCGTCACAACCACTGTCGAACGACCGCGCGCGAGTTGCCCGAGGTACGCCCACAGCGCCCCGGTCGCCGCACTGACGTCCAGGTCGTCGACGATCAACATCATCCGTCGCGTGCGCATCATCTCGGTGATCTCCGCACGCCGTTCCGCACGGCCGAGAAGCTCAGCGCTCGCCATGAGTACCGCGTCAACACGGTCGAGTCCGCCGGTGAGCTGTCGCCAGCGGCCGAACTCACGCGCGAGCGCACTCTTACCGACCCCGATGTGACCGTGCAGGACAATCACTTTCGAGGTGTCGGCCAATTTCTCCAACTCCAGGAACAGCGAGTCGCGGCCGACGAAAGGAACTCGCGTCGGCGATTCGTCCGGACCCCGCGCGAGCCCACGAAACCGTGTCGTGCGGTCGCCGTAGAGGACCGGCACCATCCAATCCTGCAGCGGCAGTTCATCGCCGCCGACAGCAGCTCGGATCGGACTGGCGCGGACTCGTGCCCGGCCGTCGTTGGTCGCGCGAGACAGACTGTGACCCTCGAACACGCTGTCGTAGAAGCCGGACATGAAGGTCGAGGCGGCAGCGTCGATGACCTTGTACGCCATCGCCACCACACTGGCGCCGCCGTTGCCCGCGATGGCCGTGGCTACGGCGGTTTCGGTGGTCTTACTCATCGCCGCCGATCGGCAGGCGTTGAGCACCACGACTTCCACACCGTGGCGCGCGATGATTCGGGCGAACTCCGTAGCAGCGACCGCGTCCGAACCAGCGGCGGGCTGCGCTGCTTCGAAGATCAGCGATCCGCCTCCTTCGCTGACACCGTGACCGTCGAAGTGGACGACGTGAAACGGATCACCCTGCGCACGAGCCGCACCGAGGACCGTGTCGAGCATGTGTTCGGTCGGTGGTCGCAACACCGTGAAGTCGACCGTGCCTGCCAGCCGCTCCAGTTTGTCGACAATGGGTCGAGCCACCCCGGTGTAGGAGACGTCCGTGCCCGCAGGTGTTCCGGGCCGCGCGATCACCATCAGCACCCGCAGACGCCGCAGGACGACTTCCCGGTCCCCTACCGGTGTGGCGCCGCCGATACTGCGCCGAAATTCCACGCCCTCTGCCGAGAGCGGCATGGTCCGCGCCGGATCCTGCATGATCTCCCATGGCAGTCCGAGCCAGGCCGGATCAGCCGACTGCACAACCACTTCCATCGAGGTTTCCGAGCTCGATCGGCGCGCAGCGTGATATGCGTTCAGCGCGTCGCGGCCACTCAGCACGCAGTCGAACAGTCGACGCCCCCACGTTGCGGTTGCCGTCGAGATCGTCTCAGCTCGGTCGTGGTGCGCACCGTAGGAGGACTGTGGGTAGTCCTCCAGGTACCAGCGCAGATCCTCCAGATCGGTGTTGGTGAGCGGGAATTCGACCGGCGCGGGCGCTGAGCCGGCCAGGTAGCGGTAGTCGCTGTCGAGAGCGATGACGCTCGCTTCGTCGTCACCGTTGAGGTTGATGAGCAGCGTCGCTCCCACCGGATCCCGCATGGCCCACACTCCTTCGCATGACTGGCGTCGTCTCACTAGATGCGATTGCGCGTCGGTGTGGTTCGCGGTGTTCCTGGTTCATCGACTCAGGTAATCCAGGCACGCTTGTTCGACGATGACTCCGGTGATCTCAGCGATGATCGCGACCGTAACCACTTTGCCCGCAGCGAGTCTCGATGCCACGGCCTCTGCCACCGGACCGACGATCGAGCAGGTCTGCCCGACAACACCCGCCCCGTCGCCATCGGACCCGTCACAGGCCGCCACCGGGACACACAGCGTCAACGCCAGCAAATAGCCGATTACTCTCACTCGTCGCCCCGATGGGCCACGACCCCGTGGACGAACTTCGGCGCCGGACTGCAAGAACACACCGCGCAACGGTCCTGCGCTCATTCCGAATCACCTTGCCTTACATACGATATCGACGGGCCAGTGGAACCAGTTACCGGACTGCCGCACGATCGGGAGATCCACGCAACGGTCACTACCCCTTAGATGCCGCGCACATAGCCGATGGTTCGCTTGCCGGCCAAACCTTTTCGCGACAGGTGGACCGAACTGGCCGCAACGGAGCGAGCCCGCCCTGTTCGAGGGTTACTCGGCCTCGACGCTCCTGATCTGAGCCGCCAGCGCTCCGCACGGCACCGTGAGCGTCGCCGGTGCGCGCGTCACAGCGCGAGCGGCCTACCCGCCCGCGAGTTCGCTAAGGGATGTCCCGTAAGTCTGAATTAGCGACGGCGAGCGATCCACCCGCCAGGAATCAGTAAGCGTGGGCGAGGTTGGCCAGCGTCGCTACCC
>NZ_JBHYRN010000034.1:0-60753 GCF_042749305.1 Nocardia sp. NPDC058705 | reverse complement strand
GCCTCCAGCAACGGCGGCTAACTCGCGGCCCCCCAGGGGCCGCGCTCGAGCGCGCCAGCGCTCCAATAAACACAGCGTCAAACCATCTGGGACTACTCAAACCCAGAATCGACGCCTCAACCCAACCGACGCTGCCGAGCAATATCGGCCAAAACAACCCCTGCCGCGACCGAGGCGTTCAAAGACTCGACCGGACCCGCCATCGGAATACTCAGAATCGAATCACAGGTCTCGCGAACCAGACGCGACAGCCCCTTGCCCTCCGAACCCACGACCACGACCGTCGGCACGCTACCGTCGAAGTCGTCGAGGGTGGTGTCGCCCTCGGCATCGAGGCCGACGATCTGGATGCCCTGCGAGGCCCAATCCTTCAGTGTGCGAGTCAGATTGGTCGCCTTGGCGACCGGCAGCCGAGCAGCAGCGCCCGCACTGGTACGCCAGGCCACCGCGGTGACGCTCGCACTGCGACGCTGCGGGATCACCACACCCTGACCGCCGAACGCGGACACCGAGCGGATGACGGCGCCGAGGTTGCGCGGGTCGGTGATGTTGTCGAGCGCCACCAGCAGGGCGGGCTCGGCCGTCGACTTCACCCGGTCCATCAGATCGTCGGGATGGGCGTAGCGGTACGGCGGCACCTGCAGGGCCACGCCCTGGTGCATTCCGTTGGCGCTCAACCGATCCAGATCGGTGCGGGGCACCTCGAGGATGGAGATACCGAGGTCGGCGGCACGCTGCACGCTCTCCGACAGGCGGTCGTCGTTCTCGGTGCCGACCGCCACGAACAGGGCGGTCGCGGGCACGTCGGCACGCAGGCACTCGAGCACGGGGTTGCGGCCGAGCACCAACTCGGGACCCTCGTCGGACTTGCGACCGACGCGCGGCACACCGGACTTGCCGGTCGGACGACCCTGTGCCGCATTGGCTTTGGCCTTCTCGGCCGCTCTGGCCCGCTTCGCGGCGGGGTGCTTGGTACGCGCGGCGGCGGGCGGGGTCGCGCCCCGGCCCTCGAGCCCACGACGGTGCTTGCCGCCGGAACCAGCGACCTGCCCCTTCTTGGTGCCGCCCTTACGTACTGCTCCGCGTCGCTGTGAATTGCCTGCCATCAGTTCGCCTTTCCGCTAGATGCGCCCAGCGACCATTCCGGCCCCTGCGGGGTGTCGGTGACCTCGATACCCGCGGCGATGAGCCGATCCCGTGCGGCATCGGCTTCTGCCCAGTTCTTCTCGGCCCGCGCGTTCGCCCGGCGATCCAGCTCCGTGCGAACCAGCACGTCGAGCGCGTCGATCGCCGCCGAATTGTCGGCGGGGGTGTACCACTGTTCGTCGAGCGGGTCGACACCGAGAATTCCCAGCATCGCCCGCACCTGACCGGCCAGTTCGACCGCGGTCTCGACCGCACCCGCTTCCAGCGCCCGATTGCCCTCGTGCACCACGTGGTGAATTTCGGCGAGAGCCTTCGGGACTGCCAGATCGTCATCGATCGCGGCGGCGAATCCGTCGGTCCATTTACCGACGGGCACCTCGCCCGCCCGGTCCAGCACGCGTTGCACGAAAGCTTCGATGCGCTGATACGAGGCGACCGCGTCGTCGAGTGCCTTGTCTGAGTATTCGAGCATCGAGCGGTAATGCGCGCTGCCCAAGTAGAAACGCAATTCTACCGGGCGCACCCGAGTGAGAACATTCGGCACCGACAGCACGTTGCCGAGCGACTTCGACATTTTCTCCCCACCCATCGTCACCCAGCCGTTGTGCAGCCAGTAACGCGCGAAACCGTCGCCTGCCGCTTTCGACTGGGCGATCTCGTTCTCGTGGTGCGGGAAGATCAAATCCATTCCACCGCAATGGATATCGAATTCCGGGCCGAGGTAGAACTCGGCCATCGCCGAGCATTCCAGGTGCCAACCGGGACGACCGGGACCCCACGGCGAAGGCCAGCTCGGCTCGCCGGGCTTTGCGGCTTTCCACAGGGTGAAGTCGCGCGGGTCACGTTTGCAGCGGGTGGGGGTTTCGCCCTGGTGCACGTCGTCGAGGCGGTGTCCGGACAGCTCGCCGTAATTCGGCCAGCTCATCACATCGAAATAGACGTCGCCGTCGGCGGCATAGGCGTGGCCGCGCTCGATCAGGCGCTGCATCAGGTCGACCATCTGGGTGATGTGGCCGGTGGCGCGCGGTTCGGCCGAGGGCGGCAGCACGCCGAGGGTTTCGTAGGCCTTGTCGAAAGCGCGCTCGTGGGTGGCGGCCCATTCCCACCACGGCCTGCCCGCTTCGGCGGCCTTGTTCAGGATCTTGTCGTCGATATCGGTGACATTGCGGATGAACTGCACGTCGAAGTCGTGCGCGAGCAACCAGCGGCGCAGCACGTCGAAGGCGACGCCGCTGCGGACGTGACCGATATGGGGCTGACCCTGCACGGTGGCCCCACACAGGTACACCGAGGCACGGCCGGGGACCAGCGGGGTGAATTCCCGCATGGTTCGCGTGTCGGTGTCAAAAAGGCGCAAGGTCACGGCATTCGATCCTAGTCGGTGGGATGAGAGTGGGGTTGACCGGCCGGTTCGTGGCGCCGTGCTTGTTGCGACGGCTGATCGAATCGGCGAAAAGGTGAAAGCGCGGCAGGAACTATTCATGGCCCGTGAGGGCTACGAACACGCCGCGATCAGACAGGTGGCGATGGCGGCGATGCCCTCGCCACGACCGGTCAGGCCGAGCCCGTCCGTCGTGGTGCCGGACACCGAAACAGGGGCATCGAGCAGCTCACCGAGCACTTTTTGCGCCTCGGCGCGGCGGGGACCGATCTTCGGGCGATTGCCGATGACCTGCACGGCAGCGTTCACGACTTCGAAGCCGTCTTCGGCCAGCAGCCTGCGGACCTCGGTGAGCATGGCGGCGCCGGTGACACCGGCCCATTCGGGGCGGCCGACGCCGAAGACCGCGCCTACGTCGCCGAGACCTGCGGCGGAGAGGAGGGCGTCGCAGAGGGCGTGGGCGGCGACGTCACCGTCGGAGTGGCCCGCGCAGCCGTCGGCATCCGGGAACAACAGACCGGCCATCCAGCAGGGGCGACCCGGCTCGATGGGGTGGACGTCGCTGCCGATTCCGACTCTCATCGGGCAACCGCCTGGGACACGGCGGGCGCTGCGACAGTGGGCTGCCCGACGTCAGCGGAAGTCGCGACGGCCGGAGCCGGGTCGGCGGCCAGCTGCTCGGCGCGGCGCGGCGCGGCGATTCCGTCGGCGAGGAGCGCTTCGGCCAAGCGGAGGTCGAGGGGGGTGGTGATCTTGAAGGCCAAGGGGTCGCCCGCGACGGTTTGTACGGCGACGCCGAGCCGTTCGACCAGGCCCGCGTCGTCGGTCGCGCCGACGTCGGTGGCGTAGGCGCGGCGGAGGAGGTCGGCGTCGAAGCCCTGGGGTGTCTGGATGGCGCGCAGGTGGGCGCGATCGGGGGTCCCGGTGACGATGCCCGCGTCGTCGACCGATTTGACGGTGTCGACGACGGGCAGTGCGGGGACGACGGCCGGACTGCCTGCCTGCAGCTCGGCGGCCACTCGCGCGATCAGCGCAGGCGGCGTGAGCGCGCGGGCCGCGTCGTGCACGAGGTAGAACGCGGCGTCGGGCGCGGCGGCGATGCCCGCGCGGACCGAATCGGTACGTTCGGCACCGCCGACCACCACCTGCACCGGCACAGGGGGCATCGAACCGCCGGTCAGCGAGGTGGTGTCGGACAGCAGAGAGGTGGCCGCGTCGACCAGTTCGGCGGGAACGACCACGACAACCCGGTGCACCGCACCGGACGCGATCAGCCCGTCGACGGCCAACCGGACCATAGGTTTGCCGCCGACCGGGACGAACGCCTTCGGGGTGGGTTCACCCAGACGCACGCCACGACCGGCGGCAGGGACCAGTGCTACGACAGGTCGCACTTTGAATTGTTTTCTAGGAAGCCGCTGCGAGAACCTCGTCGAGCAGCGATTCGGCCTTGCCGTCGTCGGTGCCCTCGGCGAGCGCGAGCTCACCGACGAGAATCTGACGAGCCTTGGCAAGCATTCGCTTCTCACCGGCGGACAGGCCGCGGTCCTGCTCACGACGCCACAGGTCACGAACCACTTCGGCCACCTTGTTCACATCGCCGGAGGCGAGCTTCTCGAGGTTGGCCTTGTAACGGCGGGACCAGTTGGTCGGCTCCTCCGTGTGTGGCGCGCGCAGCACCTGGAAGACGCGGTCGAGACCTTCCTGCCCGACGACGTCGCGGACGCCGACGTATTCAGCGTTCTCTGCGGGAACCCGAACAGTCAGGTCGCCTTGCGCGACCTTCAGGACCAGATACTCTTTCTGCACACCCTTGATGGTGCGGGTCTCGATTGCTTCGATCAGCGCCGCTCCGTGGTGGGGGTAAACGACGGTGTCTCCGACCTTAAAAATCATGTGTCCCGTGCCCCTTTCGATGTTCACAGTTTAACATGCGACTCGATAACGGCGCGATCAACTGTGCAGGTCAGGGCCACAACGAGGCTCCCGCTGGGGTTGACAATCCAGAATTGTTGTGCATTGTGTTGTGGCAGAACGGGTTAACCACCAGCACAGGGCCCGGTTATCGCACATCGGAAGTCCGGCATCGATTCGGCAAACCCGCTCGAGACACCGAACTGTTACTTCCGCGCCCGCGCGTCGCGAGCCCGAACGACACCCGCGCGAAGTCAACTACTACGCTGCCTAGTTACTACACCTCCGATCCCCTGTGGGCGGAGTGAGCCCGGTCGACATGGAGGACAAACCGTGACTGCCCTGAAAGCTGTGACCGCCCCGCCGGCGCGACGTCGCATGGTGACGGTTGCCGCGCTCGCCGCTGCCGCGGGCATCGCCCTGACCGGCTGCAGTGCCGGCCAGCACACCCAGACTTCGTCGCAGGCCGCCGCGATCAACGGCAACCACGCCTCCGTCGGCGACATCGCCCTGCGCAATGTGCACATCGTGTACCCCGAGGCCACCGCCGAGCACGCCAAGGGCGGCAAGGCGGTGATCGCGCTGTCGATCATCAACAGCAGCGAGACCGTCACCGACGAGCTCACCAGCGTGAGCACCGATCTGGGTCAGATCAAGATCACCGGACCCGCCGGCGACACCAAGTTCGTGCTGAAGCCGCAGCAGACCGTGGTCGTGGGACCGGCTGCCGCCAAGCCCGCGGCGGCCGATGATCACCACGCCGCGCCGACGACCACCGTGGCGCCCACCACCACCTCGGCCGCGCCGACCAGCGCCGCGGGCGACACCCCCTCGATCGACCCGGCCAAGAACCCGGCCACGATCGAGATCACGACCCTGGCCACCGACATCGTCCCCGGCCTGACCTACAACGTCACCTTCAACTTCAAGGACGCGGGCACCGTGCAGGTTGCGGTCCCCGTCGACGCCGCCGCTGTCGAGCGCGTCGAGAACGAGAAGTCCGGCCCGGCGCCCGCGGGTGCGGGCGGTCACTGAGACCGGCACTTTCCGAAAAGAGCCGTCGCGAACTTCGCGGCGGCTCTTTTTGTCGGTACACCTCCGTAGGGTGCGCGTGTGGCCAAGACCAAAGCAGTCTTCCGGTGCTCCGCGTGCACGCACGAGGTGTCCAAGTGGGTGGGTAAGTGCCCTGATTGTGGGGCATGGGGAACGGTGACCGAGGTGGCCGTTTCGGCGTCGGCCGCCGCGCCCGGTCGGCGGGCCATGCTGCCGAGTACGGCCGCGGCGCCGTTGTCGCAGATCGACGCCAAGGTCACGCAGGCGCGGTCCACGGGGGTGAGCGAACTCGATCGGGTGCTCGGAGGCGGGGTGGTGCCGGGGTCGGTGGTGTTGCTCTCGGGTGAGCCGGGAGTGGGCAAGTCGACGCTGTTGCTCGAGGTCGCGTTCCGGTGGGCGGCGGCGCGTGAGGAGACCGCGTTATATGTGACCGCGGAGGAATCCGCCGGGCAGGTGCGGTTGCGGGCCGATCGGACCGGGGCGGTGCACGACCGGGTATATCTGGCGGCCGAATCGGATCTGTCGATCGTGCTCGGCCATGTGGAGCAGGTGCGGCCGACGCTGCTGGTGGTGGACTCGGTGCAGACCATGCTGGCGCCCGAGGTGGACGGCGTGATCGGCGGTGTCACCCAGGTCCGCGCGGTCACCGCGGCGCTCACCTCGCTGGCCAAGGCGACCGGGATAGCGGTGCTGCTGGTCGGGCACGTCACCAAGGACGGGAACGTGGCGGGTCCGCGCACGCTCGAGCACCTGGTCGACGTGGTGCTGCAGTTCGAGGGTGACAAGAATTCGTCGCTGCGGATGGTGCGCGGCATCAAGAACCGGTTCGGCAGCGCCGACGAGGTGGGCTGCTTCGAACTGCACGACGACGGCATCGCCTGCGTCGACGATCCGTCCGGACTGTTCCTGCACCATCGCACCGACACCGTCTCCGGCACCGCGGTGACCGTCGCGATGGACGGCAAACGACCGCTGGTGGCCGAGGTGCAGGGACTCACGGTCAAGACCGAGATTCCGCAGCCGCGCCGGGCCGTGAGCGGGCTCGACTACAACCGGGTGTCGATGGTGCTCGCGGTACTGCAGAGCCGCGGGCGGGTGTTTCTCGGCAAGCACGATGTGTACGCGGCGACCGTCGGCGGGATGCGACTGCTCGAGCCGACCGCCGACCTGGCCATCGCCTTGGCCATCGCGTCCGCCGAGGCCGATGTCGCCCTGCCCGCGGGCTGGGTGATTCTCGGCGAAGTCGGGCTGGCGGGTGAGGTTCGCAAGGTCACCGGGCTCGGCAGGCGGCTGGCCGAGGCCGAGCGGTTGGGGTTCACCACGGCGCTGGTTCCGCCCGGTTCGGAGAAAACCAAGACCGGCACAATGCGGATCCACGAGGTCGGGGATCTGCGCTCGGCGCTGCGTCTGGCCGAACTCCGCAAATCCCGCGCACCGCGCGAGGTGGTGTCGGTGGAATAACTCCGGCAACTACCCGAATCCGCGTCTGCCGATCATTTCCTCGCCAATGTGGATTGACGCCGTGGCCGATTCTGCGAACACTGCAAATCGACCCAACTCGAACATGTGACCAACGGCGCACCCGCACAATATCCCCGCACGCGGGGACCGGCACTCACGCGACGAGGTTGAACGGCTCCGCGGCACTGCGAACGGCGCCGAGCTGGGCGACAACCATGTACGCGCCCGCGGGCACCTGAAGGCGCTCGCCCGCGCACTGCGGCTGCGAAGTGGTGCCGAACCAGGTGCCCTTGTACGACAGCTGTTCACCCGCCTTGAGCGTCTTCGTTTCCGGCGGGTCGTCGGCGTTGCAGTCGTTGCTCGCCCAGAGCCTGCGCTGCCCGTCGAGGGTGTAGACGAGGAACTGCGGGCCCGCGCCGAGGTCGCGTGCGCAGGCCGCGGACGAGATATTGGTGATCACGGTGCCGAACGCGGGCTGGTCACCGACCTTGTAGGTCGGCTGGCCGACGGTCACCTTCAGCGCAAGCGACTGATCCTGGCACGGCTGCGCCGCGGGCTGGTCGGTGGCGCTGGTCGTCGCTGCCGCGCTGGTCGGCGTGGTCGAGGAGCTGGTCGGAGTCGAGCTCGTCGTGGACGCGCTCGACTCCGCCGACGTGGTGGTAGTCGCCGCCGCGGAGTCCGCACCGGCCGAGTCGCCACCGCGCGCGACCATGGTGACGAGCCAGATCACGATCGCGAGCGCGACGATGATGACGCCGATCGCGAGTGCACGGCGGCGCCAGTAGATCTCCGGTGACAGCGGTCCATTCGGTTCCAGCACACCTCAAAGGTAAGCGCAGCGCGCAGGGGCGCGCTCGATGACCTCGGCGTGTCGCCGGGCCGAACCGGGACTCAGGTCTCGGTTCAGACCACCTCGCCGATATTGCCGACGGTGCGCCGCAGCTGCGCCCGGCCGTCCTCGAGCTTGTAGGTGACGCAGGCGATAGCGCACTGACCAGTGGCGACACGCTGGGAGATGATCATCGACCGCTGCATCAGCAGCTTGCTGGTCTCCACCACATGCCGCGCCTCGAGTTCGTCGACCGTGCTGAGGCCCTCGCGACGCCCGACCAGGATCGACGGAGTCACCCGCTCCACCACGCTGCGAATGAACCCGCCGGGCACCTCGCCGCCGTCGAGCGCGTCGATGGTGGCCTTCACGGCGCCACAACTGTCGTGACCGAGGACCACGATCAGCGGCACATTGAGCACCTCGACGCCGTATTCGATCGAGCCGAGCACCGAACTGTCCACGACGTGACCCGCGGTGCGCACGACGAACATGTCGCCGAGGCCCTGGTCGAAGATCAGTTCGGCGGCGACCCGGGAGTCGCCGCAGCCGAACAGGATCGCGTGCGGGTTTTGGCCCCCGACGAGTTTGGCTCGGTCGGCAGCGCCCTGGCTAGGATGCTGCAGAGTGTCATTGACGAAGCGCTCGTTGCCTTCACGCAGCGACTTCCAGGCGCTTATCGGATTGGAACCAGGCATACCGACCATTGTGCACACGCCCGTGGTTACCAGCGAGTCTGGCGCGTTACGGGTCGGCAAAGAGAGACTGGCTCAGAAAGAACGACAACGGTGAGCATCGACGCAGAAGCACTGCTGAGCTGGTTCGACGAAACGGCACGTGAGCTGCCGTGGCGCGAGCCCGACGCGACCGCGTGGCACATCCTGATGAGCGAGATCATGCTGCAGCAGACGCCGGTGGTCCGGGTGGAGCCGATCTGGCGGGAGTGGGTGGCGCGCTGGCCGGTGCCGTCGGCGATGGCGGCTTCCTCGCAGGCGGAGGTGCTGCGGGCGTGGGGCAAGCTGGGGTATCCGCGGCGGGCGTTGCGCTTGCACGAGTGTGCGCGGGTGCTGGCGGCCGAACACGGCGACGTGGTGCCCGCCGATGTGGACGTGCTGCTGGGCCTTCCCGGGATCGGCGCGTACACCGCTCGGGCGGTGGCTTGTTTCGCCTATGGGCAGCGAGTTCCCGTGGTGGACACCAACGTTCGCCGCGTGGTCGCGCGGGCGGTGCACGGTCGCGAACCGGGCAACCCGTCCTCGCGCGATCTCGCCGAGACCGAAGCCCTCCTGCCTGTTCCGGTGCCGCGAGCCGCGAAATTCTCGGCAGCCCTGATGGAACTGGGCGCCCTGATCTGCACGGCCCGCAATCCCGACTGCGCCCGCTGCCCGCTGCCTCGCTGCGCATGGGTGGAGGCCGGGAAACCCGCCGCCGCGGTCGCACGCAAGGTGCAGAAGTACGAGGGCACCGACCGTCAGGCGCGCGGGCGGCTGCTCGATGTCCTGCGCGACGCGTCGGGCCCGGTCGAGCGGATCCGCCTCGACCTGGCGTGGACGCGCGATCCGGGGCAACGTGCGCGGGCGCTGGATTCGTTGCTGGTCGACGGACTGATCGAGCAGACCGACGATGGTCTGTTCGCGCTCGCCGGCGAGGGAAGCGCTGCCGGGTAGGTTCAGCGCGTCACGCGATGCAGGAACCGGCCGACGTGTTCGCGGTATGCCTCGGGCTGTTCGTCGTGTACCAGGTGCCCTGCGTCTTCGATGCGCACGTACTCCGCATCGGGAATCACCTCGGCCATCGTGCGCATCTGGCCCGGTGGGGTGATGGTGTGCTCGCCTTCGATCAGGAGCGCGGGCACCTGCAGCGACTTCCATTCGGTCCAGAAGTCGCGGGTGCCCCACTCTTCGGAGATCGCGCGGAAGGTGTCCACCTCGCCGTGTAGGCGGTAGCCGTCGGCCGCCTCGGTGAACGCTCGCAGGAAATAGGTGCCCGCGACCGGGCCGAAGTAGTCGAGCACGGCCTGTTCGTCGGCGAACGGTTGCGGCCAGGAGTGGATCAATTCGGCCCAGTGGGCGGCGGTGCGGCCGGTGAAATCGGGGGCGATGTCCTCGACGACGATCGCACGCACCCGCTCGGGATAGGTCGCCGCGAACACCCAGCCGTGGATGGCCCCCATCGAATGCCCGACGATCACCATCGGCTCGGTGATCGCGGCGGTGCGCTCGGCCAGGTCGGCCACGAACGCCTCGGTGGTGAGCTCCGGAGGCGTCGGCCGCCCGTGTCCTGCCGCGTCGACGGCGTAGACGTGCCCATACCCACGCAACCACGGCACCTGATCGGTCCACGTCCGCGCACTGCCCATCAGCCCGTGCAACAGCAGGATCGGCACACCCGACCCACCTTCGTCGTACAACACACCACCGATACTGCCCGACGCCAAGGCGCGTCGCCGCAAGCGAGTCCGCCACGATCCGGACCGACCAGAGGCGCGACGAAGGCGTGCCCGCCGGGAGCGGTCGCACCGGTGGCAGCCGAGAAGGTGCGCGACCTACGCGCCCAACTCGTCGCTACCGAGGAAAGTACTGTCACTCCTATGGCTGTTGTGAAGATCAATGCGATCGAAGTTCCCGAGGGTGCGGGCCCCGAGTTGGAGAAGCGGTTCGCCGCTCGTGCGGGCGCGGTGGAGAACTCCCCCGGTTTCCTCGGGTTCCAGTTGCTGCGCCCCGTCGCCGGCGACAACCGGTATTTCGTGGTGACGCAATGGGATTCGGAGGAGTCGTTCGCCGCGTGGCGTGACGGTCCGGCCCGCGCGGCGCACGCCGGTAACGGTGGCGACGGCGAGCGTCCGAAGCCGGTGTCGACGGGTGCCTCGCTGCTCGAGTTCGAGGTCGTCCTCGACGTGCCCGCGAAGGCCTGACAGCGGCGTTTCCGCTGGACATGCGCATACGCGTATTGACGTGGACGGCTCGGGGCTGTCACAGTTCGAGGCAACATCCGCGAGGGTGCGCGGTAATTCCGGTGTGAGTCCGGAGCGGTCGCGCCACTGTCATCCATGTACCGGGTCACCGGTGCCGGAGAGCCAGACACCGGCACCTTCGCACCACACTTCAACCGTGGGACGCGTATCCCTACAGGAGGACTCGAATGGCTATCGCGCATTCACCCAGCCGGTCGACCGGCCTCGACACCCTCGCAACCGTGCTCGTCACGGTCGGTGTCGTTCTTCTTGCACTGCTCGCCTTGTACCTGGTCGGTTTCGACCAGGGGGCCGTCTCGCGTAGCGGGATGTTCCTGCACGAGCTGATGCACGACGGACGTCACCTGCTCGGTGTCCCGTGCCACTGATCGGATCACTCAAGACCCTGCTGTTGCGTGGCCTGCTGGCCGGTTTGATCGCCGGTCTGCTGGCCGCGACAGTGGGCTATTTCGTCGGCGAGCCCCAGGTGGACGCCGCGATCGCCATCGAGGAAGCCGGTTCCGCCGCGCATTCGCACGCACCCGATGCTGCCGAGGGGCATTCCCACGGGGAAGAAGCGTTGGTCAGCCGGTCGGGTCAGAAGGCGGGACAGTTTCTCGCGCTCGGCTTGGCGGGCATGGCGTTCGGTGCGCTGTTCGCGGCGGCGATCAACGTCGCACGCCGGTTCACGAAACTGTCCGGGACCCAATTGTCGTTGACCGCAGCGGTTCTCGCGTGGGCGGCGATCGTGGCGGTGCCGTTCTTCAAATATCCGGCCAACCCGCCCGCGGTGGGTGATCCGGAAACCATCAACGAGCGCACCTGGCTGTGGGTCGCGGCCGTCGTCCTGGGCCTGCTGGCCGTCGCGGCAGCCGTCGCCGCCTACCGCGCGCTCGCCGCGTCGGACACGCTGCGGCTCATCGCCGGGGTCGGCGCGTTCGTCGTGGTCACCACGGTCGGCTACGTGCTACTGCCCGGCGTGAACGAGGTGGCCGACGACTTCCCCGCCACCCTGCTGTGGAATTTCCGGGTGGCCTCGCTGGCCCAAACAACCACGCTGTGGGTGAGTTTGGGGCTGGCGTTCGCCGCGCTCACCGAATTCGCCGCGCGGCGTAGCACTGCGGTAGTGGACAAGGTTCCTACCGCAGGGTGATCCTCGCGAGCAGCTGAGACGGGCAGTGTCGGTGGCATGACCGGCACTGCCTTTCTTGTTTCCGAAACCCGCCCCCGCGCCGTGCATGTCGCGTTCGGCGGACTCCTCACCGCCCTGGCCGCGGGCGTCGCGGAAGGACTGTTGCGCGCTGTTCGTGGCGGCGGAGAATTCGGCGCCACCGCCACGGGTTTGCTACCGCGGCTCGCCATCTACCTGGCCGTCGCCGGGGTCGCGCTGTACATGCTCAACGGCAGCCGCGTTGCCCGCGCGGTGTTGACCGTCGGCATCGGCGTGGTCGGCCTGATCTCGCTGATCATCGAGCCCTTGGCGGTCGTGTTGTCCACCGACGACTACACGACCCTGTTCGACGGCATGTCCGAGAGCTCGATCGTGCTGGCCGGCTGCCGCGCGGTGCACATCCTGGCTGTCGTCATCGCGATTCCGGCCATGTACGCCCCGGCCGCGCATCGCTGGTTCACCCAGCGCTGACCGGCGTGATCACGCAAAACGGCCGCCGCGAATCAGTTTTCCGATTCCGCGACGGCCGTTTGCGTGATTGCGCCGGTTCAGACCAGTGCCGCGTCCAGCTCGATCTCGGCGACCCCGGTGAGAGCCTTGCTGACCGGGCAACCGTTCTTGGCCGCGAGGGCCGCCGCGGCGAACCCGTCGGCGTCGAGCCCCGAGACCTGTCCGCGCACGGTGAGCTTGATCTTGCTGATGCCGAAGCCGCCTGCCGGGTCCGGCGCCAACGTGACGTCGGCGGTCACGTCAAGGCTTTCCGGCGTGCCACCGGCATTGGCGATCTCGGCCGACAGCGCCATCGAGTAGCACGACGAATGCGCCGCCCCGATCAGTTCCTCCGGGCTGGTGCCCTCGGCCGTGTCGGCCACTCGGCGCGGGAAGCTCACATCGAACTTGCCCACCCCCGAGCTGACCAGTTCGACCTGCCCGGACCCGCCCTGCAGTCCGCCTGACCAGAGTGTGCGTGCGCTACGAGTCGGCATCGCGATCCTTTCGATTCGTGTGTGGTGCGTTCGGTGACGAACCTACTCGCGCGTCGACGGATGGGGTCCCGCTCAGGAGACCTTGCTGGTGACTTCGTCGAGGCGTTCAAGCTTGTCGGGCCAGACCTGCTGGTGTAGATCCCGAATCGCGGCGGTCGGGAACCCGCAGTGGCGCAGGCGGAGGCGGATGCCGCGCGGCTGCTTGAGGAATTCGGCGGCGACCACCGTTTCGACGCCGTCGGTGGCGGCGGTGACCCAGGTGAACTCGACCCGACGGTTCTGCTCCAGGAGCAGGATGCGGCCGTAGTGGGGGTTACGTTTGTCGTCGGAGCCGGTGTCGAAGTAGAGCGGCTCGTTGACGGCCGGGCGCATCAGGACCGATCCGGGAACCGCCAGCCACAGGTCGAGACCTTGGGTCCAGGCCGCGTAGAGCAAGCTGGGCTGCGCTGTCATCACACGCTCGACGGTGAGCTCGTGCGGGCGCGTGGACAGGTCCGGGGGGCGAACTTGCTGGTCCATCAGCCGACTCTACCGGTCCTGACCGGCCGAATGCCGCATCGGGTGTGCGACAGCGTCTCTCGCGCACTTCATTCGGTCGCGGTGGCCCGCGCCAGCACGATGCCACCGACGATCAGCGACAGTGCCAGCACGCGCCCCGCACTCAGCGGGTCCTTGTGCACCAGCACCCCGAGCCCGATCGCGCCGACGGCACCGATCCCGGTGAATACGGCGTAGGCGGTGCCGACCGGGAGGGTCTGCATCGCGCGCGAGAGCAGGTAGACGGCCAGGGAGCCGAGCGCGATGCAGAGCAGGGTCGAACCGAGTCTGGTGAAGTTCTCGGTGGGTTTGATGGTCTGCGACCACACGATCTCGACGAGTCCGGCCAGGCCGAGCACTATCCAGCTCATCGCACGTATTCCTTTGCGAGCAGCCGCACTTCGGCCTGCGCGGCGGCAAGCGATGCCGCGTGGGCGTCGCGCAGGTGGGCGAGGTTCGGATCCTGGACGGCATTGGCGAGTTCGGCGTTGACGAAAACCGTGTCGGTGACGGCGAAATGACCGGCGAAGAAGTCGCGCAGAAAGCGTTCCTGGTAGTCGAACGCGGCCTTGGGCGCGCCGGGCGAGTACGCGCCGCCACGAGCCGTGACCACGACGAACCTGCGCTGCCCCAATGACATTCGCGGAAAGGTGATCTGGTCGAGCCAGGCCTTGAGGGCGGCGGGGATGGAGTAGTTGTACATCGGTGTGCCGATCAGGATCACGTCGGCGGCCAGCACCTGCGCCAGCAGCGGTTCGACCACCCGCCAGGCAGCTTGTGTCGCAGGCGTGACGGCCAGGTCCGCGAGTCGGTCGAGGCCGGTGGCCCCGGCGGCCAGGACCGCGTCGCACAGTTCGGTCCAGCCTTCGTCGATGAACGGCGTCGGCTCGTCGGCAAGGTCGCGATAGGTGTAGGTGCCGTGGGGTTCCGCCGCGCGCCAGGCCTGGACGAATTCGGCGCCGAGCTTGCGGCTGAGGGAGTTGGTGCGGGCGCTGGCGTCGAGGTGCAGCAGGTGTGTCATGGCATTTCCCTAACTGGACATGATGTCCGTTTGCTGATTTCTCGACGATAGAACACAAGTGGACATCGTGTCCACATATTCTTTTCTGGGCTAGAGTCGAAGCATGGAGCCCCGATCCGACCTGCTCAGCGGTGCGTCACCGCCTACCGAGCGCACCGACGCGGCCCGCAATCGCGCGAAAGTGCTGGCGGCGGCCGCCGAACTCTTCGCGACCCGCGACCCACGCACGGTCACCATGGACGACATCGCCAGGGCGGCGGGCGTCGGCCGCGGCACCCTTTACCGCCGCTACCCCGACCGCAACTCCATCGCCGTCGCCCTGCTCGACGAGCACGAACGAGCCCTCCAGGAGCAGCTCCTGCGCGGTGCACCCCCACTCGGCCCCGGCGCACCCCCGGCCGACCGGCTGGCCGCCTTCTACGCGGCGATGATCGAATTGCTCACCGCACACGCACATCTCGTGCTCGGCGCCGAGACCGGGGGTGCCCGTTTCGCCACCGGCGCTTACGGCTTCTGGGCTGTCCACGTGCGGTCTCTGCTCGTCGAGGCCGTTGTGCCACAACCTGATTCGCTGGTGGATACGGTCCTCGCACCGCTCGCCGCCGAGGTCTACCTCCAGCAGCGCGACCGCGGACTTTCGCCCGAGCAGATCATCGCCGGTCTATCCACTCTCGCTCACCGAATACTCAGTGCGCCTTAGCTTCTCGACCGAACTACATTGCCGCAGGGGCGCTTCCTCGAATCAGGTACGCCGGGTGCGGAGATGCGCCCGCCGCCCGCCCTGGTAGCCCTGCACGGACATGCCACGAAGAAGCGGCAGACCGTTGTGGCCTGCCGCCGATCTCCGCGCGAGTCAGGTGAGGTCGCGGCGGGTCATGAGCCAGATCGTGCCGCCCGCGAAGGTCAGCACGTACACAGCCAGCAGGGCGAAAGATTCACCACGGGTGAGGATGTCGAGGACACCAGGGTTGGCCGGGCCCTCCACCGTACGCATCGCGCCGGCTGCCGAACCAGCGGCGGTGCCGGGCATCAGGTTGGTGACGGCTTCGATCGGGCCGAGGATGCCCGCCACACCGCGGAGCAGATTCTCCACCACCAACACCCACACCAGGCCGAGGCCGACAGCCAAGGCCGGGCCGCGAGCGATTGCGCCGATGAGGGCGCCCGCGAGGGTCCACATGCCGAGAATGGCTGTACCGGTGATGATTCCGATCGTCGAGTCGTTCAGCGAAGGCATCGTTATCGGCTGAGATTCGCTGGCGGCGATCACCGTGGCGATGCCGATATCGACGGCGAAGGCGGCCAGGACCAGCACGAAGACCACTGCCAGCAGGGTCAAAAGGAGTCCCGCCACCGCCATCGCTCGGCTCGGGCCCTGGGTGAATACGGTTTTCCAAGTGCCCCAGCCATATCCGCTTCCCACGGCCAGAGCACCGAGGATCAGCACCAGCGCGCCCCCGAACATCGACATGCCCTGGGTGAACACTTCGGGGACCGCAGCGGGCATGAGTTGGCCGAGCAGGACATCGCGGGGCAGGCCGTCCGACATCGCCCCGTTTTCGCCGGAGGTGTAGGCGAGGTAGTTGAACAGGTAGGCGAAGGTCAGGTTGAGCAGGATCCAGGTGCCGAGGACGATCCAGAAGGCGGGCCAGCGACCGAGGCGCAGCGCTTCAGCGCGCACACTCGCGGTGAGATCCCTTGTCATGGCGTTCATTTCGCTACCTCCACAGCCGTCATCTCGAAGAACACTTCTTCCAGGGATCTCTCGTCCACCCGCAGTTCGATCAGGTCCGCGCCTGCCGCGACGACAGCGCGTGCCACATCCGGCGCCATCGCGGCGCTGGTTTCGACCCTTATGCCGTCGGCGCCCGCCCGAACAGGCGCATCGGTGACTGTTCGCACGGCGTAGAGCGCCACGTCCACGGGTTCGGCACGAACCAGAACAGTTGCGGTGCCGCGCAATTCGGCGACTGTCGATTCCGCGAGCAGCCGCCCACCGGAGATCACCCCGACACGGTGGCAGATCTCCTGCACCTCGGTGAGCTGGTGGCTCGACAACAGCACGGTGTGCCCGTCGAAGGCGAGATCGGTGATGAGTGTGCGCATTTCGGCCAACCCCGCCGGATCGAGGCCGTTGGTCGGTTCGTCGAGGATGAGCAGATCAGGGTCGCCGAGCATGGCCGCGCCGACGCCGAGGCGCTGTTTCATGCCGAGCGAATAGGTGCGGAAGCGGTCGGCTGCCCGGTCCGCAAGGCCGACACGTTCCAGCGCCGTCTCGACCTCGGCGTTGCTGTGGCCGCGATAACGGGCCAGGACCCGCAGGTTGTCGCGACCGGACAGGTAGGGGTAGAAGCCGGGGCCCTCGATGAGCACGCCGATCCGGCGCAATACCTCCGGGTCGCCGGGACTCAGGCCCTGGACGGTCGCGGTGCCCGAGCTGGGCCGGATGAGACCGGCCAGCATGCGCAACGTGGTGGTTTTGCCCGCGCCGTTGGGTCCGAGGAATCCGTAGATCTCCCCGGCCGCGACCCGCATGCTCACCGCGTCCACCGCGAGGTGCTCGCCATAGCGTTTGGTCAACTCGGTGGTGACCACGATCGATTCGTTCATGGGAATCAGAATCCGCGCTCAGAGGGTGCTCGGGCATCCGTCGCGCGGCGTGCTCGGCACTACGCCGCGAGGCGCAGTCGCGGGAAATACGTGTGTAGGCCGACGCGGTGGGCGCGTGCACGCAATAGGGTTGAGCAGGTGGGCATGTCTGCGAAGTGGGTGCGTGGCTCGGTCGTGCGGGACTGGGGCCTGGCGGTGGTCGTCGCGGTGATTCAGCTGGCGGCGAGTTCCGGTGCGAATGCGAGTCAGACCGGGGTGCGGTCGTTGGATGCGTTCGCGTATCTGCTGCTGCTCGCCGGGCCGATCGCGCTCGGGTTCCGGCGGGTGTTGCCCGAACCGGTATTGCTGGTGGCGTTCGTCGCCGCGGTGGCGTATGTGCTGCGCGACTACGGCTACGGGCCGATCTTCCTTTCGCTGATCATCGCGTTCCTCACCGCCGCTGTCAGCGGATCACGTTGGCGCACATACCCGGTGGTGGCTCTCGGCTATCTGTTGATGGTGTGGCCGTTGCCCGCACTGCTCGGGCGGCACTCCGATGTGTGGCAGATATTCGGGTTGCTCGCGTGGATGGGCGTGCTGGTCGGGATCGCTGAGGGGGTGCGGCAGCGGCGGGCCGTGGTGTTGGCGCGTGAGCAGCGGGCCGAGGCCGCGGCGCGTGACGAGCAAGCCCAGCAGGCGAGGGCGGCTTCCGAGGAACGGCTGGCTATCGCCCGTGAGCTGCATGATGTTCTCGCGCACAGTCTTTCGCTGATCAATGTGCAGTCCTCTGTCGCGCTGGAACTGTTCGATCGCAAACCGCAGCAGGCCGCGGCAGCACTGGCCACCATCAAGACCACGTCCAAAGAGGCATTGACCGAGGTCCATACGCTCCTTCACGCGATCCGCAGCGGTGCGACCGTCGTACCGGAATATCCTGAAAGCACTGCTGCCGAGCCGGATTCGAACGAGGTCGCGGTGCCGCCACGGCCCGCCCCACGGGCGCCCGCACCCACCCTCGAAGACCTCGATACCCTCCTCGAACGCACCCGCGCGACCGGGCTCGACGTCGACACCAAGATCATCGGCATGCCCAAGAAGCTGCCGAGCGTGATCGATGTGGCGGCGGCGAGGATCATTCAGGAATCGCTCACCAATGTGGTGCGGCACGCGCCCGGCGCGACAGCCCTGATCACCTTGCGATACACGCCGGAATCCATCGACATCACCGTCGACAACACGCGGCCCACCGGGACGGCGGTCCGAACGGGGATCGGCGGCAACGGGATCATCGGGATGCGGGAACGCGCGCATGCGCTCGGCGGGGCGCTCACCGCAGGGCCACGACCGTCCGGTGGGTTCCGGGTGGCGGCCAGATTGCCCGCTCGACCGGTGGCTTTGTCGGGCGATTCGCGGTCGGCAGGCGCACGCTCCGAGCTCACCAACGGCAAGGAGGCCAGCGCGTGAGCGGGCAGCGGGTGGTTCACGTAACGGCGACCCAGCATGAGTAACCCCGGCGATGACGGCGACCTGCCGATCGGTGCAGGTTCGGCGAAGATCCGACTGCTGGTCGCCGACGATCAAGCGCTGGTGCGTGGCGGTTTCGTCGCTCTCCTGGACGCCCAGGACGATATCGAGGTGATCGGCGAGGCCGAAAACGGGGAGCAGGCCGTGCGAATGACCCGCGCGCTTGTCCCCGACGTGGTGCTGATGGACATCCGCATGCCCATCGTCGACGGCCTCGCCGCCACCCGCATGATCGCCGACGACCCGAAACTCGCGGCGGTCCGCGTCGTCGTCCTCACCACCTTCGAACTCGACGAATACGTCTTCGAGGCGATCCGCGCCGGTGCCGCCGGGTTCCTGGTCAAACACACCGAACCCGCCGACCTGCTCCGCGCCGTCCGCGTAGTAGCCGCGGGCGACGCCCTCCTCTCCCCCGGCGTCACCCGCCGCCTCCTCGCCGAATTCGCCACCCACACCAAGCAACCACCCCCCGCCGCCTTCGCCGAACTCACCGACCGGGAACGCGAGGTGATGACCCTGGTAGCCGAAGGGCTCACCAACGCCGAAATAGGCAGCCGCCTCTACATGTCCCCCGCCACCGCCCGCACCCACGTCAGCCGAATCCTCACCAAACTGGCCGCCCGAGACCGCACCCAACTCGTAGTCATCGCCTACGAGTCAGGGCTGGTCCGCCCGGGTTGGCAGTGAGGCCATCATTGCAATATAGGATCTGACCTATATAGGATCAATCTTATGCACCTGTATCTGGTGGAACTCGAACCCGAGGTAGCCCGATGGCTGCGCTCTTTGAGTACGCGCGAGTTCGCCCAGGTAGACGTGTATGTGGGCATGCTTGCCGAACGAGCGACCACCCTGAGTGAACCGTGGTCACGCAATCTTGGTGGCGGGGTGCGCGAACTCCGCTTTCACCTGCACCCGCGAGAAATGCGAATCACCTATTGGCTCGCTCCGGGTCGTCGCATCGTGCTGCTGACAGTTTTCCGCAAGACTCGCATGCGGGAGACCGACGAAGTAGCGCGGGCCAAGGCATTGCGCAAGGTATGCGAATCGGAACACGGTTGTGCCCACACAGATTTCGACAGGAGGTAACCGATCATGACTGAGCACCCATCGATGGACGAACTGCGCCGTGAGCGGATGAGCAGTCCCGGGTTCGACGCGGGCGAGTACGCGGCCGGACGGGCTGAGGCAATTCTGGCGATCGAGCTGGCCGAAGCGATTCGCGAACGGCGGCTGGAACTCGGGCTGACGCAGACACAGCTGGCCGAGCGGGCCGGACTACGTCAGCCTGAGGTCTCGCGACTCGAATCGGGGGGCGGGACACCCACTATCGGCATGCTCGAGCGTTTGGCGTATGCCCTCGAAGTTCGGTTCGTCGCACGGTTCGAGAAGGTCGACGCAGCGTAGGGCTACTCACCCTGGTTGGCTTGTTTGCGTTCGGAGGCAGAGAAACGGGCGCGTCTGGCTGCGCCCGCCGGGGCGGCTTGGGCTCGGGAAGAGTAGGCGGAGAGGGCGTCGAAGGCTCCTCGGACGCCGCCTGCGACCGGGGCGTAGGTAATGGCCGAGCCGGGGTCGAAGCCGAGGTTGGTGCCCACTTCTACGGCGTCCATGTTGGCGCCGAGGAACACGAAGGTCCAGTTGTAGACGTCCTGCTGCTGGGTGATCAGGGACTTCACGGCGGCGTGGGTCCATTCGCGGCTGGAGTTCTCGTGGCCGTCGGTGAGGACCACGACGATCACGGTGCCGGGGCGCTCCTGCTCCGGGCGCTCGGCCAGCTCGGCGCCCACGCTGGTGACGAGCTTGCCGACCGCGTCATAGAGCGCGGTTCCGCCGCGCGGCTGCAGGTTCGGCGCGGGCACCTGCTCGAGCGGCAGGTTCGCGTAAACCACGTCGTAGGTGGTGTCGAACTGCGCGAGCGTCACCTCGATCTTCTTCGGCACCTCCCGCTGCTGCTCGAAATAGGCAGCGAGCCCACCTTCGGTATCGGCCTTGATCGTCTGCATCGACCCGGAACGGTCGAGCAATACGGCAATCAGCGTGCGATCGGAATCAGTCATGTGTGCGAACACCCCCGTGTCGGTTGGATAAGCAATTCCCACCGTACGCCGCGAAATTCGCCCGCAGGACCGGCGAAAAGCGGACGCCAAGCTATCGCCAAGTCTGGATTCCTACCTTTCCCACCATGGGACCAGTACTCGCATTCCACCGCATCTCCGACGAAGACGCCGCCCGCATCACCGCCGATGCCGAGGCCGCATTCGACCTGATCGACGCCATCGACCGCACCGGCGAACCCGCGGGCGACATCGACAAGGCGTGGGACGGCCTGCGATACCTGCTCGAAGCAGCAGGCATCGACCTCGACTTGATCCGCGACCTCGACCCATGGGCAGGCGACGGCGAACCACGCGTCTGGACGGCCGACGAGGTATCCACCGCCGCCCGCACCATGACATCGACCCCGTTCGCCGTCCTCGACGCGCACTTCGACCCCGAGGTCATGGACGACAACGATGTATGCCCGGACATCTGGGACACCGACTTCAGCCGCGACTTCCTCCGGGAACACTACGAAGGACTGCGGAGCTTTCTCACGTTCGCCGCCGAAAAGAACTCCCCCGTCCTCACCCGATTCGAATAACGGTTCAGGCCACCGGCTTCGGGTCGATGACGATGAGTTCGGCTGGACCAGCGCGGAATGCTTTATTGGCGATATCGGCCGCCCGCATATGCTCCGAGGAGTCATGGGCAGCCAGCGCCTCGGCGGATTTCCACTCCTCGAACAGTACGAAGCGGTCCGGGTTCCCGGGGACAGAGTGTAGGTCGTAGCGCAGGCAGCCCGGTTCGGCGCGAACAAGCGGAGCCAGCGTGTTGAAGGCAGCGATCTGGTCGGGCCCCTTCCCCGGGTGGGTGGCGATCAGGACTACGGCGCTGAGCGGGGCGGACATATGGTCAATGTAGCAATCCCGGTGGGAAGACACGAGCCGGTTTCGAACAGCGAAAAGCCCGCCCCCTGGAACTCCAGGGGGCGGGCTCAGTCGTTCAGCTGATTACTCGCCGGAGGCTGCGGCTTCGGGCGCGGTGCCCTCGGCTGCGCCGGTGAGGACTACCTCGGGCTTGTCGTCGCCCTTGGTCTCCTTGGTCAGCTTCGTCTTGCCGGTGAAGGTGAACTTGGCGTCTTCGCCGAGGCCCTCGCCGTTCCAGCCTTCGACGTCGACCATGATGGTCTGGCCCGCGCCGATTTCGCCGAAGAGGATCTTCTCCGACAGCTGGTCCTCGATCTCGCGCTGGATCGTGCGACGCAGCGGACGCGCGCCCAGGACCGGGTCGAAGCCGCGCTTGGCGAGCAGGCTCTTGGCCTGGTCGGTCAGCTCCATCGCCATGTCCTTGTTCTTCAACTGCTTGCCGACACGGGCGATCATCAGGTCCACCATCATCACGATCTGTTCGCTCGTGAGCTGGTGGAAGACGATCACGTCGTCGATGCGGTTGAGGAACTCGGGGCGGAAGTGCTTCTTCAGCTCGTCGTTGACCTTGAGCTTCATCCGCTCGTAGTTCGAGCCCTCGGCGTTGGACTGGGTGAAGCCCAGGCCCACGGCCTTGGAGATGTCGGAGGTGCCCAGGTTCGAGGTGAAGATCAGCACGGTGTTCTTGAAGTCGACCGTACGACCCTGACCGTCGGTGAGACGGCCGTCCTCGAGCACCTGCAGGAGCGTGTTGTAGATCTCCTGGTGCGCCTTCTCGATCTCGTCGAACAGCACCACCGAGAACGGCTTGCGCCGCACCTTCTCGGTGAGCTGGCCGCCCTCCTCGTAGCCCACGTACCCGGGAGGGGCACCGAACAGACGAGAAGCGGTGAAGCGGTCGTGGAACTCGCCCATGTCGATCTGGATGAGCGCGTCGTCGTCGCCGAACAGGAAGTTCGCCAGCGACTTGGCGAGCTCGGTCTTACCGACACCCGAGGGGCCGGCGAAGATGAACGAGCCCGACGGACGCTTGGGGTCCTTCAGACCGGCGCGAGTGCGGCGGATCGCCTTGGAGACCGCCTTGACGGCATCCTCCTGGCCGATGATCCGCTTGTGCAGCTCGTCTTCCATGCGGAGCAGACGGGTGGTCTCCTCCTCGGTGAGCTTGAAGACGGGGATGCCGGTCCAGTTGGCAAGCACCTCCGCGATCTGCTCGTCGTCGACCTCGGCCACGACGTCCAGATCACCGGAACGCCACTGCTTCTCCCGCTCGGCACGCTTGGCGACGAGCTGCTTCTCCTTGTCGCGCAGACGCGCGGCCTTCTCGAAGTCCTGCGCGTCGATAGCGCTTTCCTTCTCCCGACGAGCATCGGCGATCTTGTCGTCGAAGTCGCGCAGGTCCGGCGGAGCGGTCATCCGGCGGATGCGCATGCGCGCGCCCGCTTCGTCGATCAAGTCGATCGCCTTGTCCGGCAGGAACCGGTCGTTGATGTAGCGATCGGCCAGGGTGGCGGCGGCCACGAGGGCGCTGTCGGTGATGGAGACCCGGTGGTGCGCCTCGTAGCGGTCGCGCAGACCCTTGAGAATGTCGATCGTGTGCTCGACGGTCGGCTCGCCCACCTGCACCGGCTGGAAACGGCGTTCCAGGGCGGCGTCCTTCTCGATGTACTTGCGGTACTCGTCGAGGGTGGTGGCACCGATGGTCTGCAGCTCGCCACGGGCCAGCTTCGGCTTCAGGATCGAGGCCGCGTCGATGGCGCCTTCGGCAGCACCCGCGCCGACGAGCGTGTGCAGCTCGTCGATGAACAGGATGATGTCGCCGCGGGTGTTGATCTCCTTGAGCACCTTCTTGAGGCGCTCTTCGAAGTCACCGCGGTAGCGGCTGCCCGCGACCAGGGAACCCAGGTCGAGGGTGTAGAGCTGCTTGTCCTTGAGGGTCTCGGGGACCTCACCGTTGACGATGGCCTGAGCCAGGCCCTCGACGACCGCGGTCTTACCGACACCGGGCTCGCCGATCAGCACCGGGTTGTTCTTGGTGCGGCGGCTCAGCACCTGCATGACGCGCTCGATTTCCTTCGAGCGGCCGATGACCGGGTCGAGCTTGCCCTCGAGCGCGGCCTGAGTGAGGTTACGGCCGAACTGGTCGAGCACCAGCGACGTGGACGGTGTACCCGCCTCGCCGCGCGGACCGGCGCCCTCGACGGGCTCCTTGCCCTGGTACCCGGACAGCAGCTGGATGACCTGCTGACGGACACGATTGAGGTCGGCACCCAGCTTGACCAGCACCTGGGCCGCGACGCCCTCGCCCTCGCGGATGAGGCCGAGCAGAATGTGCTCGGTACCGATGTAGTTGTGGCCCAGCTGCAGCGCCTCGCGCAGGCTCAGCTCCAGCACCTTTTTGGCACGCGGGGTGAAGGGGATGTGACCGGACGGCGCCTGCTGGCCCTGCCCGATGATCTCCTCGACCTGGCTACGCACACCCTCCAGCGAGATGCCAAGGGACTCCAGCGACTTCGCCGCCACGCCCTCGCCCTCGTGGATCAACCCAAGCAGGATGTGCTCGGTGCCGATGTAGTTGTGGTTGAGCATCCGGGCCTCTTCTTGGGCCAGGACAACGACACGCCTCGCGCGGTCGGTGAACCTCTCGAACATCGCTCCCTCACTCTCCTGCTCCGACATTCTGGCAACAGACGCCGCAGTATGCTCGATACAACCTAGGGCGTCGGACCGACAAGTTTCGTCGTCAGCCTGCCATGAAGCCCGGGGGTTGCGGCCCCCGCCATCCACTCTAGTTGGCAGGGGATTGCACCGCCGCCGGTCCACCCTATTGAGGACCGGCGATAACATGGTCACTCACTCACAACGCGCACGTCGCGGCATTCGTTTCCTGTTCAGTTTTGCCTGTAGCGAAATCGCGTCAGGAGGGTCATCCGGTGAAGGGTGGGACGAATTCGCACGGTACCGGGGCCTGTCTGGCGGGGTCGAGGGCGTTGAGGACGTGACCGGCCGCGCGCGGACTGCCCGCGATGGCCAGGTGTTCTGACCAGTCCTGCGCGCACCCGTCCTGCACGACGATCGACGTGGCGTTCGGCCCCGGGACCAGCCCCGATGTGTGCGGGACGACCAGCTCGTCGATGGCGGAGACGATATTGGTGTAGCGCACGCGCGGGTCGTACACGCCGTCGGCGTTGAGCGCGGTCATGAAGGGCGAACCGGTGAACATCTGCCCGCACGCCTGACACAGCGACGAACTCACCGCGTCGAAGGCCGGACCCGCGCCGAGCGCTCGGCTGAAGTGGGCGATATCGCCCGCCCCGAACGCGTTGGTGCCGAGCCACGGCGGCGCGATCCCGACCAGCTTGCCGACCTTGTCCGCGCCGCCGAGCCGCTTGATGTAGTAGTTGCCGACGATATTGCCCTGTGAATGGGCGATCAGGTCGACGCGCTCGGCGCCGGTGCGGGCCAGCACCCCGTCGACGAAGGCGGAAACCTCCGCGGCGCTCTGCTCGATGGGACGCATGCCACCGACCGCCGAAACGGGCCACGGGAGGCCGTAGGCGCCGTAGGTGAGGGTGAATACGCAATAACCCTCGTTGGCCAGCAGCGGGGCATATACGCCCCAGTTCGTCTGCCCTCCGCCGCCGGTGCCGTGCAGCAGGACCACCGGGTCGGGATGTTCGGGTGACGGGACGCAGTTCGGGTCGTTCGCGCCGGGGAGCGACCCGCCCGGGTTGGTGAGCTCCGGTGGAATGCCGGCGAAGAAGTTGTAGTCGACCGAGAGGGGCTGGGCCGACGCGGTGGCGGGCAGGCAGGCGAGCAGGGCCGCCGCGGCGAGCACCAGAAGCGAACTACGTCGCATGAACGACTCCTCACTAGAACGTGTTCCACTTATCATGGAACACGTTCTAGTGATCGCGTGGCGCTACCGCACGGAAATCATCGACCCCGGTGCTGCGAGCGGTAAGGCGCACCGGCGACCGGAGCAGCGGACTGCTGCGAAAACTGCTGTCCGGCAACAGGACCGCCGTGCTGGGCGTAAACCTGCCCGCTCGGCTGCGAAACATCCAGTCCCGCAGCAGCATCGGCGGACTTGCCGTGCTGAACCCCGGCGACGAACATCGCCCCGCACAGCACCAAGAACGACGCGGTGGTCAGGACCGTGCGCGCGATGTTCCAGCGGACCCACGCCGACTCGTAATCGGCACGGACAGCGGCGGTGTCGGCGATCGCCGCGGGATCGCCTGCAGCGTCCAGCGCTTCGTTGAGCGGCACGTTCAACGCCGCCGTGACCGCGAAGGCGATCACGCTGAGCGCCAAGGCGATTCCGATCCAGATCAGCGTCGTGCGGTGGTCGCCACCGAGGTGCAGCGCCGCGGCCAACGCGGTGAAACCGACGGTGCCCATGAACGCGAACATGAACCACGGGTTGATGATCACGATGTTGACCTTCTGCATGACCTCGATCAACGTGCGATCGGAGGTGCGCGCCAGTGCGGGCATCACCGAGATCGCGTAGGCGAAGAACACTCCCGCGACAAGTCCGGTGCTGAGCAGCGCCAGCACCATGGTGGCCATCCGAACTGCGAACATGCGATGTCTCCTGACTCGTGGCCCGGAGCTCGATCTGGGCGCTCCGGTGATACGAGTAAGTCAACCGCCCAGCGCCGGTCCGCGACATAGTTCAGGCGCTCATCGACCTACGCGAGCGTCGCGCTCACAAATCGTGGTCGGAGATCATTCCGCTCTGCATGGCCAAGGCAGCGAGCCGGGTGCGCTTCTGGTTCTGCGGCAGGTTCTCCACCCCGAACTTCGAGAACAACGCGCGCAGATGGGTTTTGATGGCATCGATCGAGAGGAACAATTCCTCGGCGATCTGCTGATTCGACGCGGGCGTCGCGAAGCCGGTGCCGTGCTTGTACGGACGGCACAGCGCGATCAGCACCGCGCGCTGGGTATCGGTGAGCGAGCGCATCGTGGGGATGGACCCGGAGGCGGTATGGGTCGCGTCGTCGACGACCCCGCCGAAATCGAAGAAATGCACGAGCGTGGTCCCGACCCGAATCCGGTCGCCGGGACTCAGCCGACGGCGCCCGACCAGCCGCTCGCCATTGACGAAGGTGCCGTTGCGCGAAAGTCCGTCATCGATGATGGTCCAGTGCGCGCCGAGATGTTCCACGGCGGCGTGCAGACGCGAAACCTCGGCGTCCCAGGCCAGGACCAGATCGGCCTGCACATTGCGACCGATGGTGACCCGCTGCTGACCGGCCTCCAAGGCCAATTCGTGCTGCTTACCGGTGTCGTCGGTGTACCGCAGAAAAGAGCTCACGCCGCAACACCGTCGGATACTCGAAACACCTTGTGCACGGCCAACAGTCTACGTCCCCGATCACCGCGAGGGGCAGGCAGGCGGGGCCGCGAACTCGCGGCACCCGCACCACCGATAACTCAACTCTTGCCGACCTCTTTGTTGTAGGCGTCGGTGATTTCGGCCGAGATACGACCGCGGGCCGAGACCTTGTGGCCCTTACGACGAGCCCATTCGCGAATTGCGGCGCTCTGTTCACGGTCCATGGAAACGCGGCTCTTGCCCTGCGGTGCGGGTGCGCCTGCGGCCTTCACCCGGCGACGACCACTCACGCGGCGGGCGTTGGCGACCCACTCGTCCAGGCCTTCACGCAGGCGCGCCGCATTAGCGTCCGACAGATCGATCTCGTACGAAACCCCATCGATAGCGAACTCGATGGTTTCGTCCGCGATGGACTCACCGTCGACATCGTCGATCAGGCTAACGGTGACCTTCTTTGCCATGAGATGAACGTCCTCTCGAAATCGTCAAGCCTGCCTCCAGGCCGAATACCCGAGGCAAGAATACCCCGAAATGCGAAATTTCCAACATGGGGTCTTCACCCCATGAATTCACTGGTCAGCGACTAGTGGGCCGGACAATCGGGAACAGGATCGTTTCTCGGATTCCCGAACCCGTGAGTGCCATCAACAAGCGGTCGATTCCCATACCGGTTCCGGTGGTCGGCGGCATCCCGTGTTCCATCGCGGTGAGGAAGTCTTCATCGAGCACCATGGCCTCGTCATCGCCTGCCGCGGCCAGCCTTGCCTGGTCGACGAAACGTTCGCGCTGGATCACCGGATCCACCAGTTCCGAATAGCCCGTTGCCAACTCGAAGCCGCGAACATAGAGGTCCCACTTCTCGGTGACACCGGACTTGCTGCGATGCTGACGGGTGAGCGGTGAAGTCTCCACCGGGAAGTCGCGAACGAAAGTCGGCGTGTAGAGCTTGTCGCCATACGCGTGTTCCCATAGTTCTTCGACCAGTTTCCCATGACCGTAGCCCTTGCCGGAAGGAATTTCCAGACCTACCCGATCGGCCAGTGCGAGCAATTCCTCGACTGTCGTTTCCGGAGTCACCTCGACTCCGATCGACTCCGACAGCGAGGGATACATCTCGACGGTGGTCCACTCGCCACCGAGATCATATTCAGTGCCGTCGGCGAGTGTCACCAGAAGGGTGCCGAATGCCTCTTGCGCGACTTCCTGGATCAATTCTCGGGTCATCGTCGCGGAGTCGTCATACGTGCCGTAGGCCTCGTAGGTTTCCAGCATCGCGAACTCGGGAGAATGGGTGGAGTCGGCGCCTTCGTTGCGGAAGTTCCGGTTGATCTCGAAGACCTTCTCCAGGCCACCGACCACGCAACGCTTGAGGAACAGCTCCGGCGCGATCCGCAGGAAAAGGTCCATGTCCAGCGCATTGGAATGGGTGACGAACGGGCGCGCGGCGGCGCCACCGTGGATGGTCTGCAGCATCGGGGTCTCGACCTCGAGGAAACCGCGGCGCTCGAGCGCGTTGCGCAGCGCACGGACCACATTCACGCGGGTCCGAGCCATTTCCCTGGCCTCTGGACGCACGATCAGGTCGACGTAGCGCGCACGGACGCGCGACTCCTCGTTCATCTCCTTGTGCGCCACCGGCAGCGGGCGCAGCGACTTGGCCGCCATCGACCAGGAATCGGCCATCACGCTCAATTCGCCGGTGCGCGAGGAGATGACCTCGCCGTGCACGAACACGAAGTCACCGAGGTCGACATCGGCCTTCCAGGCGGCCAGCGCGTCGGCACCAACACCGTTGAGGCTGATCATCGCCTGCAGCTTGGTGCCGTCGCCTTCCTGCAGCGTGGCGAAGCACAGCTTGCCGGTATTACGGACGAAAATGACGCGGCCCGCGATACCGGCCTGCAGACCGGTCTGGGTGTCAGCTTCGAGATCCGGGTAGGCGGCACGGATTTCGGCGAGCGTGTGGGTGCGTGGGACCACCACGGGGTAGGCCTCACCGCCCTCGGTGAGCAAACGTTCCCGCTTGTCCCGGCGAATCCGCATCTGCTCGGGAACATCGGTGTCCACAGCGGGAGTGGCGGCGCGGCCGGGTGCGGCGGGGTTAGGAGTGCTCACGTTCGACAACATTAGCGGTCGCCGAAATTGAATTGCTCGCCGCTCCCCCGCCGCTCCGCGTATTCAGCGGGCCGCCCGGAAGCGCGACAAGTCAGCTCTCGGGCTCACGTTATGCACGCGACGGCTGGGAGGTGGGTGGGGAGTTACCCATGTGCTTGCGAAATCAGTGAGGCACTTCACAATTCGCCGGGCACACTTTGCGGTGCTCCCCGGTTTACAGCGAGGCCAGCGCGCTGACCTCACGGGCGAAATGTGGGACACCGACACCGACGGTCAGCAGTCCCGCCGACTTCAACGCCTGGTAACCGCCGATCACATCGCTGGCCCGGTGCAGTCCCAACTCCTGCAGCGCGGCCGCCGCCAAACTCGACGTGTAACCCTCCGAGCAGAAAATGATCCATTCCACATCGTGATCGACAGCGAGGGCCAACCGTGCCGACGAGGTCGGATCCAGGCGCCATTCCAGCACATTGCGCTCGATCACCAGCGCGCCCGGCAGCGAACCTTCGCGCGCTCGCTGGGCGGCGGGGCGGATGTCGACCAGAATCGCGCCTCGCTCGAGGGCGGCGGCCACGTCGTACACATACACCCGACGCAAACGCGCGCGAGCGTTCTCGAGCATCTGATCAATCGTCAAACGGCTCATCACAGATCACCTTCGGGCTGGTCGGTGAGGACGGTTTTGGTTCGGCGCAGCGTGCCGTGGCCGGTCACTTCGTAATACGACATCGCCGACAGCGGCGGGGAATAGGCGTGCACGCTCAAGGTGGGGTCGAGCGGGCCGACGGATTCGGCGGCGGCGGGCGCGCGCACCACGTCGTGCACCCAGCCGATCGGGAACGACGCCTGATCACCTGCGGCGAGCGTGCGCCTGCGTAACTCCGTGCCATTCCAGCGGTATTCGGAAAGGGCGCCGCTGAGCACGGTGAGGGCGCCGAGCGAGCCGGCATGGTCGTGTAAATCGGTGAATTTCCCTGGCGTCCAGCTGATCAGCCAGACATCGACCTCGTCGTCGTGGGAAAGGCGGGTTGCCCAACGCTCGTCGGCGGGCCAGATGCCGTCGGCCGGGAGGAGGTGGTCGTAGCGACCGGAGAGGACGTCTTCGGCGCCTTCGTCGGTGAGTCGCAGCAGGTCAGCAGGACGCAACCGGGTGGGCAATGCCGAAGCGATCGCCCGGTCGAGCGGGGGCGTCGCGGAGTATTCGTCGCGTGCCGACGGAAGGGAAAGGACAGAAGAACGCATGAGCGCATCTCCAGGTGTGAGAAAACGGTCGAGGGGAAAACGTCAGCCTCGAACGGTCGAGGCAGATTAGCCTCGACAACACTCCTGGGTGCTCACACGGAAGATCACGAGCGATAGTTTAGCAGACACTATTTCTTGTTGCGCTCGTAGACATGGCGCAGGCCGGTGAGCGTGAGATGCGGGACGTGGGAGTCGATGGTTTCCGACTCCGGCACGATCAGCGGCGCGCCCGCCCCCGTGGCGACCACGGTGACATCGGTGCCCGAGAACGCGTCGAATTCGTCGCGAATGCGATCGACGAGGCCGTCCACCAGCCCGGCGAAGCCGAAAATGGCGCCGGACTGGATGCATTCCATGCTGTTCTTGCCCACCACCGAACGCGGCCGCGCCAGCTCGACGCGGCGCATCGCACTGCGTTCCACCAGGGCTTCGGCGGAGATCTCCACCCCGGGCGCGATCACGCCGCCGAGGAATTCGCCCTTGGCCGAAACCAGGTCGACGCAGATCGCGGTGCCGAAATCGACGACGATCGCGGGGCCACCGAAGCTGCGAAAGGCGGCGAGGCAGTTCACGATGCGGTCCGCGCCGACTTCCTTCGGATTGTCGACCAGCAGCGGAATACCCGTTCGCACACCGGGTTCCACCAGCACGTGCGGTACATGCGACCAGTACCGCGAGAGCATGGTGCGCAGTTCGCGCAGCACCGGCGGCACCGTGGACAGTGCCGAGACGCCGACGATCTGGTCGAGATCGGCGCCGACCAGGCCGCGCACCTGCATCGCGAACTCGTCGGCGGTGATCAGCGGATTGGTGTGAATTCGCCAGTGCCGCACCAGTTTCGCGTGTTCACCACTGCCAGAGAACAAGCCGAGTTCGATGCTCGTGTTGCGGACGTCGATCGTCAGCAGCATTGTTCCAGCCCCCCGCCGCGCTCAGACGATCGACAGGGAACGCGGTGAGGTGAGGCCGGAGCCCTCGGGCGCGTGCGCGGGATCGGAGCCGAGCTCCATCGGGCGGTTGCGCTCGTCGACGAAGACCACCTTGGGCGCGTACTCGCGCAGCTCGGCCTCGTCCAGCTGACCGTAGGCGATGAGGATGACCAGGTCACCGGGGTGCACGAGGTGGGCGGCGGCACCGTTGATGCCGATCACGCCCGAACCGCGCTCGCCCGCGATCACATAGGTCTCGAGGCGGGCGCCGTTGTCGATGTCGACGATGCACACCTGCTCACCCTCGAGCAGATCGGCGGCGTCCAGGAGGTCCTGGTCGACGGTCACCGAACCGACATAGTGCAGGTCGGCGTGGGTCACGGTGGCACGGTGGATCTTCGACTTCATCATGGTGCGCAACATCGTCGTCGCCTTTCAGTGCGCCTGCGAGGCAGGTAGGGAATTCGCGTCGGGGTGGCCGTCGATCTGGGCACCGAGCACTACGGGGGCGTTGTCGATCAGGCGGGTGTCGCCGAGTTTGGCGGCGACCAGCAGGCGGGCGTTGCCGGCGGTGGACACCGGGCCCAGGTTCGCGTCGCGCAGTTCGAGGTAGTCGACCTCGAGGCCGTCGACGGCGTCGAGGACCGCGCGGGCGGTCTCCAGGACAGCATCCGGGCCGAGGCCGGCGGCATGACGACCGGCGGCCAGCGCGGCCGACAGGGCCAGCGCCGACTCGCGCTGAGTGGCGTCGAGGAAGCGGTTGCGCGAGGAAAGCGCCAGGCCGTCGGCCTCGCGGACGGTCGGGTAGGCGACGATCTTCGCGTCCATGTTCAGGTCGCGCACCATCTGCCGGATCAGCGTGAGCTGCTGGTAGTCCTTCTCACCGAAGTACGCCTCGGAGGCATGGGTGATGTTGAGCAGCTTCGCGACGACGGTGAGCATGCCCGCGAAATGTGTTGGCCTGCTTGCACCTTCGAGATCGTCACCGAGCGGGCCCGGGTGGATCGTGGTGCGCATGCCGTCCGGGTACATATCCGACACACTCGGCGCGAAGACCAGGTCGACGCCCTCGGTGCGGAGCAATTCGAGGTCGGCGTCGAGGGTGCGCGGGTACGCGTCGAGGTCCTCGTTCTCGCCGAACTGCAGCGGATTGACGAAGATCGAGACGATCACGACCTGATTGTTGAGCTTGGCCTGGCGGATCAGCGCGAGGTGACCCTCGTGCAGCGCGCCCATCGTCGGCACGAAACCGACGGTGCGACCGGCACCGCGCAGCGCCTTGGCCACGGTGTCGAGGACCTCGGGGTTGTGGTGCACGGTCAGGACGCCGGGCTTGTAAGCGCCGGTGGCGCGGGCGCCGCCCTGGTGGTGATGCACTTCTCGGGGTTCCATCAGTGGCCTTCCTTGGCGAGGAGCTCCAGCAGTGCCGGATCGGTTTCGGCTAGTTCGGCGGTGCGCAGCGAATTGGCGCGGTACGCCTCGGCCAGGCGGTCGTCGACCTGCGCGAGTGCGGCGAGATGGGCAGCGACGGCGTCGACATCGCCGCGGGCGACCGGGCCGGTCAGCGCGGCCTGGCCGCGGCGCAGGGCGTTGTCGAGGGCGGCCGAGGCCAGCGGGGCGAGCAAGCGTTCGGGCAGGCCGCCGGGCTGGTCGTCGACCAGGGGCTGGCCGAGCAGGCCGGGGCCCGACAGGGATTCGCGCAGGGCCGCGACCGCGTCGACGATGACCGTGACCAGGTGATTGCTGCCGTGCGCGAGGGCCGCGTGATAGAGCGAACGCTGGTCTTCCTCGACGCGCACCGGCTCACCGCCCATTTCGATGACCAGGGCTTGCGCAATGGCGTAGCCGACCTCGTCGGCGGCGGTGACGCCGAAGCAGGCGTTGGCCAGGCGGGCGATGTCCTCGTCGTGGCCGGTGAAGGTCATGGCGGGGTGAATGGCGAGGCCGAGAGCGCCCTGTTTGGTGAGCGGCTCGAGAATCGCGACGCCGTTCGCGCCGGAAGTGTGCACGACGATGGTGCCGGGGCGGACCACATTCGCGCTCGCCAGGCCGCGAACCAGGCCTGCCAGTTCGGCGTCAGGGACGGCGAGCAGGAGGAGTTCGCTGCGCTGGGCGATCTGCTCGATCGGCAGGACCTCGGCTTCGGGCAGCCGGGTACGCGCGCGGTGCACCGAGGCGTCGGAGATCGCGGCGACACCGAACACCACGTGGCCGGCTCGCTCGAGCGCTACGCCGAGTGCGGAACCCACTCGTCCCGCCGAGACGATTCCTACCGTCAGACGTGCGGGCGCTGGGTCGATACTCGAATTCGCGCCATCGGAATTGACACTTCTCGAGGTCAACGTTGTCCTCTCGATTTGCGTTCCAGTCCCGCGGTGCGGGTACCAGACGTTACGAGTCGAGAATAGAGGTGCGTGTGGTCCCCGCGCCATCACCCCCACCGTGATCTAGCGCTCATTCCGCTACTCCGCGCCTTCAGGACTGAGTCAGGTGATGTGAGCTGCGGTATTGGCGGGCGGCGGTTGGGTGATGAGCGGGTTGGCACTCACCCGCCGCCCCGCGAACTCTGGCCGGACTCGAGCGCGGAGAGAGTGGGCAACGCGGCAAGCTTCAGCGACACGGTCAGTTAGCTCGTACCCGGCGAGTTACCGACGTTCTTGCGAGATCAGTTGTTGCGGGATCTGTTCGTGGTCAGCGGGTGGATTCGGATTCGAGGTTGGCCATGATGTCGGCTACGGAGAGGCGGGCGGTGCCTTCGGTTTCGGCGCGTCGGCGGCGGCGGGAGCTGGTGCCCACTGAGGGGGCCTTCTCCGGTCGCTTGGCGGGCTCGGGCTCAGCCGGAGTGGGCTCGGTGGCGGCGACCGGAGCTGGGGTGGGCTCCGAAGGGGCCGGGGCGGGCTCGGCCGTAGCCACAGCGGCTGGGGCGGGCGTCGCTGCCGGTGCCAGCGTCGCGGCGGGTGCCGGGGCGGGCGTAGCCGCGGGGACCGGAGCGGACGTCGCCGCAGGGGCCGGAGTGGGGTTGGCCTCAGCGGGAGCTGGGGTGCGCTCGGCGAGTGCGGGCTTGCCGTTGCCGTTTGCCTTCGTGCCGTTGGAGGTCGGCTCGGGTACCTCGCTCACCTTGCGGGTGTGCGGGGACGACAGGCGGGGCGGGGGTGTTTTGGTGGACGGCTTCGCGGGCGCGGGGGTCGGCTCGGCGGCGGCCGCCTGTTGGGCTTCGGCGTACTCGTCGAGCTGGATCGCGGAGGTTTCGGCCGTGACCGGGTCGTCGTAGGGGTCGGCGAAATTGGCCGAAACCGGTTGCATGAACACGGGTTTCAGGGCGCTGGGCGGTTGCTGCCACGGCCCGAACCAGGCGGCATTGGCATCCACCGGGCTATCGTCGAAATCGTGGTCCGATTCGTCGAAAGCGTTGAACTCGCCAGCGGGCAGGGCGTCGATCCGCACGGCGTCGGCCTGCAAGGCGACCTGCTCGTCGGGTAGGGCACCGTCGAAAAGGACCTGCAGGTTCTGACGCAGCAGGGTCAGCTCGGCGCGCAGGGCGGCGATTTCGGAGGAGTCGGCGCCGACTTCGGCACGGACCCGCGCCTCGACCCCCATCTCGTACTCACGCCGGGCGTTGATCTCGCGCTCGAGCTGCAACTCGTACACCGTCTGGAGGTCGCGCACCTTCGCCTTGTCGACGGCCGCGTCCTTGCGGTAGCGGGTGGCCGCGAGCGCACCGATCACCGCTGCCCATAGGGCCGCTACCAGCCCGATCCGCACGTACTGGACATTTTCGCTGAAGATCAGGAAAACGCTGGCCGTCAGACCGAGCAGGATGAGGAAACCGACGAAGAATTTTCCCGCGTCGTCCCGCCGTCGTCGGGGCGCCGTGCTGCGGGAGGGTGAAACCATGAGGGCCAGGGTAGCCGGAATCGGCTGGTGGGCCCACCAAAGGTCACAGTGATTCCATTCGCAAGTTGCTATGTAGTAGCCGGGTCGTCGGTCGGGTCCTCCGGCGCACGGCAGCAATACTCCAGCCACAAAGCCGCAGCAACCAGGGCCGAACCGGCCAGCAGGCCGACCACCGCACCCGGCGAATCGGCAGCAGCCGCGGTCACGGTCCCGCGCTGTGGGAAAACCCACAGCAGGAAACCGAGCCACACACCGGCGGCCAGCGAACCCACCTGCAGCGACGCCTTCGCCAGCGCCACCCCCCTCGCGACATTGATCGGATGCATCTGACCCGAACCGTCGCCGATCTGCTCGTCGGCGATCTTGGCCTTGATCGCGAAGCCGAGCGCCGCCTCGATCGCGGCGACCGGCAACAGCGAAGCACCTGCGGCAACCGAGATCGCCGGGAAGTTGGAGTAGGCGAACCGGGTGGCGATCCAGGCGACCGCGGCGGCGACCACCACGTTCAGCGCGAGGTCGAGTACCCGGGTGGGTTTCAGCACGATCGGGCGCTTTCGTCGCGTAGCACCAGGTCAGTGCGGAGCACGCCGTCTCTTTCGGACTGGTCGAGTTCGGCGAGCAGCTCCACGATCGGGCGGGCGGCGCCGTCTACGAGGAGGTGCGCGGAGGGGTCGACTGCCATCCACGGGATCAGCACGAAGGCCCGGTTGGGGGCTTGCGGGTGCGGAAGGATCAGCGTGGGATCTGTGTCGCGGGCGATCGACGTGCCCGCATCGTCGGCGCACTGGACAATGTCGACATCGAGAGTGCGTGCGCCCCAACGAATCTCACGGACACGGTCAGCGGCCTGCTCGAGCTCCTGACCGAAACGCAGCCACGCGTAGTCATCGAAGGCCGGATCTTCCGCTACGACAACAGCATTGAGGTAGTCGTCCTGGTCGACACCGCCCCACGGCGCGGTGGTGTAGACGGGCGAAACTGCAATGGTCCGCTCCCCCAGCGCGTCCAGCACGCTGCGTAGATGTGCGAGCCGATCGCCCAGGTTCGAGCCGATCGAAAGCACGGCGCGAGTCATCGCCGCGACCCCGGAGCCACCGTGCGATACCGCGTCGCCACCACGCGCACGTCTTCGAACGTGTGCGGGATCGGCGCCGACGGCTTGTGCACCACCGCCTCCACCGCCTCGATCCGCGGGTCGGCCATCACGTCGTCGGCGATCTCGGAGACCACCGTCTCGATCAGATCGCGCGGCGGGCCGGTCACGATGCGTACGGCCCGCTCGGCGAGCGCGCCGTAATCGACGGTGTCGGCGAGGTCGTCGGAGGCGGCGGCCGCGGCGAAATCGACCCACACCGTCAGATCGACGACGAACTCCTGACCGTCCTCACGTTCGAAATCGAACACACCGTGCCTGCCGAACGCGCGCAGCCCACGCAACTCGATCCGCGAAGACGCGGGCCTACCGGCAGGCGGCGGCAACAGGGGTGAGTTCATCGCGTGACTCCTCGGACGGTGATTCGGGCGGTGGCTGCTCGGCGCCAGGCGTCCGCGACGGCGATGGCGTCCAGGGAGGCGCGGACGTCGTGGACTCGGACACCCCAGGCACCGTGGGTGGCGGCCAAGGCGGAGAGGGTGGCGGTGGCGGTTTCGCGGCCGTCGGGCGGGCGGGGGCCGGAATCGTCGGCGAGGAGGGCGCCGAGAAAGCGTTTGCGGGAGGCGCCGATGAGGATCGGGAGTCCGTCCGCGACCAGTTCAGGCAGGGCCGCCAGGAGTTCCCAGTTGTGTTCGGCGTTCTTGGCGAAACCCAGGCCGGGGTCGAGGATCAGGCGGTCTGGGGTCACGCCCGCGGCGATTGCCAGGTCGACCTGGGTGGCGAGTTCGGCGCGCACCTCGGCGACCACGTCGTCGTAATGATCGGCGGGGCCGATGTGCCGGTAGTCGGCGGCGGCGCGCCAGTGCATGAGGATCCACGGCACGCCGGCTTCGGCGACGACCTTCACCATGTTCGGGTCGGCGCGACCGCCGGAAACGTCGTTGACGATCGAAGCGCCCACCGCCAGCGCGGCCTCGGCGACCTCGGCGCGCATGGTGTCGACGCTGGTCGGCACGCCCGCGGCGACCAGCCCGCGGATCACCGGAGTGACCCGGGCGACCTCGGCGGCGGGATCGACCCGGTCGGCGCCCGGCCTGGTGGACTCACCGCCCACGTCGACGATGTCGGCGCCCGCCTCGTACAGCTCGACACCATGGGCGATCGCGAGTTCGGGATCGAGGTAGCGACCGCCGTCGGAGAAGGAATCAGCGGTCACATTGACCACCCCCATGACCACGCACGAGCGCTGGTCGCGGGCGGTCACCAGTGGCTGGCTCATTTGCGCAGGATCAGGTCCAGCGCCTCGGATCGCGAGGCGGCATCGGTCTGTAGCTGGCCGCGCACCGCCGAGGTGGTGGTACTGGCGCCGGGCTTGCGGATTCCCCTCATGGCCATGCACAGGTGTTCGGCCTCGATCACCACGATCGCGCCGCGCGGGTCGAGCCTGCGCATCACCGCGTCGGCGATCTGGCTGGTGAGCCGCTCCTGCACCTGCGGACGCTTGGCGTAGAGATCGACGACGCGGGCCAGCTTCGACAAGCCCGTCACCCGGCCGTGCGGACCGGGGATATAGCCGACGTGCGCGACGCCGTGGAACGAGACCAGATGGTGCTCGCAGGTGGAGTACATCGGGATATCGCGGACCAGGACGAGTTCCTGATGACCCTCGTCGAAGGTGGTCGCCAGCACCGCGTCGGGCTCGGTGTAGAGCCCCGCGAACATCTCCCGGTAGGCCCGTGCCACCCGTGCGGGGGTGTCGAGCAGACCGGGACGGTCGGGGTCCTCGCCGACCGCGATCAACAATTCACGCACCGCGTTCTCGGCTCGCAGCTGATCGAACGGCGCACCGGTCGCCAGCGCCGTCAGCACCGACGGACTCGTCGCACCGAGTTCACCCGCCGGATCGAGATCCTGCTTGTTCGCCGACAACTTCTCCGCACCTCCGTGATATTTGCGGCTGACGCCGCCGGTTCTCGGCCCTGTTTCCCGCGCACTCCTTCGTCGCACTGACAACGGTCAGTCCGATCTGGCAGACCTGCACTGGAAAGCCAGAGGCGGGCGGGCCGAGAACCACTACCGAATGCCGGTGATCACCCAGTATTCGACAGTCGAGCGTAGGTCGAGAACCAGTTCCGAACGCCGATGATCATCCGGCATTCGACGATCGAGCCTAGTCGGCCACCGGTCAGTGGCGGCCGTTCGGCCCTTCCCAGTCCTTGTTCTCCGAATCGGCGTCACGCGCGGGCGGCTGCGGCTGGGCACCCCACGGCTGGAAACCGTCGCTGGCGTGCCGTGGCTGCTGCTGTTCGGGACGTCCCCACGCACTGCCCTGATCCTGCGGCGGCTGGGGCTGCTGCGGCGGCGGCTGCGGTTGCTGCTGCTGCTCGTCGCGCGGCGGCCAACCCGGAGCCGACCACCCGGCCGGAGCACCGTAATCCGGCCGCGAACCGTGCGTTCCCGACTGCCGGGGGAACGCCTGGGTCGGCGCGGCGGGCAACGGGTAACCGGCGGCGGGCGGCGCGGGCTGGCCATAGGGCTGGCCCGGGTAACCGTTGGGGTCGACCGGCGGTGCGCCGTTGGGCACCGGAACCGGCGCCGGCTGCACCGGCGGCCACGGCTCGCCACGCTCGACGGCCAGCTCACCCGGCGTCTTCACCGGCGGCTTGTCCGACGGGTGTCGGTCGCCGAAATCGTTGAACGCGGTGATACGAGGACGCTTCTCGACACCGGCGAGGATCTTCTCGAGGTCCTTGCGGTGCAGCGTCTCGCGCTCGAGCAGCGCGGTGGCCAGGGTGTCGAGCTGCTCGCGGTATTCGCTGAGGATCGACCATGCCTCGGTGTGCGCGGCCTCGATGAGGTTGCGCACCTCCTCGTCGATCTCGCGGGCGACCTCGTGCGAGTAGTCGGCCTGCACGCCCATCGAGCGACCGAGGAACGGGTCGCCCTGCTCCTGGCCGTAGCGCACCGCACCGAGACGGGCACTCATGCCGTACTCGGTGACCATGCCGCGAGCGATCTTGGTGGCCTGGTCGATATCGGAGGACGCGCCGGTGGTCGGCTCGTGGAACACCAGCTCCTCGGCCGCCCGGCCACCCATCGCGAAGACCAGCCGGGAGATCATCTCCGAGCGGGTCATCAGGCCCTTGTCGTCCTCGGGCACGGTCATGGCGTGACCGCCGGTGCGACCGCGCGCCAGGATGGTGACCTTGTAGACGGGCTCGATATCGGGCATCGCCCACGCCGCCAGGGTGTGACCACCCTCGTGGTAGGCGGTGATCTTCTTCTCGTGCTCGCTGATGATGCGGCTCTTGCGGCGCGGGCCACCGATCACGCGGTCGACCGATTCCTCGAGCGATTCGCCGGTGATGACCGAACCGTTCTCGCGGGCGGTGAGCAGCGCGGCCTCGTTGATCACGTTGGCCAGATCGGCGCCGGACATGCCGACGGTGCGCTTGGCCAGACCCTCGAGATCGGCGTCCTGGGCGATCGGCTTGCCCGCCGAGTGAACCCGCAGGATCGCGCGGCGACCGGCCAGGTCAGGGTTGCCGACCGGGATCTGCCGGTCGAACCGGCCCGGGCGAAGCAGCGCGGGATCGAGGATGTCGGGCCGGTTGGTGGCCGCGATCAGGATGATATTGGAGCGATCGCCGAAGCCGTCCATCTCGACGAGCAGCTGGTTGAGCGTCTGCTCACGCTCGTCGTGACCGCCGCCGAGGCCCGCGCCGCGCTGGCGGCCGACCGCGTCGATCTCGTCGACGAAGATGATGCAGGGGCTGTTCTGCTTGGCCTGCTCGAACAGGTCACGCACGCGGGAAGCACCGACACCGACGAACATCTCGACGAAGTCCGAACCGGAGATGGTGAAGAACGGCACCCCGGCCTCGCCTGCGACCGCGCGGGCCAGCAGCGTCTTACCGGTTCCGGGCGGCCCGTAGAGCAGCACACCCTTGGGGATCTTCGCGCCGAGTGCCTGGTAGCGGGCCGGATTCTGCAGGAAATCCTTGATCTCGTACAGCTCTTCGACGGCCTCGTCGGCACCGGCCACATCGGCGAACGTGGTCTTGGGCATGTCCTTGGTCAGCAGCTTGGCCTTGGACTTACCGAAGCCCATCATGCCGCCGCGACCACCGCCCTGCATGCGCGACATCACGAAGATGAACAGGCCGACCAGCAGCACCATCGGCACGATGAACAGCAGCAGCTGGGAAAGCCAGCTCTCCTGCTTGACCACCGTGTCGTAGGGCGCGCCGGACTTCTGCACGGCATCGAGGACCTGCGCGGAGTTCTCCCCACCGCTGGGGTACTTGGCGACGATCTTGGAGTTGTTGCTCGTGGCTTCGTTGCCGTTGTTCAGTTCGATGCGGAGCTGCTGCTCCTTGTCATCGATCTGCACGTTCTTGACGTTCGCTTTGTCCTCGAGCTGGGCCAGCGCAACGGAAGTGTCGACACTCTCCCAGCCGCGCGTGTCATCGCTGAGAAAGCTGAACAGCCAGATCATGAGCATGATGCCCGAGATGATCGCCAAGGTGCGAAACACTGTCTTGCGGTTCATAGAGCGTCGGCCGGACGGCCCAGTCCTTTCCGGTTATTACTCCGGGTGTGCGTGCGAAGCGTCGAGATCGGCGGGTTTCGGATGCGGACATGCCACGTTACCGCGTACGGTCTAGTTCGATACATCGCGCTGTTCGGCTGCTGGTGCAGTTGCACTGGTAAACGGCCGGAGAACGCAAGTGGTTCCCGAACGCTTCGACCGGGTTGTGGCAAGTGGCCACAATCATGTCATGCCCGCCTTATCGTGGGCGACGACACAACTACAGCGCAGGGGGTATTGAGATCGTCGAGCTACGAACACCCACAGCGATTCTGCGCCACGGCGGTGGACGGCTCGTCGTCCTCCGGCCGGGTACCGACGGCGAACGTGTTCTCGACGTTCCCATTGCCGAGCTGCTCAAGGTGCGCCTCAACCGGCGCGCCGACGAGGCGGTGGTGATCGAGATCTACCTGCGCTATCCCACTGCGGTCCTCACCGGCGTTCCCGCCGACCGCACTCCCCTTCCGGTGCTCATCGCCGAGCACGACGTGCCTGCCGCCCTCGGCATCGTCGACCGGATCAACGACCAGATCATGGCCACCCAGCGCATCGATGTGGCAGCGCCGGATCTCACCCCGCCCGCGCCAGAGTGGGGCAAGTCGGGGCCGACCCGCGCCGATGTCGAGCGCGCCGTGCGCCGGATGGCCCCGCGCAAGGACGCGCGTTCGGCGGTCACCGCGCTGAATCGATATGTCACCCCCGACGAATACGTGCTGGAAACCGCCATCGCGGTCGCCGCACCGCCAGCGGGATCGGGCACCGGCCTGCTCGCGGCGACCACCACCCGGGTGCTGTTCATCTCCATCGGCACCGGCGAACGCTATGCCTTCGAATTGGCGGTGGCCGCGATTCTCGGCGCCCGCACTGTCGAAGGCACGCGCTCGGCTCCCGGTGAAGTGGATACCCGCCACGGCGGCTCCGGCATCGACATCAACGACGGCAATCGCACACTGCATTTCGCCGGCGTGGATCGTGCCGATACCGAACGTGTCACCTGCGCGGTGAATTTCGCTGTGCGCAGGCAGGCGGCCGACGGCGCGCCAGGGCCTGCCGATCCGGGCGTCAATCAGCTATACGCGGAATGGGAATTACTGGTCGAGCGGCATTCGCTCGGCATGGTCGACGACACCCAATTCCAGCGCTACGGCCGCGGGATTCTGCGCAGCCTGTAATTTTGGAGCGCTGGCGCGCTCGAGTCGCAGCCCCCTTGTGTCCCGTCGATCGGACACCGTTGCTTGCTCCTTCGTCGCCTACGCAACGGCGCCCGATCGACGGGACGGGCCGCAACCGCCGCTGGCGCGCCGGACCCTCCTCGAGGTCGGGTGGTGCGGGGCTGGGTCAGGATTTCAGCGTCGGGTGGCGGATCAATTCGGCTCGGCGCCTTCGGTTTCGGCCTTCTGCTCCGGCTCATTCAGCTCGATGCGCCGCCACGGGCTGGTGGGGCGGGTCCACAGGCGCACCAGTTCCATCCGCCGGTCGACGCCGCCGTTCTTCAGTTCGGCGAGGTCCTCGGTGGCCTGCCAGTAGGTCCAGCCGGTGAGGTAGGCGTCGCCGAACTGGCGCCAGTTGCGGTAGCGGCGCTGCGCGGGGGCGAGCGCGCGCATGCAGTATTCCCACGCCACGTCGGCGTCGATATAGCCCGCGGTGAACGCCATGCGAGCCACCGCGACGACGCGGGCCAGGTCCCAGGCGTGGATGTCGTTGGGCAGCGGGCGTGACAGGTGGTCGGTGAAGCCGATCTTGATGGCCTGGGCCCAGATGTCGTAGTCACGGACCAGTGCTTCGGGATTGTCCATGCCACGGAACGATCCGACCTGACGCAGGAAGGCGCGCTGCTTGTCGGCCCGCTCACCGAAACGGTCGCGCTCACTGGCATTGACCGAGGCCATCACCAGCGGATGCACCAAGGAGTACAGCGGTGCATGCATGCCTTCGAGGAGCTGTTCCATCGAGGCGCGCGCTTCGGTGCCGTCGGTGATGCCCCAGGCGCCGGTGAGGGTGTCGATGGCCAGTTCGCGACGGTCACCGAGTGGGTGTTCACGTTCGGGGCCGAGCAGCATCGCGTCGTGGAAGGCGTCCCAGCGGGTGGAGTAGAAGGCGCCGAGCGCGAGGGCGCGCAGTTCGTCGTCGCTCACACCCGCGCCCGACCAGTGATCTTCTTCGCGCTCGTCCAGTTCCGGATAGGGAAAGGTGGTCAGCGCTGGTACTCCCCTGGCAGGCATGCGGCCGAGTCTAGTGCGGTGACCCCGATCACGGGCGGCCTGCGAATCTCGCGTGCGTCACGAGAATTTCAGATCACCTGTTTCTTCGCCTGTCGCGTCATGCTCACCAGGTCTATGGTTCTGACATGTGTAGAAATATCACCGTCTTGCGTGGTCTGGAGCCTGCCGCCACCGAGCAGGAGATCTACGCGGCCGCCTTGCAATATGTGCGCAAGGTCGGCGGCATCTCCGGCCTGAGCAGCGCCACCAAACCCGCCGTCGACAAAGCCGTCGCCGCCATCGCCGCGGCGACGACCACCCTGCTCGAGGAGCTGCCCGATCGCCGGGTCCCCCCGCCCACCGAACCTCCGCTGCGCCGCATCGCGGCTCGCGAGGGTGAGGTTCAGGAGACCCAGTAGCCGTCTCGAAACTTCTTTGTGACTAAAGTCACTCAATCCGGGACATTCGGGCGCGAACCGTGGTCAGCGGCACCTTTGCGCGCGAGCGACCACGACGCGGCGCAGGCCACAGCCGGATGCCGAATGTGAAAGACGGCGCATTTCCCCTGGTCAGACGCCCAGATGGACCGCTGACCCACTCGGCCGCCCGCCAATGCGAACAATCGATGATCCGATGGTGCAGCTCACCATGTCAGGCCATATGCTGTGCGTTACCAACCTGGTGACTGTTTTGACCCACTTACGCGAACTTCCTTGCCCGTTTTGGCTGGATTTTCCCGACCGATTCTGATAGCAAGGTGCTATGGACCCGCATTTGCGCGATCTGCGGTATTTCGTCGCCGTCGCTGAGGAACTGCATTTCACCAACGCCGCACAGCGGCTGCACATCGCTCAGCCGACGTTGTCGCGCCAGATCCGCCAGCTCGAACGCCAGCTCGACGTGGTCCTGTTCGACCGCAACCAGCGCAGCGTCGCCCTCACCGTCGCCGGTAAGGAACTGCTCGAAGGCGCCCGCAAGATCCTCGAGCTGTGGGAGGTGACCAACGTGTCCCTCCAGGAAGCAGGCGAGGTGCTGCGCGTGGGGATCCAGTCCGCGCTCGGCCGTGGTCTGCTCAACGACCTCGAGAGCGCAAGCGGTCACCGCCTCGCCCTGCACGCCGCGTCGTGGAACGACCCGTCCAGCGGCCTCGCCGGTCGACAGGCCGACCTCTCGCTGGTGTGGCTGCCGCTGCCCGACCCCAACCGTTACCGCTGGCAGGTGCTGCGCACCGAGCCCCGCTGGGTGCTGCTGCCCGAAACGCACCCGCTGGCCGAGCAGGACAGCATCGACTTCGCCGACCTACTCGACGAGCCCTTCGTCGCCCTGCCCACCGAAGCGGGCGCGGTCCGCGACTTCTGGCTCGGCAACGACGCCCGTGGCGGCAAGGCGGCCAAGATCGGCGCCGAGGCGGCCACCCCCGAGGACAAGCTCGAGGCCGTGAGCCTCGGTCTCGGCGTGTGCCTGCTGGCCGAGAACAATGTGCCGATGTACCGCTGGCCCGGGCTCACCGCGCGTCCGGTCGCCGGTCTCACCCCGTGTGAGCTGGCCGTGGCGTGGCGGGCCGACGACACTCGCCCGACCATTCTGGAATTCGCCGGTCGCGCAGTCGACGGTGGTTTCTCCGAGCCGACACCGCAGCCGCAGCCGATCGCGGTCTGAGAGCCACAGGCGCGTCGGCGCTCCTCAGCCGCGCACGGCCGGAGCGCGCAGGTTCGGCCTAACTCGACATTTCCAATTGGGCGGCGAGGCCGAGCAAGGTGGCCTCGCTGCCCGGCGGGCCGACCAGCTGCGCGGCCAACGGCGTGTGCGCCTCCGGATGAGTACCCATCGGCAGTGACGCCGCGGGCCAGCCGAGCAGGTTCCACAGTCCGGTGAACGGCGCGTAACGCACCGAGGACACCACATTCGCGGCCCACCCGCGCCCACTCCACTGCTTGGCCTTGGGTGGCGGCGCGGCGAGCGTCGGGGTGATCACCACGTCGAAGTCCTCGAAGAATTCCAGCAGTCGGGCTTCGGTCCGGTCGATCTGGCTGGGGCGGACCAGGCCGAGTCGCTGGATCACCCTGCCGATCGCCAGATGGCGCTTGGTTCTGTGTTGGAGCAGTTCGGGATTCGGGAGCGCGTCGGCGTCGGCCAGACCCGCACTCGGCCAGCGCAGCAACATCAACAACGCCGCGTCACCATAGGGCAGTTCCACCGGCTGCACCTCGTGCCCGGCCACCGCCGCGCGCGCACCCGCGGTGCGCGCTGCCGCCGTCCAGTGTCGATCCACTCGAACCAGCCGCGACGGCGGAGCCACGGCAAGTCCGATGCGTAGTCGCTGTGGCTTGCGCAGCTCGGCCAGGTCGGAGCGTCCGGCCAGTACCGACAGCGCCAGCGCCGCATCCGACACCGTCGTCGCGAGCACGCCGTTCTCGGCGAGTCCGGCCCAGGAATCGGCGCCGATCTGCGCGGGCACCACGTGTCTACCCGGCTTGATGCCGAACACTCCGCAGGCTGCGGCGGGCACCCGGATCGAGCCGAGTCCGTCGTTGCCGTGGGCGATCGGGACGAGTCCGGCGGCAACCGCCGCGGCCGCACCACCGGAGGAACCGCCCGTCGACCGGCCGACATCGCGCGGATTGCGGGTGACACAGCCGAGCGAATCGGTACTGGCCCACAGGCCCAGTTCGGGCATGGCCGTCAACCCGACAACGATCGCGCCCGCCGCCCGCAACCTGGCCACCACCGGGTGATCGGCGCTCGCCGGCTCGGCGGAGGTGGCCGCCGAACCCACCCTGGTCGCCTCCCCCGCGACCGCGATGTTCTGTTTCACCGCCACCGGCACCCCGGCCAGCGGCAGCTCGTCGAGGTCGGCTCTGGCGGCCAATTCCCGGGCTTCGGCCCTGGCCTGCTCGGCTCGAACCACAGTGAACGCGTTGATCTTGCGGTTCTCCGAGGCGATGCGGGCGAGTGCGTCGGCGGTGACGTCGGCGGGCGTGATGGTGCCCGCGCGAACCCGGGCGGCCAGCGCCGCCGCGGGGCCACCGATGGGGTATTCGTCAGCGGGCGGGCGGGGGGAATCCATCGTCACCTCAGCGTCCGTCACGCCGTCGTCGTCGACGGACTCCCATGCTACCGCTGTGAGGTCTTCGTTCATCTGCGGATTCGCCCCCGTCGCACGGTCGTCGAAATTCGGGTGATCAGCTCTAGAGGCGCAAGTTATCATTTCAAGTACAGCTCTCCGGCGATGGCGGCGGGTGTGGCGGAATGAATTTCGCACCGATCCGCGCAAACCTTTAGGTCGGTTGATGAGCGAGAACACCGGAAACGGGGAACATCCCGACGCGACTCCCGGTCGGGCCACGAATGTGCGCGTCGACATGGTCGAGGCGTTCGCGGCCGCGTGGGGCACGGCCTCCGGGCGGCCGCCCGAGATCGCCGAGTTCCTGCCCGACGCGGCCACCTTGCGCGCGCAGGCCCTGCACGAACTGATCCGGGTCGACCTGCGCCACCGCTGGCTGCATCACGCGAGCACCGACATCACCCGCAAACGGCTGACCCACTACTGCGCCGAGTTCCCCGAACTCGAGCAGGCCGCGCTGCCCGCCGGGTTGGTCTTCGAGGAATTCGTCATCCGCAGGCACAGCGGCGAACGCGTGGATCCGCGCGATTGCCTGCGCGAATATCCGGAGCAGGCGGCCAGTCTGCGCGGCCTGCTCAATACCGACGAGCTCGACCAGAGCACCCATCGCGCCGACGAATCCGACGCCACGGTGAACCACTCTCCCGACTCGATTCGTAGTACCCAGATGACCAGCCCGCAGCTCGACTTCACCGCGACCGCCACCTCGGCCGCGACGGCAGCGCACTCAGCGCCGGGAGCGTTCGAGCCGCTCGACCGCATCGAGATCGGCCAGCGCATCGGCGATTTCGAACTGCTGACCGGGCTCGGTTCGGGTGCGTTCGCGCGCGTTTTCCTGGCTAGGCAGACGTCGATGCAGCGGCTGGTCGCGGTGAAGATCTCCGCTGATCGCGGCACCGAACCGCAAACTCTGGCCCAGCTCGACCACGACTACATCGTGCGCGTGTTCGACCAGCAGTTGCTCGACACCGACTCGGCCCCCTCGGCAAGGCGGCGCCTTCGCCTGCTCTACATGCAATTCCTGCCCGGCGGCACCCTGCTCGGCCTGCTGCGCTGGGTGCGCGAGACCCCGCCCGCCGAGCGCAGTGGCAAACTGCTGCTCGACGCGGTGGACACGGCGATGGCGGAGAAGGGCGAGATCCGCCCGACCGATTCGAGCGTGCGCACCGAGATCGCCGCGCTGAGCTGGCCGGAGACGGTGGCCTGGTTGGGCCGACGGTTGGCCGAGGCGCTCGATTACGCGGCCGAGCACGGGGTGTTGCACCGCGATGTGAAACCGGCGAACGTACTGCTCACCGCCGAAGGCGTGCCAAAGCTCGCCGACTTCAACATCAGCTTCAGCCGCACCGTCGCGGGTACCAGCCCGGTCGCCTACTTCGGCGGGTCGCTGTCGTACATGTCGCCCGAGCAGCTCGAGGCCTGTCACCCGAGTCTGGGCCGCAGCGCCGCCGACCTCGACACCCGCGCCGACATCTACTCGCTCGGCGTGGTCCTGTGGGAGCTGCTGACGGGGGCGAAACCGTTCGACGACAACACCGCCGAAGCCGAGGGGCACGGCGACGAGACCACCCTCGAGGCGATGCTCGAACGGCGTACCGGCGGCGTCGACCCGGCCGCGCTCGACCGGGTTCCCGCGAACTGTCCCGCGGCGCTGCGTCGGGTCCTGCTGACCTGCCTCGACCCGGATCGTTCGGGTCGCTGGGCCGACGGTGGGGTGCTGGCCAAACAGTTCGACCTGTGTCTGGACGCCCGTGCCCGCGACCTCGTCGACCCGCCGCCGAACAGCTGGCGGATGGTGTGGCGCAAGTGGCCGCTGCTGGTATTGGTGCTGGCGATCGGTATCCCCAACGGCCTCGCATCCTGGTACAACATCCAGCACAACCAGACCCTGGTGGTCAGTCGCCTCGGCGAAACCGCCCAGCAGACCTTCATCTTCATCACCGCGGGTGTGAACCTGATCTTCTTCCCCGCGGGCGCCGCGCTGCTGATCTATCTGTCGCGATTCGTCCTGTGGGTACCCGGTGGCTTGCGCAAGGGCCGCCGCTACGACCCCGACACCCTGCGCCGCGCCAGACAGGACTCCCTACGGCTCGGCGACCGCGCGGTGATCGTCGCGTTCTCGCTGTGGGCGCTGGCGGGGCTGACGTTCCCGCTCGCCCTGCAACTGTCCACCGGCGACGTCCCGAGTCGCGCGGTGGTCCATTTCCTGGCATCACTGCTGGTCTGCGGTGCGATAGCGGTGGCCTACCCGTTCTTCCTGGTGACCTTCTACCTCGTGCGCTGCATCTACCCGGTGTTCATGCGCCACGGCGAGATCAGCGACGACGACGGCACCTGGTTGCGCGCACTGAGCCGCCGGTGCACCTGGTATCTGGCCGTGGCGGCGTCGGTGCCACTGCTGGCGGTCGCGAGCCTGACCTTCCTACCGCCTGCCGATATTCCGTCGGTGATCGTCGCCGTTCGCGTGCTGTGCATCGGCGGCATCATCGCGTTCGTCGGCTCGTACGTGCTGTTCCGGGAGCTGGAGGCCGATCTGAAAGCGCTCGAACGCGTCGTCAGCTGACATTCGAAATCCCCGCCCCCGCAACAAGATACGGGGACGGGGGATCGTTCAGGAATACACGGCCGGGTTGAGGGTGCCGATGTAGGGGAGGTCGCGGTAGCGCTCGGCGTAGTCGAGGCCGTAGCCGACGACGAATTCGTTGGGGATGTCGAAGCCGACGTGGGCGACGTCGACGGGGGTGCGCAGCGCGTCGGGCTTGCGGAGCAGGGTGACTACTTCCAGCGAGGCCGGGTTGCGGGTGGACAGGTTGCGCTTGAGCCAGGACAGGGTCAGACCCGAGTCGATGATGTCCTCGACGATCAGGACGTTGCGGCCCGCGATGTCCTTGTCCAGGTCCTTCATGATGCGCACCACGCCCGAGGACGAGGTGGACGAGCCGTAGGACGACACGGCCATGAATTCGAGCTGGGTGGGGATCGGCAGCGCCCTGGCGAAGTCGGTCATGAAGAAGATCGCGCCCTTGAGGACGCAGATCAGCAGGAGGTCACCTTCGGGGGAATCGGGCGGGTACCGCTTGGCGACGAGCTCGGCCAGTTCTTCGATCTTGGCTTTGATCTCGTCTTCGGTGATCAGCACCGATGCGATGTCGTCTCCGTACACGGAAGTGGGTGTCCCTTCGTGGCATCAAATGCGCGGCTGTGCTCGCACCGCCAGCGTGCCACGTTCGCGCGTCACGACCAACCTGTGGTCCCTTGTGCCGCCCCCGACGGCCACTCCGCCCTGCCCGTGCCAGTTGCTCACCAACTCGTCGATTGCCTGTAAATGGGCGTTAACGAGCCCGGTGACACCCTGATCGACGAGCCACGCGCGAACTGCCCTGCGACGCAGTGCGGCGGGCGCAGTGGCCAGGATCTCGATCGATAGTGCGGGCCGATGGATGTCGTCGAACCCACCGCGCCGTCGATCCGAGGTCGAGTCGGGGCGACAGGGCGATGAGTCTGCGGGCCGCCCGGTGGTCGCGTCGGACTCCTCCAAGGATCGCCGCTCGGTGGTCGACTCCGCACCCGCGACGACATCGACGGAATCAGCCGGATCGGCAGTGCGTGCGGCCCGCAGCAGGGTGTCGGCGTAACCGTCGAGCACCGCACCGTCTTCGCGCAATTGGTCGGCGGTGCGGGCGAGTGCCTGCGCCACGCCGCCGCCCAGGACGTCTTCGAGCAGCGGCAGCACCTCGTCGCGCACACGAACCCGGGTGTAGCTGGGGTCGGTGTTGTGCGGGTCGTGCCAGGGTTCGATGCCCATATCCGCGCACATCCGCACCGTCTGCGCCCGCCGCACCCCCAGCAACGGCCGCCCCCACGGCGCATTCCACGCCACCATCCCCTGAATCGACCGCCCGCCCGACCCTCGCGCCAAACCGAGCAACACCGTCTCGGCCTGATCGTCGAGGGTGTGCCCGAGCAACACCGGCCGCCCGTCCCGCACCGACTCCAACGCCGCGTACCGAGCCACCCGAGCCGCCGCTTCCACACCCCCGGCCCGCCCCACATCAACGGGCACAACCACCGCCCCTACACACCCGAGCCCCATCGCATGCGCGACCGCCCGCTCGGCCACCTCCCCAGAGCCTTCCTGCAGTCGATGATCGACAACCACTGCAGTCACCGGCCCCGCCTCGACAACAGCGGCGGCCACCAAAGCCAGCGAATCAGCCCCACCGGACAACCCGACAACCACCGGCCCACGCCCACCCCGCGCGGCCACCCACTCCCGCACACCCCGCCGCACAGCGAGCACCGCCGCCGTCTCCGGCAGCCGCACACCACCCGGTTCCCTCATCTGAGCAGGCTACCCAGCGCAACGAACCCCCGGGAGGACATGGGTAACTCACCGGGAACGAGCTGTACCGACAGTGCCCAGTGATGTCTGCGCTCGGCCGCCGCTCACCGACGGGCCCGGGTGACCCTCCCCCTACGGAGTCTTGCCGCATACCCGACTCCGCACACCTCAGTCCGGCCAAACGTCGCCGGCAAGCTAGAGCACTCGGCGAATCCACCGCTCGGGCTCATCGATCTCGTCCAGCAGCGGCAACGTGTCCGCATTCGTCCACACCGTGTTGAACTCCGCGACCCCCACCCGCTCGACCACCGCGTCGACGAACTTCTTCCCCCGCACGTACTGCGCGACCTTCGCGTCCACCCCGAGCAACGCCCGCAGCAGCCGCTGAATCGGATTCGAAGGCCGCTGTCTGCGCCGATCGAAGGCCGCCCGGATATCGGCGACCGTCGGCACCACAGCGGGCCCGACAGCGTCCATCACATGATCCGCGTGCCCCTCGAGCAGCGTCCCGAGCATCAGCAACCGGTCGAGCGCCTCGCGCTGCGGCGGCGCCTGAGCCGCACGCAACAACCCGACCACACCCCGTGAATTCGGATCATCGGCGTTGTCCCCGTTGCGCCGGGCCCGCACCTCACCGAGCAACCGGGTGAGCATCTCGCTCATCGGTTCCTCGCCGACCTCGCTCAAAATGTCCACGTTGGAGCGCATGTACCCGGCGAGCCAGGGCGCCGACGAGAACTGCACCCGGTGCGTCACCTCGTGCAGGCACACCCACAGCCGGAAGTCGCTGGGATCGACGCCGAGCGCACGTTCGACGCCGAGAATATTGGGCGCGACCAGCAGCAAGGTGCCGTCCTCACCGGTGAACGGGTCGTACTGCCCGAGTATCGCGGTGGACAGAAACGCCAGCATCGTCCCGGCCTGCACCCCCGCAGGCTTGCCGACGAACTTGCCGCCATCAGCGGATTCGGTCCCGGTGAGTACCGCCATCGAATCGGCGGCCGCCGAGATCCACCCCGGCCGATCGACGATCCGCGCCTCCGGCACCGGCCGATCGTCGAGCAGCCCGCTGACCTCACGCACCGGCAGTTCGGCCAGCACCGAGGCCGACGCCAGTTCGGCCACGACCTGCTCGGCGGTCTGCCTGGACACGCGCGGCCCGGCGGGCGCCAGCAGCGCCCCGGTCCGCGCGGCCAGCCGCCAATCCACTGCCCCGCTGAACCCGGAACTCTTGCGCTCGGTCTTGTCGGTCATACCACCCGCTCTCTACGAGCAACCGCAGTTGCGCAGGGCACCGGCCACCGCGTCCAGGGCCGGTCTGCTGACCTCCGGCAGCCGGTCGTTGGACATCAGGGCGAAGGTGAGTACCCGTCCGTCGCGGTCGAGTACATATCCCACCAACGCGCTGGCCACGCTCAGAGTTCCGGTCTTGGCGCGCACCCAGCCCGCGCCCTGCCGGTTCTGGGTGACGAAGCGGGCGTAGCGCGGTGCCAGGGTGCCGGTGCCGCCCGCGACGGGCAGGTCGTCCAGCAGTGGCGCGAGTGCCGCTGCGCGCGGGTCGTTTTCGGGCCTGGCTTGCGTTCCGGCGGGCACCACGGCCCCGCTGCCGGTCGGCTTTGCCGCGGTCGCGATGATCGATTCGAGCAGTTTCGGTGGCACCCGGTCGTCGACGGAGAGTCCGCTGTTGTCGGCCAAATGCAGTCCGCTGATATCGAATCCGGCTGCCGACAGCGCCGCCGAGGTGGCCGCAGCTGCCCCGGCGAACGAGGCGGGCTGACCCGAGGCGATCGCCAGTTCCCGCCCGATGGTCTCGGCCAGCACATTGTCGGAGTGAATCATCATGTCGTGCAGTCGAACTCGCAGTGGCGCCGATTCGACCTTCGCGATCTGTGTCCCGTTCTGCGCGGCCTGACCGACGCGCACCGCGCCGGGATCGATCCCGAGCTCGGCGGCCAGCGCGCGGCCCGCGTCGAGCGCGGGGGTGGACGTGCGCGGGGAGTAGTCGACCGAGAATTCGGCGCGGCCACTGTCGATCATGATCGGTTCGATCGGCGTGATCGAGCCTTCGGGAACGTCGATCGGATCCCAGCCCGAGGCCATCGTCGGGCCCGAGTACAGGGAGGTGTCGACCACGATCGCGTTCGCCTGCTTGCCCGCGGCCCGCACCTGCGCGGCGAGGTCGGAGATCTTGGCGCCGTCGGTGAAGTAGCCACCGTCGGCCTGCAGGGTCAGCGTCGGATCGCCACCGGCGACCAGCACCAGCTCACCGGGCGCACCGGCGAGGACCTTCGTGGCGACCCGCTGATCATCGGGCAACGTCAGCAATGCGGCCGCGACCAGCATGATCTTCGCCGTCGACGACGGAATCATCGCCTTGGTCGGCTCCTGACTCCACAGCACCGTCCCGCTGCCCGGATCGCTCACCTGACCGGCGAACGCGCCGAGATCAGGATTGCCGATCACCGGGGCGAGCGCCGCGGCGATCCCCGCCACCGTCGGTGCGGGCGCGTCCGATCGGGCCGGCGCTACCTCGGGAAACACCTGGCCGGTGTCCGGCGGCGCGGCCACGGTGAGCCCGCCGTGCCGGAATTCCGGCGTCCACGGCTGGGCGATCGCGGCGAATCCGCCCGCGATCACCAGCAGCGCCACGACCACCGCCGATAACCAGATCCAGCGGGACCTGCGACGCCCCTGCGTCTGCGATCCCGGATTACTGCCGTCTGTCACGACCGTGTCTCCCTATAACGCCGCCCGACACGCCTCGACTGCGCGACTACGCCCGCCTGCCGCGTCGGTGTACCAGCACACCACACTATCCTCGTTGCGCAACGGTTCCCCAGAACGATCTGGCGATTCGGCACACAAGCACTCGAACGAACAAGGAGATGGCGTGGAGTTCGACGTCACCATCGAGATTCCCAAGGGTTCTCGGAACAAGTACGAGGTCGATCACGAGAGCGGCCGGGTGAAGCTCGACCGGTACCTGTACACCTCCATGGGCTACCCGGCCGACTACGGCTTCATCGAGAACACGCTCGGCGAGGACGGCGACCCGCTGGACGCGCTGGTGCTGCTGCCCGAGTCGGTGTTCCCCGGCGTGATCGTCGAGGCCCGCCCGGTGGGTGTGTACCGCATGACCGACGAGGCAGGCGGCGACGACAAGGTGCTGTGCGTTCCCGCGGGCGACCCGCGCTGGGACCACATCCAGGACCTGGGCGATGTCTCGGAGTTCGAACTGTCGGCGATCAAGCACTTCTTCGAGCGCTACAAGGATCTAGAGCCCGGCAAGTACGTCGAGGGTTCGGAGTGGCTGGGCCGCGCCGAGGCCGAGAAGATCATCGACGAGTCCTTCGCTCGCCTGAAGGAATCCGGCCACTGAGCTGGGCTGTCCACGAAAAACGGGAAGTCCGAATGATTTTCGGACTTCCCGTTTTGCTGTCAGTACCAGATGTAGAGCTCCCAGCCGTCCCAGGTCTCGGTGCACTCCCAGTAGTACCCACCGGTGTAGGGGTCCTCGCCTGCCGCGCGGCACTGGTAGAGCTCGTAGTACGTGCCGTAGTACGTCCCGTACGGCGCGGCGGCAGCACTGCCCGCCCCGACCGCCGACACCCCGGCGACGGTCGCGACGGCCAGCAGGGCGGCGGCGATGGTGGATTTGATGCGCATGTTGTCTCTCCTGATGCGTGCAATTTCGACTTCTCGAAGTTATTGCGGCGCACAGGTTTCAACAGCCACCCCTAGGGGTAAATTCAACCTCCCCTTGGTCGTTTCACCTTGCCCACCCTTGGTAGTGCCGGCACTACCGTCGATTCGGGTGCGCGCGTCATAGGCACGGCAACCGCACGTTCCTAGGCTCGAATCATGCAGATCAACGCCATTTTCTCGACCAAGTCACTGCGCGCCGTCGTGGCCGGAACCGGATTGCTCGCCCTGCTCGCGGTCACCGCCTGCGGCCCCGAGAGCCGTGCCGCCACGGCGCAACCGGATCGGCCCGAGATTCGGCAGGCGCTGGAAACGGTGATGCGGGCAGGATTTCCGGGCGTCCAGGCCGTGATCACCAGCCCCTCCGGCGAGCGGACGGTCTCCGCTGGAGTAGGTGATATCGGTACCGGCGCACCGATTCCCGACAACGCATACGTCCGAATCGGCAGCAATACCAAGAGTTTCGTCGCGACCGTGGTCCTGCAGTTGGTCGCCGAGGGCAAGGTCGAACTCGACGCCCCTGTCGAACGGTATCTACCCGGCGTCGTCCGTGGCAGCGGCAACGACGGCAACCGCATCACCGTGCGTCAACTGCTCCAGCACACCAGCGGCCTACCGGACTACCTGGCCGGTGGCGATCCCAGCCTGCGCGCCGACCGAGGCACACAGCAGATCGAGCCCGACCCGGAACTCATTCGCCTGCGCCACTTTTCGCCCGCCGAGCTCGTCGGCATCGCGATGACGATGCCGCCGCAGTACGAACCCGGCGCCCGCTCGGTCTATACCAACACCAACTACATCCTGCTCGGCATGCTGATCGATCAGGTCACCGGCCGCCCCGCCGCCGCCGAGATCGCGACCAGGATCATCGAGCCACTCGGGTTGCGCGATACCTACTTCCCCACCGCCGGTGATACCGGCCTGCGCGCCCCACACCCGCGTGGCTATCAGGAAATCAACGGCACCCGTATCGATTTCACCGATTTCGACCCCTCCTGGGGCGGTACCGCGGGCGCGATGATTGCCACCGGCTCGGATCTGAACCGCTTCTTCATCGCCCTGCTGGCAGGCGAGCTACTCCCGCCCGCGCAACTCGAGCAGATGCGCCAGACGGTACCCTTCGACCGAATGCCTTCCGCTGGTTACGGTTTGGGCCTGGTCGAGCAGACCACCTCGTGCGGCAAGAAGACCTTCGCCCATGGCGGCAGCATCCCCGGTTTCGACACCCGCACCGGTGTCACCGCCGAGGGGGTAGCGGTGACCCTCACCGTGAACGAGCTGCCGACCAGTGCGGACGAGTCGAAGATCATCGAGCAGGCCTTCGACACCGTTGTGTGCGCGTCGTGAGCCGCGCACCGAAGTCACTCTCGGGTGTGTCCTGGACGGGCATTGAGGTAGGCCAGCACGGCGAGAACCCGGCGATGGCCCGATTCGTCGGCCGACAGACCGAGTTTGGCGAAGATACTGCGAATGTGTTTGAGCACAGCGCCTTCGGTGACTGTCAGGCGTTCGGCGATGGCGGAGTTGTCTTGGCCTTCCGCCATCAACGCGAGCACCTCGCGTTCGCGAACCGTCAGGGTGGACAGCGGATCGTCGGCCTTGCGGCGCACCAGCAGCTGCGCGATCACCTCCGGGTCCATCGCGGTACCGCCCGCGGCGACCCGGTGCAGGGATTCGAGGAATCGGTCGACTCTGCCGACCCGTTCCTTGAGCAGGTAGCCGACGCCACCGCCGCCGTCGCCGAGCAGCTCGGCGGCGTAACTGTCCTCCACGTAGGAGGAAAGGACGAGCACCGGCAGACCGGGGTGCACCGCTCTGGCGCGCACGGCCGCGCGCAGACCGTCGTCGGTGAAGGTGGGTGGGAGTCGAACGTCGACAACCACCGCGTCCGGGCGGTCGGCGACGACGACGGCGAGGAAGTCGTCGGCGTTGTCCACGACGGCGATCACATCGATCCCGGCCGTCTGCAACAGCAGGGCGAGGCCTTCCCGCAGGAGGGCATCGTCCTCGGCGATCACGACCCGCACGGCAGCTCCACCCGCACCACAGTAGGCCCACCGGCAGGACTGCTCAGCGTCATCCGCCCGTCCAGCGCCTCGGCCCTGCGCCGGATACCTGCCAGGCCACCGCCGTCGGTCACCTTCGCGCCGCCCGCGCCGTCGTCGCGGATCTCGACGGTGAGCAGAGCGGGTGGCCCGCCGAGCTCGATCGACAGCAGGTCGGCGCCGGAGTGCTTGGTCGCATTGGCGATGGCCTCGGCGATCACGAAGTAGGCGGCGGCTTCCACTGCCATCGGCCGCCGGGCACTGCCGTTCGTCTCGAGCACGCACGGAATCGGGCTGCGGGCAGCCAGCGCGGACACGGCGCTGTTCAGGCCTCGATCCGAGAGGACGGGTGGGTAGACGCTGCGCACCACATCGCGTAGTTCGGCCAGGGCCGCCGACGCCGTGTCCTGCGCGGTCCGCACCATCCGATCGGCGGCGTCGCTGTCACGGTCGCGCAACTGCTCGGCGAGCCCGAGCTGCATGATCACCGCCGCGATTCTGGCCTGGGCGCCATCGTGCAGATCGCGTTCGATGCGGCGTAGTTCGGCACCGTGCGCGTCCAGCGCGGCGGCCCTTGTCGCGGCAGTTCGACGACCCGATCGGCCAGCCGAGCGTTCTCGTCCGGTGCGAGCAATGCTCGCGCCAGCCGGGCCTGCGCATTCGCCGCCTCGGGCGAGCGCAGGGCGACCGCACCGTAGACGATGCCGACCACCGCGCACACCACGGCCGCGGTCGGCGACCCGATGACGATCCCGCCGCTCGTCACGGTGTCCTCGGCCGACAAGCTCCAGTAGATCGGCAGCCCGAGATGCTGCACCGCGCTCAGCGGCAGCGCCACCGCCAGCGCGGCCAGCGGCAATCCGATGATCGCGTGAAGCACCAGCCAGGCGAGATCGCGCCGATTCGCCGGATCGGCGGCCAACGTGGCGAGTTGACGTCGCAGGTCGCCGGTCAAGGGCTGATAGGCGGGCACGATCGCGGTCCCGAGCCGCTTGCCTGCCCTGCGCCGCTCGACCGCCAGCAGCGGCCGGATCAACTTGACCGCCTCCGGCAGGGCCGGAATCCCGATCCCGATCAGGCTCGCGGCAGCGACAATCGCCAGTGCCACCACCGCGAACAACGACGCCACCCCGGTCAGGCCACCGACCACCAGATAGCCGACAGCGGCGGGTAGGCGACGCACCCGTCGCCTTACACCGCCGCTGCCGAATCGACTCACCCGATGATCATGCCGGTGGCGCACTCTGTCCCAGGCGACGCCCTTCCTCAGCGCGATCCTCGGCGGGAGCACTGGACTGGGCGGTTGGGTCGACCAGCGCACCGACGCCTTCGGCCGCCTTGGCGTCACCTGCCGCCTGGATGCCGCCCGACATCCGCAGCGGGACCTCCTTCCAGAACAGCACCAGCAGCAGCGCGATCAGCGCGACACCGGCCGCGACGAGGAACACCGTCGACATCGAGTCGGCGAAGCCCGCCTGAAACGGCTTGGCGAGTTCGGGATCGAGTTCCTGGATGATCGAGCTGTCCTGCAGCACCTCACCGGCGGCCGAAGTGTCATGTGCGAGAAGACCCTTCGCCAGCGCGGCATCGACGGGGTTCGCGCTTTGCGCACCTTCGATCACGGCCTGCTGATAGGCGGGATCCTTGGCCGATTGCTGCATTTCGGCGGTGATGTCGGGGGTGAGCAGTGAGAACAGGATCGACAGGAACACCGCAGCGCCGAGGGTGCCACCGATCTGACGGAAAAAGGTCGCCGATGCGGTCGAGACGCCCATGTCCTTGGGCGGCAACGCATTCTGCAGCGCCAGGGTCAGCGGCTGCATGAGATTGCCGAGGCCGAAACCGGTGGCCGCCATAAACAGCATCGCCAGCCACAGCGGGCTGTTCGCGTCGAGCAGGTGCAGCAGGAACAACCCGAGGGTCAGCATGATCGCGCCGATCACCGGGAAGGCCCGGTAGCGACCGGTTTTCGAGATCAACCGACCCGACAGGATCGAACCGATCATCAGCCCGAGCACCATCGGCAGCATCTGCAGACCGGCCTCGGTCGGCCCCGCACCGCGCACGACCTGCAGGTATTGCGGCAGCAGCAACATGCCGCCGAACATCGCCGCACCGACGACGAACGAGATCACCACGCCCAGTGCGAAAGTCACGTTGTTGAAGATCCGCAGCGGGATCAACGCCGCGTCACCCATGAACTTCTCGACCGCGACGAAAGCGACCAGACCGATCGCGCCGATCACGTAGCAAATGATCGAACCCGTACTGCCCCAACCCCATACGCGCCCTTGCTCAGCCACGATCAGCAGCGGAACGAGTCCGACCGCGAGCACCATCGCGCCTGCGAAGTCGATGCGGTGGGTGGCGTGCGGCTTACGCGGTAGGTGCAGCACCCGCGTCACCACCACCAGCGCGAGCAGTCCCAGCGGCACGTTCACCAGGAACACCCAGCGCCAGCCGGTGATGCCGAAGATGGTGTCCTGCCCGGCCAGCAGGCCGCCGAGCACCGGTCCGAGCACACTCGAAATACCGAATACCGCAAGGAAATAGCCCTGGTAGCGGGCACGTTCGCGGGGTCCGATGATGTCGCCCATGATGGCCAGCGCCAGCGACATCAACCCGCCCGCGCCCAGCCCCTGGAAGGCGCGGAACGCGGCCAGCTGATACATCGAGGTGGCCAGCGTGCACAGCAGTGAACCGATGATGAACAGCCCGATTGCCGCCAGGAAGAACGGCTTTCGGCCGAACATGTCCGAGAGCTTGCCGTAGAGCGGGGTGCTGATCGTCGCGGTGATCAGGTAGGCGGTGGTCGCCCAGGCCTGCAGCGAGTAGCCGTCGAGGTCGTCGGCGATGGTGCGGATGGAGGTCGACACGATCGTCTGGTCGAGCGAGGCCAACAGCATGCCGAGCATCAGGCCGGACAGGATGGTGAGGATCTGGCGGTGGGTGAAGCCCGCGGGTGATTCCACCGGGGCTGCGATTGTCGTCACGAGTTCTCCGTACTGCTCAGAGCGGGCGGCCTGGTGAGCAGGACCGGGCGGGCCGCGTCGTAGTCCTCGACGAACCTGGTCAGCAGCGCGGCGAAGTGCTCGCGGTCCTGCGCGGGCCAGTCCTCGGTGATGATGGCGATCGATTCCCGGCGTCGCGCCCGGATCCGGTCGGCGGTCTCGCGGCCGTGGTCGGTCACCTCGAGCACGGTGGCGCGTCCGTCGTCGGGGTCGGCGACGCGCACCACCAGGCCGCGCTCCACCAGTTGCGCGACCTGCCTGCTCACCGTCGACGCGTCCGAGTGCACCGCCTCGGCGAGCGCGCCCGAGCGCATCGGCCCGTCGCACACCAGCCGGAACAGCACGACAAAGCCCGCCGGGTCGATACCGGAACGGTCCTTGATCTGGGCCATCGCCCTATCCCGCAGCCGGTGCAATCGCACGAGCTGGATCGCGATCGCGTCGATCGCGGGTTCACTATCGGTCACACTTTTACCTTTACTTGCATCAATCAATTAGTTGCGTGATGCAAGTATGTGGGCAGAACGGTCGCCGGGGCAACCGTTTGAACCGCCTTTACTCGCCCTTGAGCCTTTATTCGCCCTTGAACTGCGGCGCACGCTTCTGGAACACCGCCGTGATCGCCTCGGTGAGGTCCTTCGAGGGCAGGAACGCCGAGTTCCACGTCGACACATAGCGCAGGCCCTCGGCCACCGCCGGGCTGGTCCGCTGCTCGAGCACGTCCTTGATGCCCTGCACCACCAGCGGCGGGTTGCCCGCGATCTCGCGCGCCATCGCGTGTGCGGCGGCAAGCACGGCCTCCTGATCGTCGAACACCTCGTTCACCAGCCCCATCCGCTCGGCGCGCGCCGCGTCGATGTCCTTGGCCGTGAACGCCAACTCCCGCAGATTGCCCTCACCGATGATCCCCGGCAGCCGCTGCAGCGACCCGATATCGGCGACGATCGCCACCTTCGCCTCACGCAAGCTGAACTTGGCATCAGCGCTGGCCAGCCGGATATCAGCGGCCGCGATCAAGTCGAGCCCACCACCGATGCACCACCCCGAGATCGCCGCGATCACCGGCTTGGTGCACTCCGCCAGCGCCGTCACCGAGGCCTGCATCCGCCGGATCTCCTTGAGGAACTCCGTACGCGGCGCCGCCTTCGCATCGTCGGCCAGCACCGGCGCCAACGTCCCCGCCGTCGCGGCCAGGTCGAGCCCATACGAGAAATGCTTACCCGACCCCGTGATGACCACGGCCCGCACCTGCGGATCAGCGTCGAGCTCAGCGAAGACCTCCGGCAACTCACGCCAGAAATCAGGACCCATCGCATTGCCCTTACCCGGCCCCGTCAAGGTCACCTGGGCAACGTTGTCGGCAATCTCGACAGCAAAGGCCTTCCATTCACTCATCCGCCGATTATCGCCTGCCTCGATCCGCACCGACCCCCACCCCCGCAGCAACAACCCGCGACCACACACCCCAAATCCGCCATGCCCGCACTCCCAACCACCACGACCCGACCTCGAGGAGGGTCCCGCCGCGCAGCGGCGGTAGCGGCCCGGCCGCGAGTTAGCCGCCGTTGCGCATGCGCGAAGCGCTG
>NZ_JBHYRN010000033.1:60935-67397 GCF_042749305.1 Nocardia sp. NPDC058705 | reverse complement strand
GCTACCGCCGCTGCGCGGCGGGACCCTCCTCGAGGTCGGGTCGTGGTGGCTGGGAATGCGGTCATGGCGGATCAGGGGTGTAGTCGGGTGAGTGTCGCTGGGAATGCAGCCGGCGCGGGTCTCGGCGGTGCCGGGCGCGGTCAGCGCAGGGAGGCGTCGCGAATCACATCGCGGAGTTCGCGGCCCTCTGCTGTCTCGTACCAGCGCAGGTGACCGAGAAGCCAGTCGTGGTAGGCGATTTCGGCGTTGCGTGGGTCGTGGGCGATGGTGAGGAAGTAGTCGATCTCGGAGAGTTCGTAGCCGATGTGGGCGAGTGGGAGCAGGTCCGGGAGCAGGCTCTGTTCGGCGGCCGACAAGGGCCGGGCGGATCGGTATGCCTGGATCAGGGCGGTGATCTGGTCCGCGCGGACGTGGGCGGGGCCGCCGTCGCGTAGTGAGATCCAGTCGACGGCGGTGCGTTCGATGGCGGTGGCGAGGTCGAAGACGGCTGTTGTCCGATCCGCCAGCCCGAAATCGATCACCGAGGTCACCTCGTGGGCATCCCACAGCAGGTTGGTGCCGTGCCAATCCCCGTGCGTCCACAGCGGCGCGACGCCGGCGAGATCGACGTGCAGATCGGGAACCTCAGCACGCCAGTCCCTTTCACTCAGGAACCGAGCAACCGCCGGTCGGCGCGCGGTCTGCCATTCGAACGCCCCCACCACACCACCGTGCAGGCTCGCCACCAACGGCCGAGCCGGACGCGCCGGTGCATCGAAACCCTCTGCGGCCGAATGGAATCGACCCAACATCACCCCAGCCGCCACGGCATCGTCGATATCGCGATAGGGCGTCCACGAGAAATCCGCGCGATACCGGTCCTCCCCCTCCCCCGCCCGATGCACCTCATAGACGAACCTCCCCGCACTTCTCGGAACAAGCTCGCCGACAGTGGCGCGCACCTGCGGCACCGGAATCCCCCAGCCCCGCAGGTGCGCCATGAAGCGGTGTTCCTCGCCGAGCGCCACTCCATCGCGCAGTTGCACCGGCATCCGTTTGACGACCAGCCGCTCACCGTCGTCCATCCGCACACCCACCGTCGACGACAACGGCCGCGCCCCACGCCATTCGACAGCAGCGCACGACCCACCCCACGTCGCGGCGACCGCGTGGGCGACCTCGTCCTCGGTCAGCGCGGGCCAGGTCGGCGCGACCAGTGGGTCATCGCCCATCCCGAACACTTGGTCGTCACCCACGGCGGCCGCCCATCCTCATCGCCGCCGGTTGGCGACCACCACGAGCCCGGTCGCAGCGCCTGCCGCGAGGAACGAGAACAGTGACGCCGAGGTCCACCACGTCGGGTGCACGCCGAGCGCGTCCTGCACCTGGATCCACCGCGAAGCCCACCATTCGACCGAACCCGGGTTGCACAACTGGTACACCACGAACCCGATTACCCAGGGCAGCAACATGATCGGGCGAGCGGGCGAGTCGTCGGACAGGTTCCAGCCACGACGTCCCTGGCCGAAGAAGAAGTCGACCACCAGCACCGCCGTGAGCGGGACGAACACCGAGCCGATGAGCAGCAGGAAGTTGGCGTAGTTACTGAAGTCGGTCACGAACAGCGCGGCGACGGTGGCGATCACCCCGACCACCCCGGCCAGAATTCGCCGGTCGACGCGCGGCAGCAGGTTCTGCAGTGACATCGCCGTGGAATACACATTCGCGAACGACTGATCCGTCTCCCGCAACACCAGCACCGCGAAGAACACCCAGCCCGCGGTGATCCCGAGGAACGAATCGAACAGCCGGTTCGGGTCGCCGTCCACGTGCAGCAGCGCCACGATCCCCAACAGGTAACACCAGATCTGCGCCACGGAATACCCGACGAACATCGCCGAACTCCCGACCTTCACCGACTTCGAATGCCGCATGTAGTCCGCGGCCAACGGCACGAACGACACCGCGACAGCCAGCGCGGTATCCACGGCGGGAAAGAACCCCGACCAGGAGGTTTCACCGAGATCGGGCAGCGGCTGACGCACCAGCTGCACCGTGAAATACAGCATCGCGATACCCACCGCGACGGTCACATACTTGCGCAGAATCCCCACCACGTGCATCGGCCAGATCGCCATCACCGTGCTCAGCACCCCGGCCGCGATCACCACCACGGCGTGCGGCACCCGCCCGTCGGTGAGCGCCGCGATCCCCGCCGCGATCACGGTCAGCTCGTACACACCCCACCCGATGCACTGCACCACATTCGCGATGGTCGGCAGCCCGGACAGCTTGGTGCCGAACAGCCCACGAAAGTTCGCCATCGCGGGCGCGCCCGTACGAGCCCCGACCGCACCGGCAGCTGCCACCATCGAGGTGCCGATGACCGTGCCGACCACGGTCGCCAGGACCGCCCCGAGCAGCGGCAACCGGTCGTACCCGGTCGGTTGCAACACATAGATGGCCCCGGTGAACCCGATCAGGCTGACGCCGAGATTGGTCCAGAAGGCGGCCTGATCGGCGAATCCGAAGGTGCGCGGCGGCTCGGTGGAGAGCAGCAGCGGCGCTTCTTGCCCGGTGCGCAGCGGCGATGAGTCAGTTGTCATAACGCCTCACATGCTATTGCCGGGCGCCTGGTTTCCCGCGATCTACGAACGAACCGCCGCCGGTCGGCGGTCGGCGGTCGGCGGTCGGCGGTCGGACTCCCCACGATCCGCGGGCGATGCGGGTACACGTCGACGTCGATCCGTCGGAGCCCGCTGCCGCCCACCGCACGCCCGACACCGATCCCCTAAGCTCCCCCTCGTGAGCTTGCCCTCCCCCACTGCAGACAATCGCGCCGTCGTCACCGGCGCGTCCTCCGGCATCGGCACCGCGCTGGCCGCCGAACTGGCCGGTCGCGGCTATTCGCTGATCCTGGTCGCGCGCCGCGGTGAGATCCTCACCGAACTCGCCCAGCGGCTGACCCTGGCCCACGGCATCACCGCCGAGGTCCGAGCCGTAGACCTGGCCGACCGCACCCAGCGGGCGAGCCTGTGCGACGAACTCGCCGTCCGCGATATCGCCGTCCTCTGCAACAACGCGGGCGTGGCGACCTTCGGCCCGGTCGCCGAGCTCGACTTCGCCTACGAGCGCATGCAGATGGAACTCAACGCCACCGCCGTGCACGACCTGTGCCTGGCCGTGCTGCCCGGCATGATCGAGCGCAAGGCGGGCGGCATCCTGATCAGCGGTTCGGCCGCGGGCAATATGCCGATCCCGAACAACGCCACCTACGCGGCGTCGAAGGCGTTCGCGAACACCTTCTCGGAGTCGCTGCGCGGCGAGCTCAAGGGCAGCGGCGTGAATGTCACCCTGCTGGCGCCCGGTCCCGTGCGCACGGAAACGCCTGCGCCGGAAGACCAGTCGATCGTCGACAAGATGGTCCCCGATTTCCTCTGGGTCTCCTCCGAATACACCGCCAAGGTCTCCATCGACGCGCTGGCCCGCAACAAGATGCGCATCGTTCCCGGCCTGATCAGCAAGGGCATGAGCGTCGCGGGCAACTACGGCCCGCGTGCGTTCACCGCCCCGGTGGCGGGCGCGTTCTACAAGAAGCTCGGGGGCTGACCACGCTGAGCGGACATTCTTCGACGGTTCGGTACGAATCTCGACCGATCGCGCGAGTAATGTCCGCTCAGCGTGTCCTCACCGCCGCCGCGTCCCGAAAATGCTGCGGCTGATCTCCCGCCCGGCCGCACTCGCCGCCGATCGCAGGAAACTCTTCACCGCCGGGTTCTTCATGATCCGCTCGGCGGCGGAGTCGTCCTCCTGCTGCGAACGCCCCGGTGCCGGGGTGGATTCGGGTGGCGGTTCGGCCGACGCCACGCTGGCCAGCAGCATCTCGTAGGCCGACTCCCGGTCGACGCTCTGCCCGTACTTCCCCTGCAGCGCACTCGACAGCGCCGCGGCCTTGATCTTGTCGTCGCCGATCGTGTCCATCAGGGAACGCGGCGGCGCGATCTTGGTCCACGCCACCGGCGTCGGCGCACCGGTCTCGGAAAGCACCGTGACGATCGCCTCACCGGTGCCGAGCGAGGTGAGCGCCTCCTCCAGGTCGTACACCGCCGACTTCGGGTAGGTGCGCACCGTCTTCGACAGCGCCTTCTGATCGTCGGGCGTGAACGCGCGCAGAGCGTGCTGCACCCGCGCACCGAGCTGGGACAGCACCGGATTCGGGATATCGGTGGGCAACTGTGTGCAGAAGAACACACCGACCCCCTTGGACCGGATCAGTTTCACCGTCTGCTCGACCTGCTGCAGAAACGCCTTCGAGGCCTCCGAGAACAGCAAATGCGCCTCGTCGAAGATGAACACGAGCTTGGGCTTGTCGACGTCGCCCACCTCGGGCAGCGTCTGGAACAGGTCGGCAAGCACCCACATCAGGAACGTCGAGAACAACGCGGGCCGCGCCGCCTGCTGACCGAGCTCGAACAGCGTGATCACCCCGAGCCCGCCCGCGGTACGCAGCAGATCGGCCGGGTCGAGTTCGGGCTCGCCGAAGAACGTATCGCCGCCCTCGGCTTCCAGATTCACCAGTGACCGCAGGATCACACCCGCCGTCTGCGGCGATACTCCACCGATGCCCTTGAGATCTTCCTTACCTTCCGGGCTGGTCAGGTGGGTGATCACCGCGCGCAGGTCTTTGAGATCCAGCAGGGCGAGGCCACGCTGATCGGCCCAGTGGAAGATCAGGCCGAGCGTCGATTCCTGGGTGTCGTTGAGGCCGAGCACCTTGCTGAGCAGGATCGGACCGAAGGAGGTGATCGTGGCCCGGATCGGCACCCCGATGCCGCCGGTGCCGAGCGAGACGAACTCGGTGGGGAACGCACTCGGCGCCCAGTCGGTCGCGCCGGTCTCCGCCGCGCGCGCCCTGATCTTCTCGTTGTCGGCACCCGGCGCGCTCAGACCCGACAGGTCGCCCTTGACGTCGGCCATCACCACGGGAACGCCCGCGCGGGAAAGATGTTCGGCGATGCCCTGCAGGGTCTTGGTCTTGCCGGTGCCGGTCGCGCCCGCCACCAGGCCGTGCCGGTTCATCATCCGCAGCGGAATCCGCACGCGCGCACCAGGATCGGCCACACCATCGACCATCACGGTGCCGAGTTCGAGAGCCGGGCCGTCGAAGGCGTAGCCCGCGGCGATCTCCGCAGCGGCACCGGTCGCCGCCGAACTGCCGGCCGATTCTCGGCCAGCAGCCGCAGCCTCCTGCTCGGCGGCTTCGGCGGCGGCCATGGCCTCGGCGGCGACCCGGGCCGCGTCCTCGGCCGCCTTGCGTGCCGCTGCCGCCTTCTCCTGTGGGGTGGTCATTCGCGCGTCCTCCGTCTGCTCACTGGCACGTACGCAAGAAATGCTCGAAACGTCTGCGACAATTCCAGGCAAACTGTATCCGGGCACGTCACCCGGTCGGCGAACATCGGAAGATGTCGTCGGCAAACCCGGCCCGCCTCGCCCGCGCGACACACCTGTCGTCCGGACACGCCGACACACCATTAGGGTGACACCCGTGTCAGACAACCAACTTCTGGTCTGGATGGATTGCGAGATGACGGGGCTCCGTCTCGACAGCGACAAGCTGATCGAGATCGCCGCGCTCGTAACCGACAGCGACCTCAACATTCTCGGTGACGGTGTCGACATCGTCATCCACGCCGACGACGCCGCCCTGGCCTGCATGCCACCGGTCGTCGCCACCATGCACGCGAAATCCGGTCTGACCGAAGAGGTTCGCCGATCCACGGTCACCCTCGAGCAGGCCCAGCAGCAGGTGCTCGACTACATCCGCGAGTACGCGCCCACCGCGCGCACGGTGCCGCTGTGCGGCAACTCGATCGGCACCGACCGCGGTTTCATCGCCCGTGACATGCCCGAACTCGACGCGCACCTGCACTACCGGATGGTCGACGTGAGCTCGATCAAGGAACTGTGCCGCCGCTGGTACCCGCGCATCTACTTCGGTCAGCCGGAGAAGGGCCTTGCCCACCGCGCGCTGGCCGACATCAAGGAATCCATCCGCGAACTCGAGTACTACCGTCGCACCGCGTTCGTGCCGCTACCCGGTCCGTCGACCACCGAGATCGCGACCGCCGCCCAGGAGGCCACCGACGCCGTAGATGTGTCCGGTTCGAGCCCTCTACCAGCCGATTAGGGCTTGGCGCCCTTATCACGCTAGTATCGACGGCGCCGGTGATTCACCGGCAATGGTGACCGTAGTTCAGTTGGTAGAGCACCAGGTTGTGATCCTGGATGTCGCGGGTTCGAGTCCCGTCGGTCACCCCAACTGGTCGGGGGGGGGGCAAAACAAAAATTTTTGTTTTGGGGCGAATGTATTTAAAAAACCCAAAAAAAACAAAAAACCCCCCCCCCGAGCCACCCACAAAAGAAAAAAAAAAACCCCCCCCCCCCCCCGCCCCCCACCCCCGCCCCATTTCCAAGGAGTCCACT
>NZ_JBHYRN010000033.1:0-60925 GCF_042749305.1 Nocardia sp. NPDC058705 | reverse complement strand
AACCAAACCTGAATGGTTTGGTTCGCGCCGATTCTTTTTCCCAGGCCCCAACTGCCACAGTGCGCCCGCCGGTATCGCACGCAACTTGCGTAACCACGCAGCCGCCCCACCGAGCGGCACAGCAGGTTCCCGAGCCGACTGCCGATGATCTGAAGCCCTGTTCGGATGGTTGGAGTGACACACCGCTCGGGATCAGATCGGTGGATTCTCGGTCAGGTGGTGAGCACGGGGTAATCGGTGTAACCGCGGTGGTCCCCGCCATAAAAAGTGGCCGGGTCGGCTTCATTGAGCGCGGCACCGGCGCGAACACGGGCGGGTAGGTCCGGGTTGGCCAAGGCGGGAGTGCCGACGGCGATGACGTCGGCGGTGCCGTTGTCGAGGTCGGCGATGCGTGCGTCGAGGTCGGCCCCCGCACGGTTCACGACCAGCCGCTCTGGCCAGATTCCACGGATCGTCCGCAGTAGGTGTTCGTCACCGGCGTGGACCAGGTGCAGGTAGGCGAGGTCGAGGTCGGCCAACTCGGTGGCGAGGTGCGCGTAGAGCGCAGGGGTGTCGGTTTCGGTGATGTCGTTGAACGGGTTGGCCGGCGAGATGCGGAATCCGGTGCGGTCGGCACCGATTTCGGCGGCCACGGCAGCGGCGACTTCGAGCGGGAATCGGGCCCGTCCGGTGATGGAGCCACCGTATTCGTCGCCACGCTGGTTGGCGTTGGTGCTGAGAAACTGGTGCAGCAGGTAGCCGTTCGCGCCGTGGATCTCGACACCGTCGGCCCCCGCGTCGATCGCCATCGCGGCAGCCACCCGGAACTCCTCGACGGTACGCGCGATGGCGACCGCGTCCAGTGCCACCGGTTGGGCCATCGGTTGTGGCCCGGCGGCGGTGAACATCATCGCGTCGGCCGCGATCGGTGACGGCGCGACCGGGGGTCGGCCGTGGGGGGTATTGGCGGGGTGGGAGACCCGGCCCACGTGCATCAGCTGGATGACGAAGGCGGCACCGGCTTCGTGGACTGGCGCGGCGACCCGTTTCCATGCCTCGACATGGGCGGGCTCGTAAATGCCGGGCGTGTTCAGGTAGCCCTGCCCGTCAGCGGAAGGCTGGGTACCTTCGCTGATGAGCATCGAGAGCGAGGAGCGCTGCTCGTAGTAGGTGGCGGTCAGATCGGTGACCGTGCCGTCACCCGCAGCGCGGCTGCGGGTCATCGGCGCCATGGCCAGGCGATGAGGGAGGGCGATGCTGCCCAGTTGGGTAGGGGTCCAAAGGATCTGGTTGTTCATGATGACTCCTGAAGAGGTGGGTCGGATTCAGTCGGTGATCTGGACAGCGGCGCGCGGCGCCCGCCGAAACGAACGGGGACGGTGGGCAGGCCACCGGCCCACCATCAGGCCGCCACGATCGCGGCGAGCAACTCGACCCGCGACGGCCCGGGCTCCGGGTAGCCGGCGGATTCGCTGCCGAGTTCGATGATTCGATCGAGCACTCCGGGTCGTGCCAGCGCGTCCTCGGGACTGCTCAGTACCGAACCGACGTCGCCGAATGCCCGCAGTACGTCGGGATCGCGCAGCTTCGCGACCTCCAGTGCCTGCCGCAGATTCCAGTCCGCGTCCTCGGTCCGGTAAGGGACACCGATTTCATAAGGGATGGACGCGATTTCGAGGTCGATCTGAGCCAGTCGGTGCAGATCCCATGCGGCCGAGGCCTGCTGGGCGGGACCGAGCGTCGCGTTGGTGATCTCGTCGAACCGGAGTGCGAGCTTGTCCTGATCGTCGAAGCCGATCTCTCGCAACACATCTCGCAGCAACACACCGTGTGCCATGCCCATGGTGATGCCCATGCCGAAGGTGGGATTGGTTGTCGCCCAAGCGTCCCCGATACTGAGCAGACCGGTCGCGACCGGTTTGCCGTCGACGACGAAGCGCCGATGCCGGGATTCCATTCCCGACATCGCCAACACCCCGGTGATGGGTTCACCCTCGGAAGCCCAGTGCGCCATACCGGGGTACAGGGCTGCGACTCGCTGCCAGACGTCCGGATCGCTCAATGCCCGCATGGCGCGGTCCTCGGCCGAGACGAACAGGGCCAGCGCCCAGGTGCCCGCATCACCGGGAACGGTGGTCAACGAGATGCTGTCGTGGTGCTCCAGCGGCCATGCCGCCTGTTGCGGACAGGAGCCGTCGGCCGAGCGGAAATAGCGGCTGTAGGCCAGGAATCCGGTCTCGTGCCGATCGACAACCGGTGCGGGAGCGCCGATGTCGACGAGCATCTTGCTCGCGGGAGAGTTGCGGCCGAGGGCATCGACGACCAGGTCGGCGTGGATGGACTCACCGTGTGCGGTCAGCACACCGGTGATGTGCGCGATCCCGGTGGGTGGCGTGGCATCGGTCAGAAACCCGGTGACCGGGGTATTTCGGCGAACGGTGACCCCGACCTGTGCGGCAGCGTTGGCGAGCCCCTGCTCGATGACCGGTCGGCGGGCAGCGAGGGTGTCGAATCGTTCGTCGCCGGCCTTACGGCCGCCGATGGCCGGTAGGTCGTAGGCGCCGTCGAGCATGTTGTGGGTCCGTGCGCCCAGCGCTCGCAGCTCGGTGACCGCATCGGGGAGTTCACGGGAGAGCAGGTCGAACGCCCCCGGCAGCATGACGTGCGGATGCCGGAACTGGTTCACTCCGGGCCGTTTCCACTGGTCCCATGCCTGCTCGGCATCGACCACGGGGCGATCGGAATCCTTGTCCAGCACCGTGACTCGATGGCCCTCGCGGGCCAGCAGCATGGCCGCGGTCAAGCCGGTCGGACCGCCGCCGAGCACTACCACGTGCATCTGCCGGTCTTCGTTGGTGGTTCGCATATCTTTCGTCCTTTGACTTTTCGGGAGGCCTGGCAACTGTCGACCGGAACGGCGCTCAGTTCCCAGACCAGAACCTGCTCGATAAAATTACGAATCCGGGCACCCCTGCCGAATCAGTCGAATGACTGCGCCCTCGACTGCATCGAGCGACTCCGTCACCTGCGCACTGCACTGTTTCGAGCATCGATGGACAGTCGAACGGGCTGGGAAGTGAGCAGCTTCCGGGATGACGATGGGTCCTTCGGATTCACGCGTAAGGAGACCGCAGAATGCACGCGATCAACTGGGTCGGGTTCTTCCCCGCCGCTCTACTCGTCTCGCTCATCCCGGGTGCAAGCCAGATCCTCGGCCTGAACAATGCTGTGCGCCATGGCATTCAGTACGCCTTGGCCGGGGTTGGTGGTCGCCTGGCCGCCTTCGCCGTCCTCGTCGCACTGGTTGTGGCCGGACTCGGTGCGACGTTGGCGGCCTCGGCGACCGCGCTGACCGTGATCAAGTGGGTAGGCGTCGCCTATCTCGCCTGGATCGGGATCCAGGGCCTGCGGCGGGCCTGGCGGCCGATGACCACCGAGGCGTCGGGTCCGGCGGCGAGCGCGCTGCGGTGGCGCGTCGTCGGAAACGAATTCGCCGTCGGTATCAGCAACCCGAAGGCGTTACTGCTGTTCGCCGCGCTGCTCCCGCAGTTCGCCGACGAGTCGGCGGGCGGATACGGGACGCAGATCGCCCTGCTCGGCGCTGCTTATGTCGGCATCGAACTGGTCGTCGGCCTTGGTTACGTCACCGTCGGCGGTCTCATCGGCTCGACCGGTTTCTCCACACGCACTGCACGCCGAATCGATCTCGGCAGCGGTGTGTGCTTCTTGGGCATGGCGGGACTGCTCGCCGCGGACGGCAGCTGATCCGTGAAGCGAGCAGTCTCGGCCGCGGCCGGGCGTTCAGAGCGAAGCCAGGACTCCTTGTGCGACACCGGGTGAGGTGTCACTGCGAGATATAGGGAGGTGTGGCTCAGGGCAGCAGGATCGTCTTGCCGGGCGACTGCCCGGTGACGGCTTCGGCGTGGACGGCTGCCAGTTCGCTCAGCGGCCGGCGGGCGGCGACGTCGATGCGCAGGTCACCGGCGTCGACGAGCGCGACCAGTCCGGCGAGTTGGGTGGCGTCGCTGCGGGCGAACACCCGCTCCGCGCGCACGCCGCGCTCGGGGTCGGGTTCACCGGGAGTTGTTGTGCTGACGAAGATTCCACCGTCGGCGACCAGATCGACCAGAGCGGCGGTCTCCTCCGGCGAGGTGGCGACCAAGTTGATCACGACGTCGAACCGCTGCCCGGATACGGCCTGCGCCAACGGAATCGCGGTGTAGTCGATGATTCGGGCCGCACCGTCGGCGCGAACCCGGTCGGCGCTTCGCGGGCTCGCGGTCGCGGTGACCACGGCTGCGGCTCGGGCGGCCAGCTGTACCGCGTAGCCGCCGACCGCACCGCCTGCGCCGTTGATCAGGACGCTGTTACCCGCGATGAGGCCCGCATGTTCGAACAGTGCCTGCCAGGCCGTCAGCCCGACGGCGGGAAGTGCCGCGGTATCGGCGAGCTCGACGTTGCGGGGCGCCGCGGCCAACAGGTCGGCAGCGACGGCGACGTACTCCGCGCTCGCGCCGTCGGTGTGCATCGGCAGGAAGGCCACCACCTCGTCCCCGACTGCCCAATCGGTCACCGCCGCACCGACTTCGGCGATGGTGCCTGCCACATCGATGCCCGGCACGTGCGGGAAGGACACCGGGAACACCTCCTGCAAGTAGCCGGCACGGATCGCGACATCCACCGGATTGAACGACGTCGCGGCTACTTTCACCACGACCTCCGCCGCGGCGGCGACAGGCTGGGGGGCCTCCTCGTAGGCCAGGACTTCGCTGTCGCCGTGGGCGTGGAATCGCACTGCCTTCATGATCTCTCCTCGGTATGCTGCTTCGAATTCGAAGCATGTACAGACAGTAACCTGCTTCGAGTTCGAAGCAATACCCGAGAATGCGGTGATCGTCGTCACTATGTTTCAAATTCGAAGCAGGTAAGGTGCGGGCATGGCAGACCACGACTCCAGCGACGTCGAGCCGCTCGAACCCGGCCAGCTCGGGGCCTATTTCGCGCTCTTGGAAGCCGTCGGCCTGCTCCAACACGCCATCGAGCAGCAACTGCGCGCCGAAGGCGACATCAGCTACGTGCAGTTCCAGCTCCTGGCGCGCCTGCTCGAAGCCCCCGGCCCGCTCACCATGACCCAACTGGCCGATGGCGTCGTCTACAGCCGCAGCGGTCTCACCTACCAGGCCGGACTGTTGGAGAAGGCCGGTCTCATCACCCGCGCCCCCTCACCCGAGGACGAACGCGCCACCCTGGTCACCCTCACCGACAGCGGCCGCGCGCTGTTCCACCGTGTGCTGCCCGGCCATGTCCAGCTCTCGCGAGACCTGCTGTTCGACTCCCTGACCGAGGACGACGTCGACCACCTCGGCGACATCATGACCCGCGTCCGCGACCACATGCGCGCCCAACCACCGCGCTCGGCCGCGCCCCGCAAATCCCGCGCCACCGGGAAGGCCGCCCGCGACTGATCGGCATCGCCCGACCCCCGATTGAGCACGAACTGGGCAGGAACTGGCCTGGGAAGTGAGCGGTGATCAGGGCGAGAGTACCTCCGTAAGGCAAGCGCAACAGGAGGTCTCGCAGTGAATATCGTGGTAATCGGTGGCGGTTTGGCCGGCATGACGGCGGCGCTGTTGCTCGCGCGTGACGGTCAGCAGGTGACGGTGCTCGACCGGGATGTGAAGAATCCGGGCGATGGGGCCGAAGGGGCGTGGGAGCAGTGGCAGCGGCCGGGCGTCAATCAGTTCCGGCATCCGCACATCATGCTCCCGGCGGCTTATCAGCTGCTCGTCACGGAACTGCCGGAAGCCGTCGCGGAATTGCGAGCTCTGGGAGCGACGACCCACAACATGCTGGCCGGGGCGTATGACCTCCCGGCCATCGGCGGCAGGCTCGAGGGCGACGAGCGTTTCGACACCCTCGCCGCTCGGCGCCCGGTCATCGAGGCGGCGCTCGGCAACACCGCGGCCGAGACTGCCGGGATCACCGTCCGTCGAGGCGTCGCGGTCGCCGGACTGCTCAGCGACGGCCACGCGACTCGGCCACGCGTGACCGGAGTACGCACGCGCGACGGCGAAACGATCGCGGCCGATCTCGTCGTCGACGCGGGTGGCCGCAACTCACCGGTGGCGACCATGCTCGTCGACATCGGTGCTGCCACCCCCGTCATCACTCGGCACGACACCGGATTCCTGGCCTACAGCCGCTACTTCCGTTCGCCGGACGGGTCGATGCCCGCGCAGTCACCGTGGCCGTTGGAGCACCACGACAGTATCTCGCTGACCACCGTCCCCGGCGATGCGGGCACCTGGGCGCTCGCCCTGTTCGTCTCCGCGCGTGATCGCGAAATGCGGGCGCTCAGCGAGCCGGCGGCCTGGCAGCGGGTGGCAGCGTTGTATCCCGAGATGGCGCACTGGTCCACCTATGGCGAGCCGATCACCGGGGTACTCGCCATGTCCGGAATGGAGGCTCGTCATCGCCGGTTCGTCGTCGACGGCCTGCCCGTGGCAACGGGCATCCTGAGCATCGGAGATGCCTGGGCGACAACAGATCCCACCTTCGGGATGGGGATCACGATGGGCATGTCGCATGCGCTGCTGCTGCGTGATGTCCTGCGGGAGCAGGGCATCGGCGACCTCGACAAGCTCGCGCTGCGCTTCGACGAGGCCACCGAGTCGACACTCGGCCCTGCCTACGAGGCAACGGCCGCATGGGACCTGCACCGGCTCGCGCAGACCGACGGCTCCATCACCGGTGTCGCGTACGAAACCGATGATCAGGACTGGACGCTGCGCCAGGCGCTGGAGATCGCCAAGCTGGGTGACCCTGACGTTCTTCGCGCATTCGGCGATGTGGGCTCGATGCTCACCAGCCCGGACGACGCCCTGTCCAGGCCCGGTGTCGTCGATCGGATCATCGAACTCGCAGGCGCCGGTGCGACGCAGGGACCCTCGCGTGCGGACCTGCTCGCCGCGCTGAAGGGTGCGCGCTGATGCGAATCGAGACCAACGGAATCGAACTCGAGGTGCAGGTCAGCGGCACCGGCGCCGATGTCCTTCTGGTACACGGATATCCGGACACGCACGCGGTCTGGCGCCATCAGGTGGCCGCCCTCAACGCGGCCGGATACCGCACGATCGCGCCGGATCTGCGCGGTTTCGGCGCCTCGGACAAGCCCGTGGAGCTGGCGGACTACGAGCTCACGCACTACGTCGGCGACCTCGTCGGCGTCCTCGACGAGCTGGGCGTCGAGCGCGCACATCTGGTCGGGCACGACTGGGGGTCGCCCTTGGTCCAGCTGCTGGCGGCCACCGTCCCCGATCGGGTGGCCAGTGTCAGCCTGCTCTCGGCGGGTAGTCCGGCGGCGAATGTGGAAGCGGGCATAGCCCAGCGCGAAAAGTCTTGGTATTTCCTGCTTTTCCAGTTCCCGGGAATCGCGGAACGCTGGTTGTCGCAAGACGACTTCGCCAACACGAGGCAGTGGCTCGGCTCCCATCCGGATCTGCCGGAAGTGATCGAGCGACTGCGCGATCCGCGGGCGCTGAGCACCTCACTCGGGCTGTATCGCACCGGAGCGGGGGCGCAGGTGCTCGTCGAACCGCCGGTACTTCCGCCGGTGCTCGCGCCGGTGATGGGGATCTGGAGCAGCGAGGATCACTTTCTGACCGAGGAATCAATGGTCGGGACGGAGAAGCATGTCCACGGAACGTGGCAGTACGAGCGACTCGACGGGCTCGGTCATTGGCTGCAGCTCGAGGCACCCGACCGGATCAACGCGTTGCTCCTCGACTTCCTCACCGGGAAGTGACCGGTTGGACTCGCCAACAGTCCTGTGCCGTGTCCTCGGGCCGATCGTCGTCGAAATCGACGGCGTGCCCGCGGAATTGGGTGGTCCCCGGTCGCGCAGAGCGCTGTCGGCGCTGTCGGCCGCTGATGGCGCGGTCGTCCCGGACGAGTATCTGATCGAACAGATCTGGGGCGATGTCCCGCCGGGCAATGTCACCTCGGCATTGCGCGGCATCATCTGGCGACTGCGGGCCGCACTCGGCCCGCAGGTCGGCCCACGCTATCTGCGGCGCGGCGCGGGCGGATACGCGCTGGTGATTCCGGGCCCGCTGATCGATCATCGGCAGCTGGCGTCTCGGGTCGCCGGTGCGATGCGCCATCTCGATGACGGCCATCCTTCTTGGGCGGCAACGGATTTGGCGGCCGCTGTGGCGTTGTGGCGGGGTGAGCCGTGGGAGGAACTCGGGCCCGCACCGGAGCTGATCGGGATCCGGGCTCACCTCGCCGAGCTCCACGACGTCGCCGTCGAAGAGCTGCAGGCCGCGCGCCTGGCACTCGACGATCCCGCGCACGCGGGTCCCGAAACCGCCCGTGCGATCGCGGCGCTCGCCGAAGCCGTGGTCGCGACCCCCTACCGGGAACGTCGATGGGAGCTCCTCGCCCTGGCGCTGTACCGCAGCGGCAGGCAAACCGAGGCATTGGCGGCGCTGCGCGGCATCCACGAGAGGCTCATCGACGACATCGGCATCGAGCCGCGACTGTCACTGCGCACCCTCGAGCATCGGATCCTCCGGCAGGACCCGGACCTGCTCCTACCGGCGCCGGTGCGAGCGGCGCGACAGCACAACGACAGATAGCCTGGCCGACGAGGCCGGTTCGGTGCCGGTACCGCCTCGCTCGAGGCGAACACGTCGAGAGGGAGAGTTGATGAGTCCGACCGAGGATGGTCGCGGTGTGCTCGCGGACACCTTGGCGATGGGCCGTGATCGCGCCTTCGTGGGCCGCCACGACGAGCTCGCGCAGTTCCAGGCCGCATTGGACGGCGGGGCCGGTGCGCACCCGGTCCAGTATCTGCACGGTCCCGGCGGGATCGGCAAGTCCACGCTGCTGCGCCGTTTCGCCAGGCAGGCGCGCCAGCGTGGTCGGTCGGTCGTCGAGGTCGACGGACGCACGGTGACACCGACGCCGGAAGGTTTCGTCGCCGCCGCCGGGGTCGCCGTCCACGAACCCGGTGTGGTGCTGCTCGTCGACACCTTCGAGAAGTGTCAGGGTCTCGAAGGGTGGTTGTGGGAGCGTTTTCTGCCGCAGCTGCCGGTCGGGGCGGTCGTTGTCGTCGCGGGACGGGCCGCGCCGGACCCGCTGTGGGCCTCCGATCCGGGCTGGGTCGACCTGTTGTCGGTCACCGCGGTGCGCAACCTGGCACCGCAGGAGGCCGCGGAGTTCCTGCACGCGCGCCACGTGCCCGCCAGCGCGCAGCAGGCGCTGCTCGGCTTCACCGGCGGCAACCCGCTCGCCCTCGCGCTCGCCGCGGCTGTCGCCGCCAACAGTGCTGTGCGCCAATCGATGTGGGCGCCGAGCCAGGACACGATCGCCACCCTGCTTCGCCAACTGGTCGGAGAGACACCCAGCCCGGCACATCGCCGAGCTCTGGAGATCTGCGCGCACGCCTACATCACCTCGGAGTCGCTGCTGCGGTCGTTGATGGGCGAGCAGGCCGCGGCGCTGTTCGCGTGGTTGCGCGTGCAGCCGTTCATCGAAGCGACCGACACCGGCCTGTTCCCGCACGACGTGGTCAGGGAAACCCTCGAAGCCGACCTGAGATGGCGCGACCCGCAAGGGTTCGCCGATATGCACAACCAGATGCGCGAATCGCTGCTCGCGCAGGTGCGGTCCGTCCCGGAGTCACAGCTGGTTCAGGCCACCGGTGCGCTGATCTTCGTGTTCCGCACCGATCGGCAGATGTCGGAATTCAATGTCTGGCGCGAGGTCGGCGTCGTAGACGATCTCCCCTACCGGCCACAACATCGTGCGCGGGTGCTGGAACTGGCCGAGCAGACCGAAGGACCCGCCTCGGCGGCGGTCGCCGCCTTCTGGCTCGACCGGCAGCCCGAAGGATTCCGGGTCTATCACTCGACACTCACCGGCGAACCGGTCGCCTTCTCGGCATGGCTCGAACTGACCGATTCGGAAGGGGCCGACCATGATCCCGTCGTCGCGGCCGCGTGGAACCACGTCAGGGCGAACGCACCGCTGCGGGCGGGCGAGTATCTGGCGTTGGCCCGTTTCACCGTCGACCCGGCCGCCTACCAGCGACCCGCACCGTCGACCACCTTCGCCCAGTGGCGCGCCACCGGCGAAATGATCCGCGGCGAGCGGATCGCATGGTCTTTCGTGGTGATGCGCGACGACGGTTTCTGGAATGCCCACCTCGGCGACATCAATATGCTCCCCATCGACTCACCACCCTCCGTGGGCGAGCACCGGTACGCGCTGTTCGCCCACGATTGGCGCGCGCAACCCGCGGGCCCTTGGCTGCAGGAAAAGACCGACGCCATGCTGTCCGGGACCACGATGGCCGACAGCTCGGCTCGCAGGCACGGCGAGCTGGTGGTGTTGTCGCGCCCGGAATTCGATGCCGCTGTGCGCGATGCGTTGCGGACGTTTCGGCAACCGGTGGCGCAGTCGGACAACCCGCTCAATCGCAGCCGACTGGTTCTCGAAAGCGGTCGTGACCTCACCGAACTCCTCACGGCGGCAGCGCTTTCGCTCCAGGGAGAGCGCGGCGGGGACAAGCTCTACCGCGCTGTCAACGTCACCTATTTCAAGGGCGCGCCGACCCAGGAGGTGGCGGCCGAACTACTCGGCGTGCCGTTCAGCACCTACCGCCGCCACCTGTCCACCGCGGTGGAGCGAATCGGGGATCTGCTCTGGCATCAGGAGTTGAACGGCCACTGAGCACCCCGGGTGGGAAACAGTGACTCCCAGAAATCCGACAGGGCTTGTGCGGCAGCGGCGGGATCGTCGAGCATCCACCAGTGCCCGGCCCCCGGCATGAGATAGAACGTGGCGCCGAGCTGGCGGGCGACGTCGCTCGCGAAACCGTAGTCATCGAGCGCGTCGTGTACCGGGTGGATGACCAACCCCGGGGTACTGGTTCGCGTCGCGGGTCCCCATGCCCGGTAGCGGCTTTCGTACGCCGAACGGTAGAGGTCGAGGATGGCCCTGCCCATCTCGAGGTCGAAGTGCCCATGGGCCCTGTGCGTTTCCGGCAATCCGAGCGAACGTAGTTTCGCCACAACGGTTTTCGGTGCGACAACGGCCTGGCGGACGAACTCCTCGCCCGCACCGACTGTCTGCCAAGTCTTGGCGAGCTCATGCCAGCGGTGGTCGGGATGCAGGACACTCGCATCGTCTGCCACCCAGCTTCGTACCGTGACGGTTGGCTCGGCGACCACGCGGTAGGTCAGCATCGCCCCGATGTCGTGGCCGACAAGATCGACAGGACCCGGAATACGTCGCAATTCCTCGATCAGCCACTGCGTGTACTCGTCGATGGTGGCGCCGAAGGACTCCGGGCGATCGGACCCGAATCCGGGCAAACGCAACGCGACGCTGTCGGTGGCGAGATGGTCTCGCACCCCGTCCCAGATATCGGCGGTCTCGGGGGCGCCGTGCACGAATACGACGGTCATGTGAGTTCCTCTCGGCGGAAAGTTCCTGTGTGGCACGAGTGTCGGCGTCGGCGCAGCTCATCTGCCAGGCCGAAAACTGCTCACTTCCCGAAAAACCACTGTGCCGCGTGGAGCTATCCACGCGGCACAGGTGGTTCGGCGGATGTCAGCCGACCGCGGTCGCGGCCTCGACGATGATCTTCGCCACGGGGCCGGGCTGGGAGACGGTGAGAGCGTGCGAGGCGCCCTTGATCTCCACCGTGGCGCGGGCACCGGCGCGTTCGGCCATGAACCGGTGCGCGGCGACCGGGATGTTGTAATCGGCGTCAGGGAAGACGAACCACGACGACACCGTCTTCCAACTCGGTGCGCCGGACTTGCCGTTGAGGGCACGGTCGTTGAGCGGGCGCTGGGTGGCGGCGTCGACGGCGGCCTTGGTGCTGGGGACGTCGGCGGCGAACTGCTGGTGGAACTTGGCGGGCTGGATGTAGAGATCGGTACTGCCGTCGGACAGCGCCACCTTGTCGAGGGTGTCTCCGAGCGTGCTGCCGGGGAATTTGCCCGAAAGCTCCCCGATGGTCTCACCCTCTTCGGGAGCGAAAGCGGCAACGTAGACCAGCCCCTTGATCTTCGGATCCTGGATCTGGGAGATGACCTGCCCGCCGTAGGAGTGCCCGACCAGGACGACCGGCCCGTCGATCGAGGCCACCACGCTGCGGACGGAGTCGGCGTCGCCGGCGACGCTGCGCAGGGGGTTACCCGCGGCGATGGTGGGCAGGCCCTGCTCGGTGAGCTTGTCGATCACCCCGTTCCAGCTGCTGGATTCGGCGAAGGCGCCGTGGACGAGGACGATGGTCGGCTCGGTGGCGGAGGGCGCGGGCTGGGCGGTGGCGCAGCCCGCGCTGGCGATGGTCGCGGTGAGGCCGAGAGCGACGGCGGCGAGCTTGACGGCGGAGTTGATACGCATGGCAGTTCCTCGAGACAGTGGTGTTGTGGGAGAAGATGTTCGGCTGTGTCAGCCGACGACGGCTTCGATCGCGGTGAGGATGACCTCGGCGACCGCGGCGGGCTGAGATACGGGCAGCGCGTGCGAGGCACCGCCGATCTCGATCGTGGCGCGGGCACCCGCGCGTTCGGCCATGAACCGGTGCGCGGCGACCGGGATGTTGTAATCGGCGTCAGGGAAGACGAACCACGACGGCACGGTCTTCCAGCTCGGTGCGCCGGACTTGCCGTTGAGGGCGCGGTCGTTGAGCGGACGCTGGGCGGCGGCGTCGATCGCGGCCTGGGCGGCGGAGATGTCGGCGGCGAACTGCTGGTGGAACTTGGCGGGCTGGATGTAGAGATCGGTACTGCCGTCGGGCAGCACCACCTGGTTCAGCGTTTCGCCGAGGGTGCTGCCGGGGAACTTCCCGGACAGTTCGCCGATGGTCTCGCCTTCCTCGGGGGCGAAGGCGGCGACGTAGACGAGGGCGGCGATCTTGGGGTCGTGGACCTGGGAGATGACCTGGCCGCCGTAGGAATGTCCGACGAGGACGACCGGACCGTCCACGGAATCGACGATGCCGCGGACGATATCGGCGTCGGTATCGACATCACGCAGCGGGTTGGCGGCGGCGATGACGGTGGCGTCGACGGTGCGCAGGCGACTGATGACGCCGCTCCAACTGGCCGACTCGGCGAAGGCGCCGTGGACGAGGATGACGGTGGGTGTGCTCATGATGGGCTCCTGAAAGGTGTGCTGAAGGTGGTCAGTGCGCGAGGAAGGCGAGCAGGTCGGCTTCGAACGCGGTACGGAATTCGCCGTAGAGGCCGTGCGGTGCGCCGGGATACACCCGCAGCGTCGCGTTCTTGATCAGCTCGGCCGACTTCATCGCCGAGTCGTGCAGGGGGACGATCTGGTCGTCGTCACCGTGGGCGACCAGCACCGGCACGTCGATCCCGAGCAGGTCCGCGGTGAAATCGGTCTCGGAGAACTGGGCGATGCATTCGTAGGCGGCGCGCACCCCGACCTGCATGCCGAGTCGCCAGAACGCACGGCGCGCACCTTCGGAGACGGTCGCGTCGGGCCGGTTGAAACCGTAGAACGCCTCGCTCAGATCCCAGTAGAACTGCGAGCGGTCGGCAGCGACACCGGCACGGATCCCGTCGAAGACCTCCATCGCAGTACCGTCGGGATTGGTGTCGGACTTGACCATCACCGGAGGCACCGCACCGAGCAGCACCGCCTTGGCGACCCGGGCGCTGCCGTGTCGACCCAGGTAGCGGGCGACTTCGCCGCCGCCGGTGGAGTGGCCGACCAGGACCGCGTCGTGCAGGTCCAGGTGCTCGATCAGCTCGCCCAGATCGTCGGCGTACCGGTCCATGGTGTTGCCGTCCCAGGTCTGGCTCGATCGACCGTGACCGCGGCGGTCATGGGCGATGGCGCGGTAGCCGTGCTCGGCGACCAGGCGGGCTTGCTCGTCCCAGGCATCGGCGCTGAGCGGCCAACCGTGGCTGAAGACCACCGGCTGCCCGGTGCCCCAGTCCTTGAAGAAGATCTCGGCGCCGTCGGTGGTGGTGAAGGTGTTTGTCATGCCGATAAAATTACGAGCGGACCCACCCCCTGCGAATCAGTCGAATGACTGCATCAGTGACTGAGTCATGGTGGCCGCCGATGACTCAGTCATCGGCCCGATTACCGCACCGACCTGCGTCGTCGCGTTGTGGAACCATCGGTTCTCTGTCAGGATCGGGCAGTGAGCGGTGAGATTTCGCAGTCAGCTTTGATCGGTCGGGAACGGTATGTGGACATGCTGCGAGACCTGCTGGATCGCGCGGTCGCCGGAAACGGATCGGCGATGGTCCTGCGCGGGCAGGCCGGTATCGGAAAGTCGGCTCTGTTGAGCACGATTCGGGAGATGGCGACCGCACAAGACCTGACCGTGGTGTCCGCGGTCGGTGTCGAGAACGAGGCCGGCTTGCCCTTCGCCGCCCTGCACCAACTTCTGCGACCGCTGCAGTCCGACGTGGCCAAGCTTCCGGTCTCGCAGCAACGCACCCTGCGTGCGGCGTTCGGGCAGGAGGACGGGTCCCCTGACCTGTACGCGGTGGCCTTGGCTGCGCTGCAACTGGTCGGCGAGGCCGCCGCGGTACGTCCGACGGTGCTGATCCTCGACGACCTGCAGTGGCTCGACAGCTGCAGCGCCGACGTGCTCAGTTTCGTCGCGCGCCGGATCGGCAGTGACGCGGTCCTCGTGTTGGGCGCCACCCGAACCGGATCCGAGGATTCCGCGCGACGAGCCGGGCTGCCCGACATCATGGTCGAACCGCTCGACGAACAAGCCGCCGCCGTGCTGCTGAAAGCGCAGGCGCCCACGCTGTCCGGCAACATGCGACAGCGGCTGCTCAGCCAGGCCGCAGGAAATCCCTTGGCGCTCACCGAGTTACCGCGCGCGATGCGACAGTCGACGGATCGGGTGGTCGAGGATTTCCCGTTGACCGCACGTCTCGAAGCCGCCTTCGCCGCGCGATCGGCCGAGCTCAGCGAGCCGACCCGAACCTTGCTCGTCGTCCTCGCCGCCGATGTCACCTGCGACGCGGGCAGGCTCCTGCGGGCGGCCACCGAACTCGCAGGCACACCGGTCGGCACCGCGCACCTGCAAGAAGCCATCGACGTCGGCCTGGTCGAGATGGCGGGTTCGGTCCTGCGTTTCCGGCACCCGCTGATGCGTTCGGCGACCTACGTCCGGGCACCGCTGGCGCAACGGCTCGGCGCGCACACGATCCTGGCCGAGGTACTCGCCGACTTCCCCGACAAACAACTCTGGCATCGCGCCGCGGCCACGCTCGGCGCCGACGACACCATCGCCGCGCAACTCGAACACTATGCCCAGCGATCGCGTGCCTGCGGCGCGATCATGGCCGCCGTCGCCGCTCTGCACCGCGCGGCGGAACTGTCCGAGCGACCCGACCGCACCACCGCCCTGCTCCTGCACGCCGCGGAACTGGCCAGCGAGACCGGCGCGCGCCGCGAGGCCCAGGACTTGCTCGATCGAGCAGACCTCAGCACGTTGGGACCGACCGAGCGGGCCCGCCTGGCAGGCGTCGAGGAAGTTGTCGCGTTCCAGCGCTACGACGACCACGAGCGTCGCATCAGAGAGCTCGTCGACATCGCGGCCGACGTACACGCGGCGGGCAATACCGACCTGGCGGCGGACATGCTGTGGCGCGCCGCGTCACGCTGCTTCTTCCAGGACGCCTGCGATGAGTCACGCAAAGCCATTGCCGCCCAACTGGATACCCTCGGCCTGCCCGCAGACGACCCCCGAGTACTTGCCATCGGCGCCTACAGCATGCCGTGGGAACGCGGCAGTGATGTTCTCGAGCAGATCGCGCGACTCGACCCCGATCGCACCGACGCGGACGCCATGCGTTTCCTCGGCTACGCCGCGCTCTTCCTCGGTGACTTCCGCCGCGGCTCGGCCTACATCGACAACGCCGCCGGAATCGGCCGCAGCCAGGGAAGGCTCGGACTGCTCTCGGGCATTCTCGGCGCCGGGAACTGGAGCCGCATCTGGCTCGGCGAATGGGACAAGGTCCGCGCCGAGACCGAGGAGTCCCGCGCGTTCGCCGAGGAGACCGGCGAGGAGTTCTATCTCGTTGCCGGGCGTACGAATCTGGCCATGATCGCCGCGTTACGTGGCGAATCCGAACTGGCGGCCGATCATCTACGCGCGATCGGCGCCAGCCCGCTGGCCACCGGGATGCGATGCATCCAAGTCGCCGCCCAGCAGACCCGCGGCATGCTCCTGCTCCTGGACGGACGAGCCGAGGACGCGTTCGCGGCCCTGACCCGTGTCTACGATCCGACCGACCCGGTAAGCCACCCCATGCGACGCTGGTGGATCGCCCCCGAACTCGCTGACGCCGCCGTCGCCTCCGAAAACATCTATGCCGCAAGGGAATTGCTCGCCGACCTGCCGGACCTGGCGCAGCGGCTACCCGCCCCGATGCTGCTCGTCGTCGACCAATACAGCCGCGCGGTACTCGCCGACGACGCCGACGCCGACCCCGCCTACACCGCCGCGCTCGACGGCCATGTCGGCGCGTGGCCGCTCTACCGCGCACGCCTGCAACTCCATCACGGACGACGCCTACGCCGCCTACGCCGCACCTCGGAAGCCCGCGAACCGCTGCGCGCGGCCCGCGACACCTTCGACGCCCTCGGAGCCGATCCCTGGGCGCAGGCCGCCCGCAACGAACTGCGCGCCGCGGGTGAAACCAGCACCCGCCGCTCCCCCACCGCCCGCGACCAACTCACCTCCCAGGAACTCCAGATCGCCACCCTCGCCGCCGACGGCCTCACCAACCGTCAGATCGCGGAAAAGCTCTACCTCTCGCACCGCACTGTCGGCTCCCACCTCTACCGCATCTACCCCCGACTCGGCATCACCAGCCGAGTCGAGCTCGCCGGAGCCATCTCAGCGATCAGCTGATCCGACGGCAAGCGACCTTCTTGCTTTCCGGGTCGCGCATCGCCCCTCCGACCTGGTCATGATCGCTCGCTGACTACGCTCCGGCGTGCAGATGCGCGGCCCAGAGGGACGGCGTGGCCGGGAATGCGTCGCGCGTACCGCGGATCGCGTGGTGCAGGGCGTACGCCGCTCGTGCGGTGTCAGGAGCTGTGGTGCCGCCGAGGGTGAGGGTGGCGTAGAAGGTCTCGGCGATGGTGGTCGCGATTTCGTCATCGACGGTCCACAGCGTGCCGATCACATGCGGATATCCGACGAGCTGGAAGGCCGAGGTCAGGTGGATCGCCTCGTCCATCAGCCGGGAGTCGGTGGTGGCCGCGGTCCGGCAGGCGGACAGGTAGGCCAGACGTGCGTGGTCGAGATGGAGTGGGGCGAGGGCGGCGACCGTGAGCGGTGCGGTGGCGTGGTCGTGCAACAGCAACCGGCTTCGGGAGGGATCGTCGGCATCGCTGACCCCGTGACAGGCGAAATGCGCGATGGCGCACTCTTCCAGGAGATCCAGGACGCGGTCTCTGGTGGGTAGGTCGGTCGCGTCGGCCTGCTCATCGGGTGAATCGGGCTCGCTGAGGATGATCGTCTCGGCCAGGTGGGCGGCGATCATGGTGGTCTCGGCGGCGACAGAGCGCAGTTGTCCCGGCAGGCCGGGGGTCGTGGACATCGCCACGACCAGGGCGGGCAGCGCCCGGTCGGTGTCGATGCCGGTTCGGCGCCGACGGGCGTGGCGTAGAGCGGTGATCGTGGGGGTGTAAGCGGACACGACTCGGTCCAGCACGGTCCGGGGACAGGATCCGTCGAATGGTGCGGTGTGGTATCCGGCCGCGTGCAGGGGTAGCTGGCCGAGCAGGCCGCCGGGGACCCACCACACCCGTGGCTCCTGCTGCTCCACCGCCAAGGGTTGCCGGAAACCGAGAACGTCCAGTACCGGCCCGGTGGCGTTGTCCCACAACCATTCCAGGGTCGCCGTCAGGCGCTTTTGCGCGGCTTGCCGGTCGGCAGCGGTGGCTCCGTGCACTGCCGTGGTCAATGCCTGGTGGAAGTCGGTGATCCGTTCGACCACGACCGCGCGCGCCAATCCCGGCAGCGGCAATGCCGTAACCCCGGCGGGTGTGACCAGCAACGCATCACTGCCGTAGTCGCTGACGTTGAACACCACGATCGGTCCGCGAGCGGCTTGTTCGACCAACTGGTCGATCGCCGGCGCGAGAGCGAACGATGCGAAGCCCGGTCGGCCTCGGATTCGGGCAAGCACGTCATCGAACTCTCGTGCCAGGCGTCGTCGATCGTCTGCCGTGGCCTGTTTCGCACCGCTGTCCGGATCGGGGTCGGCGGTGTCGTCGAGAAGATCGCGCAGCCGAACGAACTCGCGTGCCAGGTCGGGATATTGTTCGTCCAGGTCAGCCGTGTAGCCGCGGACCTGTAGAGCTTGCCCGAGCAGTACCGCGCGCCCCGCCTCTAGCATCTGCAACGCCACCCGCGCCCGTTCGTCGGCATCGGGGGTTTCGGGGTCGCGCAGAGTCAGTGCTGCCGCGTCGGCGGCCAAGTCCGCGTAGCTGCCCAGCGCGTGCTGCTGGTCGGTTCTCCGCAATTCCCGGGGTGCGACTTCCGGCAGGAGCCGAACGGCATCCTGTAGCAGCCGAACCGCGTACCCGGCTCGGTTCTCGAACTTGTCGCGCCCCCGGCGCCATCGCCGGGCACGCTGCTCCAACCAGAGCATCCAGTCCGGCCGCGACGACGACACCGTGGCGGCGGCACGAGCCGCCATGATGCGGGTCGAGGGGGCTGCCAGGGGGTTGCGAGTCGCTTCCTCGAACGCGGAGAAGGCCGCGTTCAGGTCGCGCGAGCGCCTTGTTCGATTCGCCAGCACGAAAAGGATGATCCCGAGATTGGACAGCCGCTGGGCGCGGTGAGGGTGATCGTTCGGCGTGGCTCGCACCGCTTCCCGGATCAGCGCCACGGATTCGTCCAGGTCCGCTGTCGCGCCATGTCGTTCGAATCGGTGGTAGAGGAGGGTGCCGAGATTGGCCAGATGTAGCACTCGGTCGGGGTGGTCACGGGGGACCTCCAGCAGTGCACGGCGTCCCGCTCGCACCGCCTCGTCCAGATCCGCGACCGAGTCCATTCGCCGGAATCGCTCGAGCCTGGAGTTTCCGAGATTGTTCAGGCGGATGAGCAGGGCCGGATGGTCAGCGGGGGTGCCCGCTACCGCCGCCCCACCCCGCTCGATTGCCTCGTTCAGGTCCGCGGTATCACCGGTTCTGTCGAACCTGGACAGGAGCGCGACCCCTAGGCCGCTCGAGATCATCGCCCGGTAGGGGTGGGCCGAAGGAAGTCCGTCGAGCGCGAGGCGGAGCGAGGCGATCGCTTCGTCCAGGTCCGTCAGCGCGCCGGTCCGATCGAACCGCATTCGGAGAGTGGTCGCGAGATTGTGGAGGCGGGTGTACCGCTCCAGGCTGCCGGGCGGCGTTGTCCGCACGGCCGCCCTACCTGCCCCGATGGCTTCGTCCAGGTCCGCGGGCGCGCCGGTTCGCTCGTACCGAACCCGCAGAGCGTTCACGAGGGCGGTCTGCTGGCGCGCGTGATCGGGGTCGTCGGGGGATTTCGCGTCGACCCCAGCCCTGCCCATCTCGACCGCTTCCTCCAGATCCGGCAGCGCGGCGGTTCGGACGAACCTGAGCATGAGCGCATTGCTCAGATTGCCTTGGCGCACCGCCATGCCCGGGTCACTCGGGGGCGTGCACCGCACCGCCGCCCTGCCTACCTCGACGGATTCCTCCGAGTCCGCCAGCTTGCCTGTGCGTTCGAACCGGGTGAGCAACGCGATCCCGAGATTGTTGAGGGACGTGGCTCGGGCGAGGTCATCGACGGCGACGTCCACTGCTCGACGACCCAGCTCCACCGCCTCATTCAAGTCGCTCGGTGAGTCGGTCAGCTCGGCCCGGCGCCGGAACAGCAGCCCGAGGTCGTTCAACAGCGGGCCCTGGCCGGTATCGATGGGGTTCAGCCGTAGTGCGGCCAGACTCACCTCGATCCCCTCGTCCAGGTCCGAGCGGGCGCCGGTCCGCTGAAATCGCCGATCGAGACAGATTGCGAGATTGATGAGACCCGTTCGCCGGTCGGGGTCGTCGACCGGAGTGGCCGCCACCGTTCGACGGCTGACATCCACGGCCTCGTCGATGTCCACCACAGCGCCCGCCAGCTCGAATCGGCGACAGAGCGCCCGCCCGAGCCGGTCGAGCCGTGCCGCCACGACGGCGTTGTCGGCAGGAGTCGCTTGTACCGCCCGGCGGGTCGCCTGAATTGCCTCGTCCAGGTCCGCGACGTCCCCCGTGCTCTCGAACCGGTCGAACACCGTCCTCCCGAGAGAGTTCAACCGATCAGCCAGGTCAGGGTGGTCGATCGGGGTGGCTTGCGACGCGGCCCGGAAGTTCTCGATCGCCTCCGCCAGGTCCGACGGCGCACCGGTTCGCTCGAAGCGTGCTCGGAGGTTGCCCCCGAGGCTGGTCAGGCTTTTCGCGCGATAACGATCGCCGGGTGGCGTTGCTTGTACCGCCCGGCGACCGATCTCCACCGCGCGGTCCAACTCCGTCATCGAGCCCGTTCTGACCGACCATGATCCGAGAATGTTCGCGAAGTTGTTCAAGTACATCCCGCGGTCACGATGCCCGGCCGGGATGGCTTGCACCGCTCGACGAGTCACCTGAACTGCCTCGTCCAGGTCCGAGTCCGTCCCCGTCTGGTCGAACCGCAAGGACAACGCGATGCCGAGGTTGTTCAGGCACATCGCCGAACTGGGATGGTCGGGTCCGACGATGTGCACAGCTTGTCTGCCGAGTTCGACTGCCTCGTGAAGATCGTCGAGTTCGCCGAGACAACCGAAGCGCGTCCGTAGTAGCTCGCCCAGCAACGAGAGAAACGTCGCCCGATCGGGGTGGCCGGACGGAGTGACCCGCAGCGCTGCTCGGCTCATCCGCACCGCCTCGTCCAGGTCCGATATCGCACCAGCGCGCCCGAACCGGAGCATCAGCGCGGCCGCGAGAGTGAACAGAGCGCCGCCGCGTGCTGGAGCGTCGGGTGCGCCGACTCGGCTGGCTTGCCTACCGAGCTCCACCGCCTCGTCGAGATCCACCACAGCACCGGCATGCTCGAACCTGATTCGAAGATAGTTCGCCAGGACGTACAGAAATGTCGCTCGGTCGGGGTCGTTCCGGGCGGTCGCGGCGACCATCGCCCGGCCCGACTCCACAGCTAGGTGAAGGTCTAGCGTGGCCCCCGTTCGCTCGAACCGTGCCGCGAAGACACAGCCACAGGCGTACAGCGTCGTGCTTCGGTTGGGATGTTCCATTGGTGTGGCCGTCAGGACGTTGTGCCACAGTTCCGCGGTGCGAGTGAGTGTCTCGGCGGTGAAAGTCGGCAGGGCGGGAAGGAAGATGCCCGCGACTGTGAACGCGCTCTCGATGAGAAAGGTGCGCGATCCGTCGGAGAGCCGGACGTAGTCCGCCGCGGGAACGAACCCGGACATGAGCGTTTCGACGGCGGTCAGCGCCTCCTGTTCCCTCCGGTCGGCGGGTCCGATCAGGAAGCGGAAGGCGTGCAACCGACTCAGTGCCACCCGCGAATCGAGATCACCGTCCCCGTCGCGAAGGACTGCGGACAGCCGGTCGGCCTCCGCATCGGCCTCGAGTTCGAGCACTGCCGGGTCCGGCGCCTCGGCATCGTCGGCGCACTCCAGTCTGCGGAGCACCGCGGCGCGCAGAGCGGCCCGGTACTCCTCGTCCTGGGACCGTCCACCCAGGTCACCCGATGTCACGGTGACGAGCTGCCCGGCCGGGAACGCGAGTCGAGGTGGTCGGTGAGAGTGCGACCGAGTCGGGTGGTCAGCGGTCCGGTGTGGTCGAGGCCGAGGCGCTCGGCGAGTGCCACCGCGAACAGGCGAGTAGTCGCTTCGATCAGAGTCGCGTAAGTGTCTGTGGCGGAGCGCATTCGGTGGCGTGCGGACACCGCGAGGACGACCGCCATCGCAGCGGCGGGCCACCACCACGGCGTCAGGGCCAGATACAGGATCGACCAGGCGGCCAGCGTGGTGGCCCGCGACAAAGCACTACGCGCATCGGAGATCTGAGCGCGATCGGCGTCCGGAATGGTCAACCACAGGCAAGGCCATACCGTGGCCAGGTCGAGATGGTGATCACGATCGAGGCGGGTCGCCACCGCGTGCATTCGGTCACCGCTCCACGTGGGACGGTCCGGACGCTCGACCGCGACCCGGGAACGGGCACCCGCCGCGCGGTGCCGCCGCCCCGGATCGGGCCTGTCCGCTGGATCCGGTGCCAGCGCCTGCCGAAATTCCCCGACGTAGGCTGCGTCCGCGGCGTCCCACTGCCGTCTGCGCCGGGAGACCGCTCGCCGCGCCACGTACCGCAACGGCAGCGGCCAGCGCTGCCACTGCGAAGCAAGCACGCCTCGTTCGATGAATGTGCCGACACCTTGCGCCACCAGCCCTATCGCACCCGCGCCGACCAGGGCTGCCACCAGGAGGACCACCTGCCCTCCGGTGCTCGTCGCGGTGGGATTCTTTGCGTAGGCGGTGATCTCACGTGTGAGCCGACCCGCGTCGAGCGCATGAGTGTGGCCCAGGATCAGCGCGACCCCCGTCACCGCCAGATAGAGGGCGCCCGGCAGCACCAGCAGCGAAAACCACTTCTCTGCAAGCTTCTTGGCGAGTTCGCTCCACAGCCCGCCCATTCAGGAAAGTCTCTCTCGTACCAGCTCTCGTCCGGTCAGGGCACAGTGTGGGCGGTCGACGCGGACCTCGTGAGCGGGCAGGCCGGTGCACCGCGAGAAAGGACAGCGGTAGACGATCTCGAGGCGATGGACCCCGGCCACCGCGGCATCCCGTTGATTCTCGTACACGCCCCGTGCGTCGCCGCAAGCCCGCAGCGCGTGGTGCACCGCGTCGAGCGCGGCGGCGATCTCGACCGCGGAGCCGGATTCGGCGATGCCAGCCAGGCGCTGTAGCACGGTGGTCGGGTCGGTCCGATTGTCGCCGAGCAGGCTGTGCAGCTCGTCCCAATGCGTGCAGACGTATGCCAAGCCGACGGCAGTTCGTCCCGCGTCTGGTGCTGCCTGCAACTGAAACTCCCCGCGTACCAGCGAATTCGACCGACAACACCGCGACTTTCACTACCGCGGCCGACGTTGATCGTAACGCGGAAACCGTTGTGTCACAGGGAATCGAAAGCCACCCGAAGGGCATCGACCTGCGATACCAACGAGACCGGCGCGCGATGTGCGCGGCGGCTAAGGACGCCGCCCATCGACCACCCGGCTTGCTCGGTGCCTTCGGACGGCCGACCGGTTCGCACAAGCCGGGCTGCAGAACCGCTGCCTGCCATTGCGGGAGATGTCGGCGTACACCTGCGCGCACCCGTCCGCCGCACACGCGCCGAGGCGGTCCATGCCGAGGCCGGTCAGGTGCAAGGCCGTCCCCACCGTGATCATCGCCGCGATCTGGCGGTCCGTGGGCACATCAGGGGGCCGGAAGTGCAGATGCCAGCCGTCGCCCACGTGGTCGGTCAGCCGGGGCGGCGACGCGTATTCGGCCAGCAGCACATTGAGCAGCGCCGCCCGTTCGGCACGGTCCGCGCACTCCACCACCCCGCGCCAGCGCCCCAGAAAGGCCGTCACCGACGCGAGATCGCTCGCGGACACTGGTGCGCTCAACACCAGGCCGGCATCCGCACAGCGTCGCGCCAACTCCTCGGCACTCGCACACGGCCTGTTGAGCAGATCGACGCCGAGCAGCACCGGCTCTCGTCCGTAATGGTTGTAATGCACAATGCCATTACATCAGACTCGAAGCATGAGCAGCCACCCCGAACACACCTGGCAGATCGAATCGCGCCACCGGACCAGCGAGGGCTTCGTCGCCTATCAACGCTGCCGCTGCGGTGCGCGCAGAGTGGTCGTCGACCACCTGAGCGGCGCGTCCGAGATCCACCGCGACGAACCAGGTCTGGCCGCCGCCGGCTGACTCGTCACCACCATGACCAACATCACGTTTGACCGCTACACTTTGGACCGCTGCCCAGTTGTGGGGCAGATCTCGCCATCGCGTCAGCGCTCGACCGGAAAGACCCCTTGATGAAGCGTTCCACCGCCGTCGCGGTCCTCGCGGCCACCCTCGTACTCGGCCCCGTCGCGGGCACCGCCGCGGCCGCGCCCGGCCTGCCCCTCACCGAGTTCGCAGGGGAGGGCCCGCTCGGTGATCTGCCGACCACGCCCGGGTCCGGCTCGGCACAGCTCGGCGCCACCGGGGGCAGCGAGACCACCGGCTCCTACGGCAACGGCTCGTTCGGCATGCCCACCCTGGAGCGAATGCTGCTCGGCGAAAGCATCGTGTGCGGCGCCTTCGGCAGTGCGCTGGCCCTCGCGGGCGAGGCGATGATGGACTGCCGGAACCTGCCGGCCGCCTGACAAAGACACACAGACAGCGAAGGGGCACCGGGAATACCCGGTGCCCCTTCGCTTTTCGTGCGTGACGCGATTACGGAGCGTCGGCGTTGCCCGCCTTCCATTCCGGCCACGCGATGTTCCAGTCACCCAGCCCGTCGACCCCGGACAGGGTGCCGCCGATCGTGTTCTTGATGATCGTGATGTCGCCGCGCTTGGCGTTCTCGTACACCCAGCGCGCGTTCGCCGGACTCAGATTCAGGCAGCCGTGGCTGGCATTGGAATAACCCTGCTGCCCCACCGACCACGGCGCCGAGTGGAAGAAGATGCCGCTGTAGGAGATTCGCGTCGCATAGTCCACCGGAGTGCGGTACCCGTCGGACGAGTTCACCGCCACACCGTAGGTCGAGGAATCCATGATGATCTTCTCGTGCCGGTCGCTGACGATGTAGACGCCGTTGTCGGTGGGCGTGCTGTCCTTACCCATCGAGGTCGGCATCGTCATGATCACCTGACCGTTCTTCTCCACCGTCACCTGATGGGTGTTGTCGTCGGCGGTGAAGATCACCGCGTCGCCGATCGTGAAGAACGAGTGGATGTTGTCCTGGCCGTACAGACCCTTACCCAGGTCCTTGCCGTAGACGTTCACATCGATGGTCACCTTGGTGCCCGGCGTCCAGTAATGCTCTGGGCGCCACCGCACTTCGCGATTGTTCACCCAGTAGAAGGCACCCTCGACGGCAGGCTCGGTGGTGATCTTGATGGCCTCCTGCGCGGCCCTGCGATCGGGGATGTTCTCGTCGAACTGGATCGCCACCGGCTGACCGATACCCACCACTTCACCCTCACCGGGCAGCAGATACGGCTTGGTCTGGCTCTTCGGCGAGCTGGTGGTGAAGCTCAGCGTCGAGGAGTTCGCGCCACCGAGCCCGATGGCCGCGGCCGTGAGCTTGTAGGTCTTGCCGTAACCGAGCACCTCGGCGGTCGACCAGGAACGCCCGTCCGCGGCCAGCTGCCCCGCCACCGCGGTGCCCTGCTGATTCGTCAGCGTGACGTCGGTGAACTTGCCGTCTTCGACCTGGAACGCCAACGGCATCGCGGGCGAGACGCCGACCTGCCCGTCCTTGACGGTCGAGACCAGCTTCGGCTTGATCAGCTCGGCGAGCGGGTTGCGATCGATCGCCACCTCCACGCCGGCGCCTTCCGCAGCCGAGCACGCCGACGCCCCCATGGCGAACACCGCCAGCAGCACCACCGGAACGATCGTCCGTAGCGACCGAGGTCGCCCCCGCTTCTTACCCATGTCAACCCCGTTTCCGTACCGACGCGATTACAGTGCGCCGCAGATCCCACCAACCGAATCGCGAATGCCATCCGTGTAGGCGGGGGGCGTTACGAACTCGACGTCTCGCCCATTCTGCCAGCTAGTCCGGCCGGTTCCAACGGGGAAGCCCCCGCGACACGACCAAGTCACAATCGTTAGATACGCGCGAGGGCCGTCGGCGTTAACAAGCAGCGGAGTGCCGCATTGTTGCTGGTCAGCGGCCGATTTCACTTTCGGGCACGAGGCCTGCTAATGTTTGTTCCGCACCGGAGACGGGGCAAAGAACAAAACATGCGCCATTAGCTCAATTGGCAGAGCAGCTGACTCTTAATCAGCGGGTTCGGGGTTCAAGTCCCTGATGGCGCACAGAAGAAGGCCCCTGACCAGCACGTATCGTGCAAGGTCAGGGGCCTCTCTCGTTCTTGCAGGCGGAAAATCAGGCGGAAACGAACTGACTCCACAGTGGCCGGTTATGCAACTTCGCTATCTTTCCGGTCGCGAGGCTTCGGTGCCAGCGACTCCAACGCGGCAGCGTTCGAGTGCTTCACGATGCGCCCAGGCGAGACAGCGTAGTACTTGACGTTCCTGGTCGTCGTGTGGCCGAGCTGCTCGGCTGTCGCTTCAGGACCGAGTTCTCGCATGATGGCCGTGGCACTGGTCTTGCGGGTGGTGCCACCGATTGTGACCCATTCGAGACCTTCGCCTCGGACCTCGCGGAAAGACCTGTTGACGTTCTTGTCGCTCCGCGGAGTGCCGTTGCGCGAGGGGAACACCAGAGTCAGCGGGTTGTCCAGTGGCGAGTCGAGCCACTCCTGGCGAAGCCTCCGGAAGATGGGTAGCGCCCACAGTGGAACGCCGACGCGCCGGATTCCGTCTTCGCCGGTCTTCGTGTGCGGAATACGGATCGGGCCTTCGCCCTTGGGTTGGACGATCTTGCCGGTGATCCAGACGTACGGCGCGGGGTTACCGTTGACATCCACTGCGTCGAGATGGATTCCTCCGACAAGACCGTCGTCGCGGTCGTTCTCCTCCCAGACGAGCGCGAGCAGTTCGCCGGTGCGTGTCGTCAGTGCCAAGCCGACGTCGAACATGTCAGCAAGCTTCTGCTCTCGCCTCGGGTCGGCAGCAGCCCAGGTTCGAATCCGTTCCCGTACGACGGCAATGCCGTCTTCGGCGAGCGACTTCGGTTTGACGACGGGATCGAGGATGTCGGGAATCACCTCAGCGGGGTTGGTGGTGATCACGCCCCACTGCATGGGGATTTCCATCATTTCGATGAGGATCTGGCGTTGACGCTGCGCCTTCGCGTTCATCTCGCTTTTCAGGATCTTGTTGATGTGTTCGATGAACAGCTTCGGTACGGAGAGTTCGCGCACTGTGCGCTCCCGAAGGTCCTCGATCTTGACGACGTTGTAGCCCGCAATGGGCTTGCCGTTCGCATCCTTCTTGCTGTCCGGTATGAAGACCTCACTCATGAAAATGCCGAGCGATGACTTCGACCGGCGTCGGGGATTCAATTCCTCCTCTCGACATTTCCATTCGTCGATGACGACACCGAACTTCGTATCGAGCGAACGCTCGTCGGGAGTCGCGGCGCGGACGGGAGCGCGCTTACGTTCCTCGGCGTTTTCCAGGTACGCGGCGTAGGCGAGGGACTTGGTAGGTCCGGTGCCGCTCAAGGTCGACGTCTTCTTGTTCAGGCGCATTCGGCCCCACGCCACGAAACCTTTGCCGTTGCTGCTAGCGACGTACGTCGGCTTGGTGGGGACTCCCTCGGGAAGCGGCGGACGCCCGCGAGCCATTGATTATCTCCTTGGGGAATCGCTAGGAAGCTTCGTCTAAGGCGGATATCTCCCAGCGGACAACCTCGCTAATGTGATAGCGAGCGCGACCTCCGATTGCCATCGTGTATTTTGGGCCGGCTCCGAGACTGGCCCAGTTGGCAAGGGTCTTTTCTGAATATCCCAAGCGTGTGGCGAGCTGCCGTCGCGTGAGCCACGGTGATGTCAAATCTTGGGAATCAAACCCGAGCCTTGTTAGATCGTTTTCGTCGGACATGAGATTCCTATATCGAGGTCGTGCGGTAAGTCCAGCCAGCTCGTGATCGCTAGCGGTTAGCTGTCTGAGGCGTTGACGTGAACTAGGCGACGTGACGCCGAATGTTGGCCTGGGCCATCTGTCGCCGGAGCCTCGCCTCGGCGCGGAGCCGGTCCTCCCACGCGACGATGTCGGCGAGGGCATAGCGGCGGATGCGCCCCGGCTTGATGAAGTCGGGCCCGGTGCCGGTGTAGGCCCAACTGTCCAGAGTGCAGACCTCGACCTTGAGGCGTAGAGCAACCTCCTTGCTCGTCAGCCAGATGTCGTTGGTGTTGTCCATGATTTTCCTTAGATGAAGCGGCCCGCTGTATGGGTTCTGTGGGCCAGCTCGTGCGTGGTCAGCTCCGCGATGCGGGCAGCGAATCACATGCGTGACCTGCGCCTACCTGCGATGCACTCGATACTGTACATAGTTGACTGCTTAATTTCAACAGTCTCGCTGCTTAATATCGGTAGTTCATCTAGCTACTTAGGCTTCAACCTGGCTCGACATGATGTCGGCAACTACTTGATGCCCAGGTAGAAATTGTGTAGTCAAGTCAGGTAGTATCGACGGAAAGCTGGGTATAACAGCCCGTTCTGCAAGGACTTCTACACAGAGTCGAGGCGATGACACAACATCCCGAGTACCTAGGCCAGGCGGTACAGGCACGGCGTAACGAGCTGGGCCTGTCCAAGTCGGCGGTTCATGCGATCTCTGGGCTAAACCCGTTGACGCTCAGCAAGATCGAAGACGGCCAGGCCGGGCGCATTCGCAAGGACACGCTGAACAAGCTCGACACCGCGTTGCAGTGGCAGAAGGGATCGGCCGAGGCCGCGTTTACTGCTCGGCGGCCTCCGGTGGAGGCCACCGCCACTGCGCAACGCGCGCCGAGCGTGCTCTACATCCCGTTCCCGCCTGATCTGATCCAGAGCACCGTCAAGCTGGCCGAGACGGTATCCTCGATGGCCGGTGGAGATGAGCGGTTGGCCGATGTCGTGGCCAGCATGGACACCGTCGCGGATCGAATCTTGCGTGCCTGGACAATCGCTGATGTCGAGCGGCAGCGCTACGACGGCACTCTCAGTCCAGCCACCATCGAGATGCTGCTTGGTCACTACATGCGCCGGACTCCCGACGCACCAACCGCCCAGGACAACGAGGAACTACTGTATTTGCGCTGGCTCCTGGGTCGACTCCCCGATTCCACACCCGCCGATCAAGAAGAACGCTTCGCGCAGCGGTGGACGCACGTACAGCAGATGTTCGCCGCCCCTCGCGGGATCAACCAGTGAGGAAGAACCCGATGTCGTTGCTGTTGTCCGCCAAACTCGAGCGCATGATCGAGTTCGCGCACCGCTGGGACGAACCGGCGCTGAGCGAAGACCAGATCGCCGCCGAGCTGACCAACAAGCTTGGCCGCCCCGTCGAACCCTCATTCGTCAAGAGCCTGCGCAGCGGAGCGACAACCGAGATCGATCGGGATGTCGCCGCAGCGCTGTGCGCCATCTGCGGGGTCACCGACGTGGCCTATCTGCTGCCCATTGGCGATGAGGATGTCGATATCGATCTACGGCTACAGCTATGGACTCTGGCGCGTGATCGCGGGGTGCAGCATGTTGCGGCACGAGCGTTGACACGCGAGAAGCTCAGGGAGCTGATCGCAGACCTACGCGCACTGCCCGCCCGGACCCAGTAACGGCCCGAAGGCCGAGACGCTTACGGCGCGCTCGCTACCTCAACTGATCGCCCAGGAGCCACAGCCGCGTGTGCAACGAAGGCCACTGTGTCCAACCTGCACGAGACGTTACCTCTAGCGCGGTCTTTCACTGCGGACCGCCCCGCCTAGTGGATCACCGCCGCCGCGTTGTCGGCCTCGCCTCAATGAAGTGCAGCGCCCGAAAGCGTTGCTGGGCGAGGTGGAACCCGAGGTCGGTATCGCGCGGGTCGCCTCGATGAAGTGCAGCGCCAGATGGCGCATGCTGGCGCAAAGCAAGCTGCCGCGTAAATAGGGTTGCCGCCTCAACCTCAATCAAGTGCAGCGCCCGAAGGCGCTGCTGGGTGAAACATCGGATGCTCACCCACGTCGACCGGCCCCAGCCTCAATGAAATGCAGCGCCCGAAGGCGTTGCTGGCGCGCGCGAAGACGGCGACGAGCGGGTCGTTGTCGATGCCTCAATGAAGTGCAGCACCCGAAGGCGTTGCTGGGGCATCTATCCGCCAGGGCCCTGTCGCGTCCGAACAGCCTCAATGAAGTGCAGCACCCGAAGGCGTTGCTGGGCCTCGTCGTCACCCTCGGCGCCGACGATGCGACCATGCCTCGATGAAGTGCAGCACCCAAAGGCGCTGCTGGCGATCCGAAGGAACTCGTCTTTCAGTAGCCAGTGCTTGCCTCAATGAAGTGCAGCACACGAAGGCGCTGCGGGGGCCGGTGTCGACCGGGCCAAGGTGGCGAAGCCATTGCGCCTCAATGAAGTGCAGCACACGAAGGCGCTGCGGGGGCGTCGGTTTCGCGACCTCAGCCGCGCCGGTCGGCCAGGCCTCAATGAAGTGCAGCGCCCGAAGGCGTTGCGGGAGAAGCCGGTAGCCCAGCGGCCCTTGAGTATCCAGCCTCAATGAAGTGCAGCGCCCGAAGGCGTTGCGGGCCCGGACGAAGGGGGCCACATGGCAGGCAATCCAGAGCCTCAATGAAGTGCAGCGCCCGAAGGCGTTGCGGGCAGCGAGGGAGCAGATCCGGGGCGTGCACGGATGTCTGCCTCAATGAAGTGCAGCGCCCGAAGGCGTTGCGGGTCTAGGTCACGGGGTCACAATGTACGATCACCGGGCCTCAATGAAGTGCAGCGCCCGAAGGCGTTGCGGGGGTTCGGTTCGCTAAGAAGGACTCCCCCACTATCCGGCGCCTCAATGAAGTGCAGCGCCCGAAGGCGTTGCGGGCCGACTTCCTGGCCGCCGAACTTCACGGTGGGGTCGCGGCCTCAATGAAGTGCAGCGCCCGAAGGCGTTGCGGGGGTATCCCCTGCCCCCCCGGCTACTGACCGGGAGGGCCTCAATGAAGTGCAGCGCCCGAAGGCGTTGCGGGACCGTACCCCCCTAGGGGGGTGTAGTCAACGCGCCAGGCCTCAATGAAGTGCAGCGCCCGAAGGCGTTGCGGGGCGACCGATCTTCGGGTCAACGTACCGGCGGTCGAGGGCCTCAATGAAGTGCAGCGCCCGAAGGCGTTGCGGGGCGAGCACTGAACCACCCGAACGGAAGTTCTAGAACTGGCCTCAATGAAGTGCAGCGCCCGAAGGCGTTGCGGGTGGGACCCCCCTCCCCGGTCGGAGCCAGGGGCAGCCGCGCCTCAATGAAGTGCAGCGCCCGAAGGCGTTGCGGGTAGACTCGATCGCGTGCTCGGCGTGTTGGCTTGAGCCTCAATGAAGTGCAGCGCCCGAAGGCGTTGCGGGAGGGTCCGGAAACACTACCTGCTGACCAGCACGAACGTGAACCCCTGCGAGCGCTCCGTCCGACACGCTCATGGACTACGTGTTGGACCATCATCCACGGGCTAGGTATGACGTTGACCAGCGGGTTCGTGCCGCGAGGGCTCGCCGGGCTTTGCGGTCTGGGCTAGCTCTCGCGAAGGCTCAGGGTCAGATGATCACGGAGCCAGATCATCTGGTGTTCTCACGCGCGCCGCCGATTCTGCTGTAACGGTCCGCGTCTAAGGCACCTCAATGAAGTGGCGCACTCGAAGGCGCTACGGGTCTGGCCAGACGCAGTGCCGTCGGGCGGTTCGAGCGACGCGGTCTGGCTGACCGCGATCTCCCGCTGGGTTGGCGGACAAACCGGTTGTCTGCGGATAGGGGTGACAGATTGCGGTGTCTCCTCGACCGAAAGAGGCCAGGAGGGAACGCCTCTTCCGGATCTACCCGAGCGCCCGCAAGTCCTGCATTTGCCGAGGCCCTGAGCTTGCTCGGCCAAACCTGTGTCGATGTATGGACTCAGGACTTCCTTGACTGCGTGTTATCAACTGATGCTTGACGTTCCGGCAACCTCGTGGTGTGGTGCTTCCACTGTCAACGCCAGCCGAGGGTGGCGCTCGTGGATCAGAAGACAACAGCGGAGTACCGGTACCGCGCAGTGTGCGAGGTGTTGGGCGGTTCACCGATCGGGGAGGTCGCAGCCCGCTACGGCACCACACGCCAATCTGTGGATACCTGGCGCAAACGGTTCAAAGACGAAGGAATGACCGGGCTGGCCGATCGTTCCCGGCGCCCGCACCACAGCCCGACCAAGATATCGGCCGAGATCGAAGCAGTGATCTGCGCTCTGCGCCGTGAGCATCCCCGGTGGGGAGCGCGCCGGATCAGCTACGAACTCGCTCGCCGCGGGATCGCCGCGCCACCCTCACGTCCCACGGTGCACCGGGTCTTGGTCCGAAACGCATTGGTGAACAATCAAACCCAGCAGCATCGACGTAAGTACCGGCGGTGGCAGCGCGAGGCACCGATGCATCTATGGCAGCTCGACATCGTCGGCGGAATACAACTGGCAAACGGTCGCGAGTGCAAACTGTTGACCGGCATCGACGATCACTCACGGTTCGTCGTCGTGTCAGCGCTGCTGGCAACACCCTCCGCGCGTGAGGTCAGCGAAGCGTTCCTCGCGGCCATGCGTCGCTACGGTGTGCCCGCGGAAGTGTTGACCGACAACGGCGGCCAGTTCACCGGCCGCTACCTCAAACCCCAACCAGTCGAGGTCCTGTTCGAGCGGATCTGCCGGGAAAACGGCATCAAGCAACGGTTGACCAAGCCCCGATCACCAACCACGACAGGCAAAATCGAACGGTTCCACAGGACGCTTCGCACCGAATTCCTTGATGACACGGCACCGTTCGAATCGATCGACGCGGCCCAACACTCGATCAACGGGTGGGTGCAGGCCTACAACCAACACCGCCCCCACCAAGGCATCGACATGGCCACACCCTCACAGCTTTTCCGTCCCAACGGTCCCACCCGCCTCGATACCTGCATCGCGGCCGAGCCGGTCGACGAGTCCGCCGAGTCACTGGTCGTCGGGGTGATCGAACCGCCTCGCCTCGCCGGCGACGCCACGGCGGTGGAGTTTGAGGCCCGTGTTACGGCCAGCGGCAGCATCCAAATTCGTTCCGGACGACAAACGGTCGCGTTGCATCGAAGCATGGCCGGGCGAACGGTCACAGTATGGGTTGACCTGCGCAGCATCCACGTCAGCGTCGATGGCGAAGTCATCCGAACGCTCGGATCACGGCTGCTGGCACAGGACCTGCAACATCTCGCGATGCGAGGAGCTCGACGGGCTGGCCCAGAACCAAGCCATCCCGCCTTACGGCGCACCGCCGGCAAGGGCGTTGCAACAGTCCGCGCTGGCGAGGCCATCGAGATCGATCGCACCGTTGATCGCAACGGGCTCGTATCCATCGCTAACACAAAGCATCTCGTCGGAGTTGCCCATTGCGGGCAGCGGGTCACGCTACGCCTCGACGGCCACTTGATGCATGCCATCGCCGACCACGCTCTGATCGGAACATGGCCATGCCCGATCACCATCGACCGACTCGGCCAGCTACCCGGCACCCGCAGCGCGACGCACCCCTTACCGCTACCTCCGATAGCGCCGGGAGGCTTACGCGCGCAGCGGAAAGTCCATGCCAGCGGCAACATCATGGTCGCCAAACAGAACATCAAACGCGGGCCGCGTTACCGCGGCCAGACCGTCACCGTCGTCATCGAGGACACCCACTATCGCATCCTGCTCGGCGAGGAAGAGATCGCCGTTCGACCGCGACGCAACCTCAAACCCATCACTCGTTTCTACGTCACCGGCGCAGGCGTCAAACCACCTGATCCGTCAAGCGTCACCTGATAGCAGAGGGTCAAGTATGTCTTGATTCCTTACACTGACAACCTGTCGGTGCCGTGGTGCACAGTGTCCAGCGAGCCCGTGGGGCTCGGCGGGAGATCGGGCGCTTTGCACTCCAGACACTGACGGAGTCGCCTCTTGTAAAGCCCGCCAAGCTGGGCGAAACCATCGAAAGCAGGGGACATGACAAGGAAAACGATCGAGCACGCCGATCTGATCGAGGCCGTATCAGCCGGGGGCGCAGGCTGTCTCACTTCAAACACCGATTTGCTGCCAGCGGCCGGGCCACATGCTGCCGTGGCCCCCGCGAAGTTCGCGTCGAAGAGCGACTACGGCACCTACGCTTATGAGAAGCGCTACGACGACGGCGAGTTGGCCGACGTGGTTCTCATCGATTCAAAACAGAGTCAACTCAATCGGTTTGAAGCCGAGTTGGCCAAAGCGATCCACGACGGCCACGAGACGCTCTCGCGGATGCCGCGCTTGCTGGTGAGCTACGACCGCGCGGGCAAACTGATCGAACTGTCTGACGTCGAAATGCCGCACCGCGGGTTCGATGCCCACTTCCGTGCGGGGTACGTCGATGGAACGCCCACCACCCAGCTGGACTTCTATCGCTCGCTGCGCGATTCGTCTCCCAGCGACGCGCGAGCGCTGTTCGACGCTAGCCCGATCAGCATCGTCTTCGGCTCGTGGGATTCGCATCGCAAAGCGCAGCAAGGCAGGTGGCGCAGCATCGTAACCGGCGAGATCATCGGATTCTGCGCCCCGCCGAACAAGGTCGGAGAAGAGATCATGAAGGGCGGAGGCCGAATCGATCCGCTGGGCGCGAAGATTGAGCTGAGCGCCGCAGCGTTGAAGGCCCTCATGGAGCGCCAGCGCGAAGGGCTGGGCGGTGCGAGCGCCGACGAGAAGGCGAAGAAGGCGTCCGCGGCCGGGTTGGGTGCGATCGCCCCGAATCTCGGAGCGCTCGCGGGTGTTGCATGCCGTCGCATCATCCGCAGTCACGTGCTCAGCTTCGCCGCTCTTCGCCAGATCAGGTTCGGATCGGGTACCGAAGGCGACGCGGCCTGTCGGGCACTGCTGGCAGCGCTGGCGTTGAACGGGCTCGCCCGCTCCGACGCCGAATTGAATTTGCGGGCGAACTGCGATCTCGTGGAGGCCGACGGACAAGAAGTGGTCATCTACGGGCGCGGCGGGTCGACTGTGGAGTACGCGCCGCTGACGGTCGACGCCGCTGACCGGCTGCTCGCGGATGCGCTGGCACACGCGGAGAAGACCGCTGATGTTGTGTGGAATGGGGTCGTGCTGCGGATCGACGGCGATCCGGCCATCGTGCAGGGTGCGGGCGAGGGCGACGGGTCAGCCGCATGACGTTCTCCATTGTCGCGAGCTACCCCTTGCAGACGTACCGGGGCAGTCGACCCGACGGCACGGTCGACCGCATGCCGTCGGTGGCCCGTCTGTATTCGGCGTTGCTGGCAGCCGCGGGATTCGGTCCTCGCGCCACGGCAGGCGAGTCGGGTTGGGTGCCTTGCGAAACCGACGCCCAAGCCCTGCGGTGGCTGGAGAACAACCCACCGACCAGTGTGTCGATCCCGCCCATCCATATCACGATGAGCGACGCCATCGCCTACCGGAATGACGGCACCATCGGGAAAGCGGCGGGGCGTAAAGCGATCCGCAAGATCGGCAAGCAAGACAGTGTCGTCGCAGTCAACGGCGACTTCGTCTGGTCGTGGTCGCAGCCTCCGCCCGATCACGTCGCGAGCGCGTTGCGTGAACTCTGCTCCGACGTGCCGCACCTCGGGACGGCGGACTCACCAGTGTTGCTGGAGATCACTGAGAAGGCACCCGCCGCGACGCATGAACTCGACCCGGATGCCGACATCTTCGCGGTCGACCCCGGTCATGATGTCGAGATCCCGACTCCGGGCCGCCTGGACGAGCTCACTGCCGCTCACCTGATCGAGCGCACTGGCAAGGTCGGCAGCGATAAAGCTGGCACCGACGAGCGGTCGAACAGTCGTCCGCTGCCCAGCGGCAGCGTCCGCACTGGTCGCTACCGGGCCATTCGGCGGCGTACTGCGGAAGTTCCGTGGCCCGAGGTGCTGGTTGTTCCGCTTTCTCGACGCGTCCCGGATAAGGACCGCGTGCGGGTCGCGGTGGCGGCGCATCGCACCTTGATCAAGATCCTTGACCGCGACTCGCCGCCGATCCTCACCGGCGACTACGCCGACGGCGCGTCACGCCCGTCGAACCGAGTCGCCCTCCAGATCATCGATGGTCAGGCCCCGACCGCGTTCAACAATGGCGGACGCTCCTCACTCGCGGTCATGATTCCCTCGGGCGCGCGCCCGGCCGATATTGTCGGGGTGCGACGGGCGGTGAGCGGGCTGCGAATTCTACGTCCAGCAGGCAAGGGCGGATTCCCCATCGAGGTGTGCGGCCCGACCGATGTCATTGGTGGAGACCAGATTTGGCGGGAGCCGGAATCCGGCACCATTCGGCTGTGGCGGACCGATCCTGCCGCTGTCCCCGATATGCGCGGCTATCGCGGTTGGACTTTCACGCACGCGGTGTTGCTGTCGCTGGGCTACATCTGGCAAGGCACGCGCCAGATCGGCGCGGTCGCCGACACCGGTTCGGCGCGGGCGAACATGCTCGTTGACGCCGCCAATGCCGCTGGCGCGGTGGTGCTTTCGGCCGAGCCCCTTGCCGATAGCAGAGTGCACAACTACGTACACAAAATGAATCGGAACGCTGTCGTGCGCCCCTACCGTGCGGTTCTATCGCTCGGCGACCTGTGCCCGCCGACGACTCTGATCGCCCTGGGGCAGAGTCGGCACTTGGGCGGCGGGCTGCTCGTGCCCGAGGACTACGCGGAGGGCGAGACATTCCTCGGGGGCTTCGATGACTAGCGCGCTCAGCGTCGACGATTTCGGCGCGTTCTTCAGCGAACTGTATCCAGACCACACACCGTTCCCATGGCAGTCTCGCCTCCTTGCCAAGGTCGTGGACGAGGACTGGCCCAGCACGCTGGCCGCACCGACGGGTGCCGGAAAGACATCGGTGATCGACATCCATGTCTTCGCGCTGGCAGTGGCTGTCGCGCAAGGAAAACGACTACCTCCGCGACGGCTGTCGATGATTGTCGACCGACGCGCGCTCGTCGACGACCAACACGCTCACGCCCGCGCGCTCGCGGCGCGCCTGATCGCGCCGCGGACTCCGATGCTGTCGACTGTCGCGGAGTTACTCTGGCGGCTGCGCGATCGGGACGGAAACGCACGTGCGGGTGAGTCGCCGCTGTTGGTGGCCCGCATTCGTGGCGGTCTCCCGAGTTCACAGCGTTGGGTCGATTACCCGAACGCTCCCGCTGTGCTGTGCGCGACGCCGGAAATGTGGGGCAGTCGACTGTTGTTCCGTGGGTATGGTTCCTCGCCGCGCTCGTGGGCCCGCGCGGCGGGACTGCTCGCGATCGATTCCGTGGCGGTTATCGACGAGGCGCATCTGAGCCGACAGCTGCTCCACACCGCACGACGCGTCAGTGAACTCGCCGCTGTAGCGGAGCAGACGTGGGAAGGCCCGCGCCCGCTGCGAGTCGTCGAGACCACCGCGACCCCAGACAGCACCTCGGGTCACCGAGTCGAAGTCGACAAAACCGACATCGAAAAATCGCCGGTGCTCAAGGACAAGCTGACCCGACCGAAACCAGTCCAGCTGGTGACGGTTCCGGGATGGCCGCGAAAACCGGCCGAGACCGCGACGACCATCGTCAACCAGACCGTGGGGCTGCTCGGCGACGCCACCGTCGGAGTCTTCGTCAATACCGTGACGATGGCCGTAGCCGTTGCCGAACGGCTACGGAAACACAAGGCCGACGGCCGCGAACTGACAGTGGTGTTGATCTGCGGCCAGCTCCGCACCATCGACCTCGAGCGACTCGAGATCGACTTTCCGAGCATCTTCAGTCCCGAAGGCTGTCCTGATGTGGATGTCATCGTCTCGACGCAGTCACTCGAGGTGGGCGCTGACCTGGATTTCAGTGCAATCGTCACCGAGCTAGCAACCGGCTCAGCGACGGCACAGCGAGCCGGTCGGGTGAATCGACGAGGTCGGCGCGACTCCGGCCCGGTCATGGTGATCGGACCCGAGACACCGCCCGACGCGAAGACACAATCAGGCCCATACGCCGGTGAAGACCTCCTCAACGCATGGAATTGGCTCACTGCCCGCGCACTCACGACCGAAGGCCTCGCGCCATGGGCGTTGCGCGAGGCCAACCGGCCGCCGGCGGCCGCGTCGCGGCGAATTCTGCTGCAACGGCCAGAACTCGGGCAAGCCTGGCATTGGGCGCGGTCCAGTGACCAGCTCGCGGCCGATCCCTCGCTGGACCTGTGGTTGAGCGATGATCGCGACCCCGATTTCGGGGTCGGCATCGCCGTGCGCGCACTACCCGAAGATCCCGCCGACGCACTCGATTACCTCCGTGCGGTTGGCCCACGTCGGCATGAAACGTTCCCCGTTCCGATCAAGACGGCCCGCACCGCCTTGTCTCGGCTACACAAAACGCACCCCGAGATCGCCCAGCGAACCGTCCGCGTCCGGGGTAAGGACGTCGAGCCACTGGAATGGCGACGCGAGGGGGGAGAAACAAGACCTGTCGTCCGGCCCAGTGACTTTATTGTGGTCGACACCGACGCCCCGCTGTTCACCGCATCCGGAAACCGCAAGTGGCCGCCTGTGGTAACCGTCGACATGGAAGGTCACGCTGCTGACGACGTCCTCGAAGCACCTGCGGAATTGGAACGTGAACTGCGCGCTGGCGAGATCGTCCACCGAATCGAGCTGACTGGGAGCCCGGCACATCGGCCTGAGCACGCCGAGCTCAGGGATCGGTTAGACGCCCTTGCCGAACTTGCCCGCGACAAGAGGGACAGTGCGGGCAAGGTGCTGGTCGCGGAATGGCTGGAAAGGAACCAGGACGGCAGCCCGATGGCTCTACCAGCGGCGAAACTCCTTCGCGACTACCCGCGCATGACTGACGTGATCATCCAACGCGATGCAAACGATGTCGTGATCCGGGTGCTCGTGGTCGACGGGCGCCGCGCGGTCGATGACGAGGATATGCGTCAGGAATGGACGGCAAACCCGGAACCAGTCACCCTGGGCGCTCATCAACAAGATGTCGCGCGCCGCGCCGTCGCCCTCGCGACTGCTCTCGGTCTACCCGCGGTCCTGGTCAGTGCACTCCGTGAAGCCGCTCTGCATCACGACGACGGCAAACTAGATCTGCGTTTCCAGATCCGCTTAGGTGCGAAGCCTGGTGTCCCGTTGGCCAAAAGCGGCACGAACTCGACTCCGCAAGGCGTACGCAGAGCACGCGACCGAAGCGGGCTCCCACCGGGCTGGCGACATGAACAGCGGTCCGTCGTCGACGCATGGGACGCGATCGGGTCATCGCGCGCGCTCACAGCGCGACTGATCGGCACTACGCACGGGCACGGGCGCATGTCCTTCCCCCACAGCGCAACCGAACTTGTCGGTGGCTACGCGGACGAGCGCACAACCGAAATCGCCAGCGTGCTTTTCGATGAGGGCGGTTGGGACGACCTCATCGAACGCACCGAACGTCGCTACGGCGTCTGGGTGTGTGCGTATCTGGAAGCAGTTCTCCGCGCTGCGGACGGCTGCGTGTCAGCGGAAGGACACTGATGGTCAACCTCGAGGAGAACCCGGTCCGATTCCGCATGAGTGGGGCGGACCAGCGAATACTCATCCACCACATGGCTTTCTATGGCCTCGGCGACATCCTGCACACGCAGATGGACGGGGTGACGCTGCGGTGGGATTCGGGCAAGCCGTGCATCGAAGCAGGTGGCCTCTCGCCAGAAATCGTTGAAAAGACCATCCGCGAGTGTTTATCGGAACGCAGGATGTGGGTTGACAAGACAAGCGGGCCGGAAAAACGCGCCACAATGAGCCCTCGATTGTCCCCCTTCAAGTCGGCCGAGGCGTGGCGCGCGCACCAAAACGATCGTGAGGAGATCCTCGATTCGGTTACCGAATCTCGCGCTTGGGACGATCTGCGCTACGTGGCGGCGCTGGGCGAGCCGAGTTACTGGCACCGCGATTTCAAGGGCGTCGTGCTCCAGGATGCGGGTGCAAGCCGGTTCGAAATGCAACCCCGCAACCGCGGGTCGGAGTTCGTGGGCAACCGACTGCGCCCGCTGAGCGAGAAACTCCCGACCCGGAAACCGGGCTTGTTGGCCGCAGGACTCACCGGCGAATCGGCAATCGATGAACTCGGCGGGAACCCAGACAGCGTCTCCGCGACCGGGATGACGACCCCCGGAGCGATCGACAATGCCCTGGTGTGGTGCGCGCTATGGGGCATCGGCCAATTCCCGATCGCACCGCGATTGACGGGCAACGCGGTGACCAGCGGCCACCTGGCCGTGAGCAAACCACGCCGCGAATGGTTCTATGTCCCAGTCTGGGAAGGCCGCTGGTGGGTGCCTCGCTTACGAACCATTCTCGCGTCCGCGCAACTGAGGGACGCTGCCGTGGCCGGTATCAGCGATCTGGACACCGATGATGTCAAACGCTCGGCGGCATCAGACTGGTTGCGGGCACGAGGTGTTCGAGGGATCATACGATTCCCGGTCGGCAGATTCGGCAGCGATAACGCACCCGAGCGGCGCGCACTGAACGGGGAACCGATCCCCATTCAGGCGGCCACCACATGAGTAACCAACCGTAGGTCGGCCTGCAGCGCCTTCGGGCGCTGCACTTCATTGAGGCGTCAACCGCCCGGCCAAGAAGAACCCGGCCCCACAGCCCGCAGCGCCGTCGGGCGCCGCACTACATTGAGGCTTCGACCAGTCCAACCAGTACACGCTCATCGAGGACACCCCGCAGCGCCTTCAGGCGCTGCACTTCATTGAGGCACGGAGACTCTGAAGGTTGAGTTTGTCGAGTCGACGACCCCGCAGCGCCTTCGGGCGCCGCACTTCATAGAGGCCCGGCGTCGATGCTGCGAACGATGTCGTCCCACAACCCGCAGCGCCTTCGGGCGCTGCACTTCGTTGAGGCATTGCGCCGGTCAGAGTGTCGACGTAGGCCAGTAGCGCACCCGCAGCGCCTTCGGCGCCGCACTTCATAGAGGCGACTCGGTGCTGCTCGTGCAGACCGACCAGGCCGGCGACCCCGCAGCGTATCCGGGTGCCTCACTTCATAGAGGGCTCGACACCAAGCTGCCCAACGACACGAAATACTGTCTCCCGCAGGGTCTTCGGGCGCTGCACTTCATTGAGGCACCAGGGCGTCGACCACCACCCGCAGCGGGTGCAGCCCCCAGCGCCTTTGGGCGCTGCACTTCATTGAGGCTTGCGCTCCCATGCTGCGATCTTCTCCCGCACGGCTTGCCCGCAGCGCCTTCGGGCGCTGCACTTCCCGGCGAGCCCTCGCGGCACGAATCCGCTGGTCAACGTCATACCCTGCCCGTGGATGATGGTCCAACACGCAGTCCATGAGCGTGTCGGACAGAGCAGTCGCAGGGATTCACGTTCGTGCTGGTCAGCAGGTAGTGTTTCGGGACCTCCCGCAGCGCCTTCAGGCGCTGCACTTCATTGAGGCCTGCTCCCCGAAGGCGGCGAGTGATGACCGCGCCGAAGGCCCGCAGCGCCTTCGTGTGCTGCACTTCATTGAGGCGTGATCGGCAAGCAGGTCGAAACCGCCGACGAAGACCCGCAGTGCCTTCGGACGCTGCACTTCATTGAGGCGAGACTCTGTCCCAGTCCGGGCGCACCTGGCTGGAAGTCCGCAGCGCCTTCGGGCGCTGCACTTCATTCAGGCAAAAAAGCATATCCAGTCCGGCGGAGACACGAGACGCCCAGAGAGCTGATCCCCGCGCGCTCCTGCGCACACGCCAGTAATCAGGCCCTAGCCCGCGTCAGTCGACGCGACGGAACCCGATTTTCAGGTTCGCGGGACGCAACGTCAGGTTCTCCTCGACATCGAGTTCACCATGTGCGGTGAGTTCGTAATCGCGCACCAGTGAGGCGATCAGCAGTTTCGCTTCGTGTAGCGCGAATGCCTGGCCGATGCACGCGCGGGGGCCGGTGCCGAATGGTCGATATGCCCAAGGTTTGGGCCGGAACCCGCCCAACCACCGATCGGGGCGGAACTCCTCCGCGTCGTCCCCCCATACGGAGGGATCGCGGTGCACGGCCAACAGCAGCACGAATACCCACTCGCCTGCGGCGATGGGGTATCCGCCGAGCGTGGTGTCCTGGCGCGCTTCGCGGAAGAATCCCGGTGCCACAGGCCAGAGCCGTAGCGCTTCGGCGATCACCGCGTCGGTGACCTCGAGCTTGGCGACGTCGTCGTAGGCGATGCTGCCGTTGGTGGTCAGCGCGGCGGCCTCAGCTCGTACCCGTGCGGCGAGCTCCGGGTCTTTGGCCAGGAAGTGCGCCCACTTCATGCCGTGATTGCCAGGCCGGTGAGCCTCCCTGTCGAATGGGCCCCTGATCAGGCACAAGGCATAGAACAGGGTCCAGATGTAGGCCGCGACGAGGCGTTGTCTTTCTGAACTTGGATCGTAATCCTCCGCCCTTCAAGAGAAAACAATGTTGCCGCTGTCTCGCCTCGGACTGTCCTCTTACCAGTCACCCAGTTACAGACAGTTCCGGGCGCCCTACTCACCCCTACCTCACATCTCGTTGACCTGTGACAGCGGACCGAACGCGAACCTGGCATCGCAGCGCCCGTCCCGATCAGGCATCCCTGCGCGGCCAGAAAACCCACACACTCAGTTATAGCTGCTGCACATAATCGCGCTACCAGGCATTTTGGCATTTCATGTCCGATAATCCACATGCCGTGATTTAATATTTACTGGAGTATCTTGTTCTCGACAGACCTTCGGTTGTTCGATGTCGAGGAGTGAGCCCGATGAGCGATTTGCGCGCCAGCGACTTCCGCAGAGGGGACAAGATACTTATTGAAACTCGCCCTGGACACCCTTGGATTCCTGCGCGGGTCATTGGTTCCGCTTCGGACAGAGTTCGCGCTGCGTACTCAAGCCCCTTTATGAATAAATACAGCTCTAACCACCGGTCGATACCACCCGGAACCCCCACTATAGCGAATATCTTTCTCGGCCATCGTTATATTCGCGATGCCCAGATTGAGCTCGTGGAGCGAGATTCAACCTGGGACCCATATCGGATTCAGCCATTCATGACCCCGCCAGAGTATGCACACATTGGCGGCGTTCCGGGGATCAAGCTTTGGAGTCCCGGCTTGCGATACATAGCAGCATATAACACCGGGTCGAGTTACGAACCCGGTGATCCGATCTGGGCATGGGAACATTCCGACGGATGGCACCCAGCAGTGGTTATTGAAGGAATCAGATCCTGGGTGAAGGCCCGATTTGAATTCGGACACACCCCTCGAGATGGTCGGCGCTCTAAGGCGTTTCGGCCAGCCAAGATTTGGCCAGTTCTGTGCGACTTTCCCGAGCCGGTTACGCATATTGATATAGCTGAAGAGTACCGCGCGATTGCTGATCTCAAGTGGACCGCGGACAGGCATGAATTACTTAGATACGATAATCGCTACGGGCGAAATCCTGGATGGTAAGAGGGTTATGATGATTCGACAAACGGCATCATTATCTGCAACGGAAATCCGGGGTAGATACGAGTGCGAGAGGCTGATCGGCACCGCAATGACAATCTCTATACTTACGAATATGTGTACACAATCGCCGCCATTGCAGGCAGTGACGAACTACTCCTCCGTTGGCGGTGCCGCACTCTTCAGTATCTGTGTTGGCTTTAGAGTTATTCGCAAACTGTGGCAACGGTTTGGCCCTGACATAATCTACATACGTTTCGATGGAAACTAGTCGCGATAGTAAGGCCCGTTGCTTTCGCCCTGCCTCTATTGCCACGCCGCTTGTTCGTCAAGGATCTCGCGGAGGTGGATGGCGAGGGTTTCGGTGATGGCTTGGGGGGTGCGGGGGCGAATAGTGCGGGTTGTGGTGCCGGATTCGACGGGATGAGCGGTCTCGGGCGCGGGCTTGGGTGGTGCGTGAGGACTTGTCACGCACCACACCGCGCAGCCAGCGCTTCGCACGAGCCGGGCTCGGGTGCATCGGGCAGGACCGGCGCGGAGGAGCGCACTGTAGGGGCCCGGCGTCAACGACTATTCACGGTGCTGCCGACCATGCGTGAGACGATATTGCCGAACCTCGTCGGTGAGCACGGTTCGACGGTGAGTTCGGCGTGCCGGTACCGGTACACGTACCGGCCGTCGTTCTCGACATCGAACCAGCTCACATGCTTGCGGGTCGGTCCGTCGGGGTGGTGGCGGCCGCGTTCGACCTCGATATAGCCCTGTCCGGTGCGGGCGGCATTCAGTAGATCGTGGATGCGGTCGCCCGTCGATACCTCCCCGTAGTCCAGGCCGAGTGCTTGGGTTGGGGTGTTCAGTGCGGCAACCGATTCCGACATGGGAGGTGCGCTACCAGCGGGCTGGTCCCCGGCAAAGCGTGCCACCCACGTCGCCACCGATGTATGCGTGCCGGTCCGAACGATGACGTTGCCACCGGATTCGTCTGCCGGGCCCGGCATTTGGGCCAGCGCTACCGCATTCCGCTGGGTCAGTGCGCAATACAAGCGGATCGGTTCCTTGCCCGCGCCGATCACCGTGGCGGTGGTATCGGGATCAGCGGCTAACCGCAGTACCGCCGACAAGTCGGGGTCCTCACGCACCGGCAAACTCTGCCGCAACCGCGCCTGGATCTGGTCCCACTCGTCACGCCAGCTCACGGACGCGATTACTACCAGGGGCGCCGGAATGCGGTCGCTGCCGATCTCGTGCTGCACTTCATTGAGGCGACGCGTACGTGCGAGGTGTGGCCGCGGGACGGGGCCCTATCCGAGCAGTGCGCAGTGATCCTTAGTAATCCAACGCCACCGATCGCTCACGTGGGCGATCGGTGCTTGTTGTCGTCGAAACATCAACGCGCAGTTGCGGGTACACATTTGATCACTCTGGCCATCCCCAGACCGATCGGCGCGAGGACGATGAGCAGACCCGCTGCTCCGGTATCGATGGCCAACCAGCCGCCGGAAGTCAGGAAGACCGACGTATTCAGCACCAAGATCGACATTGCGGCGAAGCGAACCAGTGGTGGCATGCGTTGCCCCGTCCACAAAACGACGACGGCGAAGATCGATGCCGCAACGGTGATCAAGGAAATCGTCACGAAGGCAACCTGAACCCGCGACGGAGCATCTATCCCGGTATCGATCGACTTCCAGGTCAACAGTCCCATCAATCCGACAATGACCGCGATGCTGACTGCGTATACCGTGCCCTCGGCTCGTCTGGCGCGCGCTGGAACGTCCGCTATCCGGCCATGATCGACCACTCCGCGACTCCGTCCAATCTTGTTGCAATGTCAAGGGTTCCAGCATTCGCGTCTGGACCCATCACCAATGGATCACCCACGAGGGCGATGGTCGTCGTGTTCGAACACGCTGAAATTGCGGTAGTACTCGTCTTCGTCGCCGAGTTCGTCGGTTCGGCGCGCAGGAGACGGAGGGGGACTCGACGGCTGCTGTACCGGACCAGTCGGCGGGCTGGGAACCGATGTCGGCGGCGGATTCGAGGCTGTTCGTACCTCCACGTCGCGCTCCACCGGGACCGGCCAAGGTGGCGGATTCGTCGGCGCCGATTGCGAGACACCGGCAGGTCGGTAATCTTCTACGGCAGCAACATCATTGGCAGTGACGACGTCAGCCGAAGGCACTGCGGGCGGATCGGCCAGCAAGCCCGAACTACTCGATTCCGACAGCATGCCCATGTCGCCTGACAGAGCTGCCTCGATCGCTTGCTGAGCCTGCGCCAACCCCGCCGTATGCAACGAAACGACCAGCTCAGCCACCATCGCCGCAGCCATCCGATGACCGGCCTCGGACAACCGGATCGCCTTGATCGAGCCGTCGCCGGTCAACTCGACCGTGACCGAGTTCGTCGGATCGGTCATGATCGTCCGCTGCTCACTCAGCGCGAAGGTGAGTAGATCCACCTGATTCGCGTCTGAAGACATACTCATCCCCCGGTCTCCGACCCACCACTAGTGTGCAAACAGTATGGCAGAATCGCCCGCAAGCAGCCCGAATGGGAGACGGCTTGCTTCGTTGAAGGGGAATCACGTGACGTCGTTCGAATTTGATCCTGACCAGGTGCGCACGCTCGGGCAGGGGTTTCATCAAGCTGCCAATGCCGTCGCGTTGGTCGATGTGGACGGCAATGCCGACCTGCTCGGCGCCGCACTTCCGGGCTCGTTGACAGCCGCGATGTGCACCACGGTCAATGAGATCGCCGCCAACGCCCAACAACTTGCAACCGCTGACGTGCGCTCGATCGGCCAACTCAGCTTGGTCGCGGTCAGCGAGGTCACCGGCAAGGACGAAACCATCGCCGACGACATCGCCCAACAAGCGCAGGCCATCCAGTGAGCCCGAACACCGGCGCCGTCGCGCCCATCACGGTCTCGCGAGCACGCAGCTGGAACACTGAACCCCTCAGCCAACATGCCGGGGCCTGGCTGGCAGCGGCACAGAAGATCGAGAACGAGCGAATCATCGTCGTCTCCGACGCGGTGCAGTCCGACGCCTATTGGCAACGCGAATCCGGCGATGCCATGCGCACCCGCGCCCGCGGCTTCAGCACCGAAACCGCCAAACTCGTCAACGCGCTGAACACCGCAGCCACCGCGGCTGCCACTGCCGCACAAGACATTTCCGCGCACCGGTTCGTCGTAGTCAAGTACGCCGACGACGCCACCGCGAACAAGTTCGACGTCGCCGACGACGGCACAGTCACTGCCAGCAAAGCTCTCTACACGACTCTGGTCGCCCGTGTCGGTGCCGCTCTCGCCAACAAACACTGGGAGAAGCTGGTCACAGCGGCCGCCGACCGCACCACAACCCTCAAACAAGCACTGGCAGACCTACTCGCCGCCGACCTGCGCGGCGAGTAGGCGATCCTCGAAGCATTCCAAGATGTCGCGCCGATACCCGGTAAGGGCGGGGCGATGACCAAACGGGACGCGCCGCCAGCGAATGCCAGCGTGGAAACGAACCGCCATTGGTGGAACAGCCTCACCCCCGCGCAGCGCGAGGAGGTGATCGCCAAATACCCCGAGATGATCGGCAACCGCGATGGGGTACCGGTCGAAGCGCGCGACGCGGCGAATCGAAATCGACTGCCGGGCATGATCATTGACGCCGAGACCCACCAGCAGACCGTTGCCGCGCAGTACGGCACCAACAGCGACCAGTACAAGGCCGCGACGCTCAAACTGGACGAACTGAAGAAGGTCGAAGAAGCCGCCAAGAACCCCGAAGGCGTCAAACCCGATCAGCGGCGTTACCTGATGATGGTCGATACAACGACGGGCCGTCAGACCCGCGCGGCTGTCTCGGTCGGAAACCCCGACAAGTCCAGTCACGTCTCGGTGACCACGCCGGGTCGGACAACGACGGTCGGCAGCCTTCCCGGAATGGTGGGCGAGGCCGAGAACCTACAGTCAGAGGCCAGACGTCAGCTCGATCTCCAGGGCAAAGACGACTCGGTCGCGGCGATTTCCTGGATCGGGTACGACCCGCCGCTCGACCCACAGGGAGACGGTATCGGCGACATCATCGACGCCGGTGTCGATACCGGCACCACCGACCGCGCCGCCGAGGGCGCGAAGACGCTCAACCAGTTCTACAACGGACTCGAAGCATCACACGAGGGCGTCCAAGCACCACACATCACCGCAGTCGGACATTCCTACGGGTCGCTGACTACCGGGCTCGCGCTCCAAGGCGGCGAACATCCCGTCACCGACATGGTCGTCTACGGCTCGCCGGGCATCGGGGCGAACAGTCCCGCCGAGCTCGGTTTGGACAACGGCCGCGCCTACGTCATGCGCGCCGACGACGACCCGATCAAGTGGACCCAGGACGGGCCGAGGATCGCAGAGTGGGCACCCGCCGCCGCACCTTTGGCCTCGGCCGTACCGATACCGGGATCCGACGCGGCCGCAGGTGGACTGGCCGGCGTCGGCGTCGGAGTTGATTCCTGGCAGGACAACAACAACGGTGGATTCGGCAGCGATCCCGCCCGGAATCCGAGCTTCGTCCAACTCGACACCCGAGACCAGATAGCCACCGACGGCACCGGCCACTCACTACCCGGAGCACATGGCCACAGCGACTATCCACGCGGAACGGGCCGCTATGTTGACGGTGTTGAGATTCCTCGCGTCAGCACTTACAACACCGCAGCCGTTATCGCGGGCCTCCCGGAGAACGTGATCAGGGCGCCATCATGATCATTCGCCCGGTAGTCACGTCAGCAGTTGCCGCAGGCACGCTCGACCCGTGCGGTACGCGCAGCGACTGCATGGAAGGACCGAGCGATGAATAGTTATGCGCCACGCGGAAACTCACCGGTTCAGCAGCCCGCACGGCAGGGACTGAGTGGATTGCAGATCACCGACATCGTCGTCTCGACAGCCATCATCACCATCGTCCCGATCGTCCTCGGATTGTTTACCTTGTGGATGCTTCCATGGATGCTGGTTTCAAACGACACCTGTCGCGCCGAGCCGCCCTGCAATGTAAATCCAGCACTGGGACGGACGATCATGCTCGGCAGTGGGGCGATCTCAGCCGCCCTTGCCATTGCTGTTGCCATCTTTTTAGGATTGCGCCGTTGGCCGATGTTCCCCGTAGCCATACTGGGACAGCCGGAATATTTACGGCCTGGAAATACGGTCTACCAATGATCTCCGAACTTACGGGAAATTGACCATTCGCCGACACGATGAAGCACTCAGCAACAGGTAGGGAGAACACGGCAGCGTGCGAAACACGATGAACAGCACCCGACGTACGGTACAGCCCGGGCTCCTGCTCGCCTGCGCGTTCGCGCTGGTAGCTGTCGGCTGCACCAACGATCCAGGTACTGAGCCACCTTCAACCAGCCCAACCGAGGCAACTTCGGTCAGCAAACCGGCGGATTTCGATCCCTGCACCGATATTCCGGATGTAGTGCTGACGTCTGAGCAGCTCAGAAAGACACGCCCCGAGAACAGCGATTCCGCGGGAGTAAAAACTCACGGCTGCGGCTATTTCATGCTGCAAGGCTACGATGTGCGAATAGTCCGCACGTCGGTATCACTTTCAGACATAAAGGCCAAGTTCCCAGACTCTTATCGAGAACAGCAATTCGGATCCAGACAAGGCGCCTACTACACCCTGTTTCCACAGTATGGAGATCGGAGCTGCGTCATAAACGTGGCAATGAATACCGGGAGCCTAGAGTTTGACCTTCGCAATCCAGCCACAGCAAGCAAGACTGGCAATCTCGATACTTGCCAGCTCGCCACTGACCTGACAAACAAGATCGTCCCACTGATTCCAGAGAGTGCTTGAATGACGTCATCTATCAAAGAACTCATCACTCAGGCCCAAGCCGGAAATCTTTCACTTACCGCAACGCCGGATGCTTTCGTTTCCCTCGAAAAAGTACTGATCGATCGAATTGACCGAATCGTCACCATACAGCTAGATATCCGGGCAGTGGCGGAGCAGGAAACGTGGAGACTCGGTGAAGCATCCGCCGTTCTGACATCTGCACAAACGCTCGTGCGGCGGTTTCAAGAGAAGGCGGACGCGGGGCCGAACAATGCGGTCGCAGCCCTGCAAAGCCACCGAGACGCCGCCGACGACCTTCTCGTTCTCATCCGCACCATCCGCCAACGTTACGAGGAAACGGACGCCGCGTTCGCAGCGAAGTTCAAAGAACTCGCAACCGCGCAAGGTCTGGACACCGGGGGAAATCGATGACCAAGGAATACGACCCGCCAGGGATTACGGACCCGGAGAACGTCGATGCCCTCACTCACCAACAGATAATCGACGCTTTCAACTCGGTCGCGAACTCCACGAGCAGCATGATCAAAGTGTGGAAGCAGGGTCACGCCGACTTCCGTGAATCCACGGTCAGCCTGCTCGCCGGAGTTCGAAAAGCGGTGGACGGCAACTGGACTGGTGCCGCAGCTGACGCCGCAGTGTCTACGATCGCCCAGTACTGCAACGACTCCGCCGAGCTGGATGAGTTGTTCGACGAGGTATCCCAGGTCGTCGGCAACACAGCGATGACGGCGGTCATGTCGAAATCGTTCCTGCCGCCAGTAGTTCCGGTGACGGCAGACCAGAACTCCGACCCAGAGGGCTACGACCGGCAGACGCGCGAAGCCGACACCGCGCAGGCCGAAGCCCGACGGATCATGCAGGAGCGCTATGTCGTCGGCTTCCAAGAGCATGACAAGAAGCTGCCCACCTTCCCGCAGGCAATGGCGATGGGTGCGGCCCCCGGCACGGACACCGGTGGATCACCCGCAGGCCCTGCTACATCGGGAACGCCGAACCTGACAGCCGCGACGAATAATCCTGGTGAGACCGCTCAGCCGAGTGGCGAGCCCGAGTCACCTGCCGAGAATCCCACGGATACGGAGTCCCCTACCGATACCGCGGGCAGCACTGCCGGACAAGACGACTCAGCATCGAATGGTTCGCAGGACTCGACACAAGGCGACTCGACTCAGGCCGCATCGGCCTCGCCGAGCTCCGCGATCGATGCGCCCACCAGCCCGTCCCCGACATCGCCGGGCGGAAGTGACTCGACCCGGTCAGGGTCACCACTTCGGTCGGCTCCGGCGGTGGATCTGGTTCGCCTGGTGGACAAGGGCTTTCGACCGGTTCGCCTGCCCCGGCACCTGGAGCTGCCCAACCCGGTTCGAATGCCGGATCCACGCCCGGTACCCGAACCGCGATGCCCGCCGCCGCTCACGCGGCGGGAACCGGTATGCACGGCATGCCCGGTGGCGCCGGGCGCCCAGGCGGCAAGGGCGACGACCCGGAAAAGTCCGATAAAAAGGTCAACCTCGACCACGGCGACCACACGACCGAACTACTCGGCGTGATCAAGTCCGTACCCCCCGTGCTGGGTGAGCGATGACGGCGTGGGTTTTCGACATCGAAGAGTTCGCCGCGCTCTGGTACGGCCCGGCCGCCGACCGCATGCTGTTTCCGCTGCACTATCTGAGCTGCTTCACCCACATGAACGCGCTCGAGCAGTACCGGTCGTCAGTCCGGCGTGATTGGTCCGAGCAGGGGCGCTTGGACTGGGACTCAGCCGAGCAACTGGAGCGTGCCTTCGCGGTCCTGGCCGATCCCGAAGTGTGGACCGAGATCCACGGACGCGAAAAGCGCGGCCCGCTACGCGCCGTCACCGCGCGGCACGACCAACACGCGGTGATCGCCGAACAGTCCGCAGACGGTGCCAGAGTGCGCGTGACAATCGTTGCTGCCGAACGTCTTCCGGTTGCAACCGCCGCAGTTCTCCCGGATACCCCGGCGGTAAGCGACCGGCCGAACGGTTCGATGTCCACGATCTAGGGCCAGAAGACCGGACTGCGGTCACCCTCATCGAGGGACCGAACCCGCGTGAGCGTTACCGCCGATTCCGCGATGAGCCGTGCACATCGGCCGGAGTGATCCAGGTCTTTCGCGGACCTCGCACTACTCAGGGCAAACCACCGCGCCGCATCGCTGCGATCCAATGGCACGACCGCCCCGATGGCCGCTATCTAGAGACCGGAACCCGCGCCCGAACAGTGGCCCCCGCCAACACCGCGACGCTAGCGCGTCTCATTGCCCGCGAAGTTAGTAAGGCGCTCGAGGAATACCGTGAACACCTCGAGGATTTGGGCGAGTTCGCTCGATGAAACACCCTGTCCAACACGGATATCCAACCTCGGCTCCACGCGCGTCCCGCTCGCCGTCGCCCGCGAACCGGACCAGGTTGTCCCTGTCGGGGTGGTGACGCAACGGCGCACACGACCGAACCCGAGACGCGTGCCGTCGGCGGCCCGAATAGGGAGTGGAGCCGGGCCACGACAGTGCGGTCGGATGACAGTCCGCGGCGGGCCGTCGCGTGGTCCGCGAACATGGATGACCGAGGAGTGGACGATGCCGATCGCCGTGCGGCGAGGCGTGACTCTGGACTGCGCCGATCCCCGGGCTCTGGCCCGGTACTACCGAGAGTTGTCAGGCATGCGGCTCGGCTAAGCCGCTGACGAGTTCGTCGCCCTGACCGGTGGTTCGGGTTGCGACCTGGGCTTCCAACAGGTCGACGGATACCGGGCCCCGCGGTGGCCAGGTCAGGACGCACCGCAGCAGTTGCACCTGGACCTCAGGGTCGAGGACCTCGACGCGGCGGAGAAGATGGCACTGAGGTTCGGCGTGGTCAGGCCGGACCACCAGCCGGGCGGCGACCGATGGCGAGTACTGCTGGATCCGGCCGGTCACCCCTTCTGCCTGGTCGTCGGCTGACGGCAGGAGGCTTGATTGTGCCGGTCTCGTTCGACATCGGATGTCGCCTTCGTCGGACACTATGGTGTTCGCCTACCAACTGGATGCCGACTTCGTATCACACCACAGGATACACCGAACGCCGGACCTAGGCTGTAGGTCTGAGGAGCTACCGACTGGCAACCGGCCGCAGGTTTTGTGGCTGACTCCCTAACGGAAACGCTCGGCGGAGAACATCAGCGTTACCGAGAAGGGTCCCCCCGCGCGAGGGCCTCGTCCTCTGAGTGGGCACCGGCAACGTAGCCGACCACGATCTCGGGCGCGGCGGTCAGGACGGTCTCTGGTTGCCGGTCAGCGTCGATTTTCGCGCTCGGACCGTCCTCGTCGATCCGGAGAACTATGAGGAGCCCCTCCACATCGAATCCGACCTCCACAGGCGGCACTGCTGTCCTGCTGCGGAGCAGAGCTGGTAAGGCCAGCGCCAGCCATCGCGGCCGGAAGTCGCCATGGCCCGTCCCGTCGCCAGCAGTGGAATGGGACGCGGGGCGCGCCTAACCGCAACGTTCCCGGGAGACCTGTATCGATCACAAACATGGGAAGGCGAAATAGTGGCGGAACACACCTAGCTTTCGGAGCTGCCCGTGGGCGCAGCCAAGCCGATATGGGAACCGTCGAAGAAGCATCTGCAATGGACAGGGCATGGTTCGAAGCCCACCCGCATCGCCACCGCCTCCGCACTGTATTTCCTGGCTAATTCGCTGCCGAGATGGATATCGCGAGCACGCAACTGTTGAGTTTCCGAGCAAGCGAGTTTGATGTCAGCACGACGGTTAACGGCGGGTTTCGTGATCGATAACGACCTGCCGCAGGCGGTCTCAGCGCTAGCGGAAATGTCCGAAACCGGTTAGCATTCAACATGATTCGTTGATCACTGCGCATCTCAGCGAGTGGTTCGAAGTCCCCCAGTCCACGGGGCGCTATTCGGGGAGCCCCCGTGGACTGGGGGAATCGTGAAATAACCCCGACCAAGGCGGGGGTGTGTCGCCATCGGCACACGGCGAGGTAGATTTGGGGGAAATAATGGATATTTTCGTGGTTTTACTGGGGGCATTGGAATTCCGCATAGATTCGATATCTTGCGTTCCCAGTGCTCCGAAACCGAAGAAGATATTGGCCCTTCTTCTTCTCTATCGAAACCAGATTGTCCCGGTGTCTGTCCTAGTGGAGGAGCTGTGGGGCAACCGGCCGCCAGCAAGTGCCAGGACGACGCTCCAGACATACATCCTGACGCTCCGAAAACTGCTGCAGTGCGCGAAGAGCGGGGGCGGTGAGCACCTGGTGACGGTCGGGTCCGGGTACATCCTCAAGGTGCCCGAGGTGGCCTTCGACCTGTATCGCTTCGACCAGCTCGCCAAACAGGGCAGGGAGGCGATCGGTCAGGGCGACGACGAGAAGGGCGTAATCGCGCTGCGCCAGGCACTGGACCTGTATCGGGGGCAGGCTCTCGTAGATGTGGACGCCGGCCATCTGGTCACCGCTCACGTGACCAGGCTGGAGGAAACCCGGCTGACCACCCTCGAGATGTGCATCGACGCCGAGATGAGGCTCGGCCGGCACCAGGAGCTGCTCGGAGAACTCGGCACCCTCGCTGCCCACCACCGCTTCCACGAGAATCTGCACGCCCAATACATGCGGGCGCTGTGGCGGTCTGGGCGGCGCTCCTGCGCGCTGGACGTATACCAGCGGCTGCGCCGGTCCCTCGCCACGGAACTCGGCATGGAACCTGCCTGGTTCGTCCAAGAGTTGCAGAGCGCGATACTTTCCCCCTCAGACCCGGAATCCTTTGACTGTCAGGAACTCCCAGATACCGGTGGGTGCACTCGGAGCGCCGCCGATGCCACAGCCGCTCGACCTGCGAGTACCAGGACCTACGGCACACCGCACCCCAACACCAGCCTATGAGCCGCGGCCTGTACGAGCTGTCCCCCGACTGACCGGCGTCGGGTCAGTTCAGGTCGTCCCTGCTGACTTGACGGTGCTTCACCAGCCACGGCCCAGTGCCCTCGCGCACCAGCACGTCCTCGCAGACCGTGCTGCGGTGCACCGAGGGAGTACCGCCGAGGGCAGTAGCGACGACCAGCGCGTAGCACCGGGCCGCCACGCTGCCGTCCGGTCTGGAATCCACTGTCAGCATGCCGAGCCAGTGCCGATGCTTGATGCCCTGCTCGTCGAGCGCGGCGCAGGCCTTGGAGCTGCTCGCGGCGAGGGCTTGCCGACCGACGGCCCGATCGTGTCCGCCGTGCAGGACGAAGACCCCGTCCTCGGTGAAGGTCTGCGCCCAGTCCTCGGTCCGCCCATCGTCGAGCGCCTGCATCTGCCGTGCGTAGAAGTGTAAGACCTCGTTGTACAGACGCTCCATATCGAGCGATGCGGTACCGGTGTGCGACATCGGATCTCCTTTGCGCGTAGGGATCCTCAGCCTGTCGCCCCCGTCTGGAGTGCGGCTCGAATCGCACTGGAACCGTGGGACGGCTCCTCAGCCGCCCCCGGACCTGTCCGTCGCCAGGGAGGTCTCATACAGCCGCAGTAGGAGGGACATGAGCTGTTCGCGTTCCTCCGGTGAGAACGGGGCGAGCAGTTCCTGCTCCAGCTTTGCGAGAGCGGCGCTCACCTGCGGCCAGGTGCGTCGACCAGCCGAGGTCAGCCAGACCCGGCTGCGCCGGGCGTCCTGATCGTCCGGGGTGCGGCGCACCATGCCAGCGACCTCCAGGCGCTTAACGGCTTGAGTCGCCGTGGGTGCCTCGACCCGTACATAGCGGGCGAGATCTCCGATCGTGCTCCCGTCCATCTCCCACAGGCAGCGCAGGAAGAACTGCTGGCCGGCATGCAGGCCGAAATCGTTGAGCACGCGTTCCGCGCGGATACGTGCGGAACGCCCCGCCAGCGCGAAAAGGGTGCTGAAGTCCGCCAAAGACAGGGCGGGCTGAGTGGTCATGCGGCTATGACCTTCGGGTCGCTGAGGGTATACCAGGGCGACGACGCGGCGGACCGGTCGCCAGCGGCCATGATACGCGGCGTCCCGCAGCCCGGTCCGGCCCCTGCTCCACCGGCTTCCTAGTCCCGCTCCAGCGACGCGGCCAAGGATGATCCACGTCCCCCTGGCCATCCACGGGTGACGCGTTACGCCACCGGCCGAGCCCGGGAAAGGGTCGATTCAATGGACAGCGCACAGCGTTTGACAGGGACGTTCCGCAACGAGGCGGCACCCCCACGGAACCGGCCGGAGCTCCCGCTGTCGGGGTCTCTCGACACGTGTGGATCCCGCCATTCCACCGCCCGGACCACGGGCGGGTTCCGATGAGTCGCAGGGTCGCCGTCACGGGCATCGGCGTCGTCGCGCCGGGCGGCAACGGAACGAAGGAGTTCTGGTCACTGATTACCTCCGGGCGGACCGCGACCGGACCCCTCACGTTCTTCGACGCCACGCCCTACCGCTCGCGCATCGCCGCACAGTGCGCCTTCGACCCGTTGACCGCCGGCTTCTCACCGCAGGAGGCCGAACGCCTGGACCGAGCCACACAGTTCGCCGTGACCTGCGCGCGGGAGGCGCTGGCTGATGCCGGGTTTGCCTCAGGCACGACCCCAGTGCCCGAGCGGACCGGCGTGTCCATGGGCACCGCCGTCGGCTGCACGATGAGCCTGGAGAAGGAGTACACCGTCGTCAGCAACGGGGGCCAGGACTGGCTCGTCGACCACCGGCTCGCCGTACCGCAGCTTCTGGACTACCTGGTACCAAGCAGCCTGGCCCGCGAGGTGGCGTGGACGGCGAACGCCCTCGGGCCGGCCGCAGTGATCTCGGCCGGCTGCACCTCCGGTCTCGACGCCGTAGGGCATGCCTGCGAACTCATCCGTGAGGGCACCGCAGACATCATGCTCACCGGCGGCAGCGACGCGCCGATCTCGCCGATCACGGTGGCCTCCTTCGACGCTATCCGCGCGACCTCACCGCGCAACGACGACCCGGCCACCGCTTCCAGGCCCTTCGACCGGACCCGAGATGGCTTCGTTCTCGGCGAGGGCGCCGCCGTGCTGGTACTGGAGGAGTGGGAACACGCCCGGTCCCGGGGTGCCCACGTGTACGCCGAGATCGGCGGTCATGCAGCGCGTAGCAACGCGTACCACATGACGGGACTGCGTCCAGACGGCAAGGAGATGGCGGAGGCGATCGCCCGCGCGCTGGACGAGGCCCGGCTCGACGCAACCGCCGTCGACTACGTCAACGCGCACGGCTCCGGCACCAAACAGAACGACCGGCACGAGTCCGCCGCCTTCCTGCGCGCTCTCGGCGAGCATGCCCGGACCATCCCGGTCAGCTCGATCAAGTCCATGATCGGCCATTCGCTGGGGGCCATCGGGGCCATCGAGATCGCCGCCTGCGCCCTCGCCCTGGAGCATGGCGTCGTTCCGCCCACCGCCAACCTGCACGACGCGGATCCGGAATGTCCGCTCGACTACGTACCGCTCACCGCCAGGGAGCAGCACCTCGACGCGGTCCTGACAGTGGGCAGCGGTTTCGGCGGCTTCCAGAGCGCCATGGTGCTCATCCGGCCCGAAGGGACCTGCCGATGACAACCCACGCCCCCCTGACCGACTCACCGGCCGGACCAACTGACGGCCGTAGGGACACGGCCCTGGTCACGGGCCTCGATGTACGGGCTGCCAACGGCAGCGGAACCGAGGCCTTTTGGCAGAGCGCCCTGGAAGGGCGAAGCGGCATCGGCCCGATCACCCGCTTCGACGCTTCCGGCTACCCGAGCCGTTTGGCCGGCGAGATCGACGCCTTTGATCCGGTCGCCAGCCTGCCCAGCCGACTGCTGCCGCAGACCGACCGCGTCACCCAACTCGCCCTGGCATCCGCGACCGAGGTGCTGCAGGATGCCGGTCTGGATCCGGCCGTGCTCCCGGAGTACGGCGTCGGTGTGGTCACCGCCAATTCCGCTGGGGGGTTCGAGTTCGGCCAACGGGAGCTGGAGAGCTTGTGGTCGAAAGGGCCGCGGTATGTCAGCGCGTACCAGTCCTTCGCCTGGTTCTATGCCGTCAACACCGGCCAGATCTCCATTCGGCACGGCCTGCGCGGCCCCAGCGGAGTTCTGGTGACCGGTCAGACCGGCGGGCTGGACGCGGTCGGACACGCGCGCAGGATGCTGCGCAAGGGGACGCCTGCTGTCCTCACCGGGGCGATGGAATCGGCGCTGTGCCCGTGGGGGCACGTGGCGGAACTGACCGGCAGCCGGCTGAGCGCTGCCGATCGCCCCGAGGATGCGTGCCTGTCCTTCGGGGAGCGCGCCACCGGACAGGTCGCTGCCGAGGGCGGCGCGTTGCTGATTCTGGAGAGCGCAGCGTCGGCCAGCGACCGGGGCCGCACCCGCAATTACGGCGAACTGGCCGGTTATGCGGCCTGCTTCGACCCCCCGCCCGGCTCCAGGCATCGCGGTGGACTGGTCCGGGCCGCACGGGCTGCGCTGATGGACGCGGGCATCGAGCCGGCGGCGATCGGCGCGGTGTTCGCCGAGGGCGCGGCCCTACCGGAACTGGACGCTCAGGAGGCTGCGGCGATCACCGAGATCTTCGGTGCACACGCTGTCCCGGTCACCGCGATCACTTCCCTGACCGGCCGACCCGGCGCGGGGGCCTCCGCGCTCGACTTGGCGGCAGCGCTGCTCGCGGTCCGGGACGGGTTGATCCCCCCGACTGCGGACGTGGGCCGGATACCAGCTTCCTACAGGATCGACCTGGTGACAGGACGGCCGCGTCCGCTCGCTAGCACCGCGGCACTGGTGCTTGCCCGCGGGCACGGAGGCTTCAACAGCGCCGTCGTGGTCCGCCGCGCCAAGCCGTGACCACCATTCCCATCTCCCACGACCCCACCGGAAGGTGACCACCATGACTGATTTCACCCTTGACGACCTGAAGCGCGTGATGCGGGAGTGTGCCGGGGAGGACGAGAGTGTCGATCTAAACGGCGACATTCTGGACGCGCCATTCGAGGACCTCGGCTACGACTCGCTCGCACTTCTCGAAACGGCGACCCGGATCGAGCGGGAACGCGGTCTGAGCGTGCCGGAGGAAATGCTGATCGAGGCGAAGACCCCCCGGATGCTGCTGGACATCGTCAACTCCCCCGCGCACGGTGAGCCGACTGTAAGTGAGGAACGATGACCGACCGACCTCTCGTCCTGGTCACCGGAGCCACCGGGGCCCAGGGCGGGTCCGTCGCCCGCCACCTGCTGCGCTCCGGTCGCTGGGCGGTGCGGGCCGTGACCCGTGATCCGCGGTCGGCGGCCGCTGGCGCCCTGGCCGCCCTGGGGGCCGACGTCGTCGCCTGTGACCTGACCGACGGCCGACAAGTGCGCCGGGCGGCGGCGGGTGTCCGGGCCGCGTTCCTGGTGACCGACTATTGGTCCCTCAAGGAGCGCGAGTACGAGGTGGCGTGGACGGTGGCCGACGCCGTGCTGTCCGCCGGTGCCGAGACGCTGGTGCACAGCAGTCTCCCCGAGGCGCACCACCGCAGTGGCGGTGCGCTGTCCCTGCCGCACCATGACGGCAAGGCTCGGTTGGAGGCGGAGCTGCGCGGGCGTGGCGCGCCGGTCGTCACGGTCCACCTGTCCACCTACTACGAGAACTGGCCCACCCGCCGGCTGCGCAGAGAGCCGGACGGCTCGCTGGCCTTCGCGCTGCCACACGGGGATGCCCCGCTGCCCGCCGTTTCGGTCGCAGACCTCGGGCCGGTGGTCGCTGCTGTAATGGCTGCCGGACACACGTTGCACGGAGAAGTAGTCAAGGTCGTCGGCGACCTGCGACCGGCAGCCGCCTACGCCGCCGACCTCACGCGAGTGCTCGGCGTCCCGGTCGTCTACCGGCACGTGCCCTACGACACATACCGGGAGCTGCCGCTGCCCCACGCCCACGCCATCGCGGACATGTTGGAGTTCACGCGTCGCCATCCTGACGTCACCCCCGCCGACGTGGCCCATGCAAGGACTTTGCACCGCGGGATGCGGACCTTCGGCGACTGGGCAGAGTCGGCGCGCGGTCAGTTCGCGCACCTGCTGTGATTGGCTGCTGGAAGCGTATCCGTACGGCATCGTCGGCGGTGAGGACATCGCCTGACCAGCAGCCACACGAACCTCGTTGTTTTCTGCGCCGAAACTCTTGAGCGGCGAGCTCCACGTTCACCGACTGGCTTCAGTCGTGAATTCGGGTGCCGTTGATCGCGAATCTGGGCATCAGCTCGATGTGTCGCGGTCGGATTCTGGTCGCGAAAAGGAACACCGCTCGACCGGCGTGTCGGTCGAGCGGTGTTCGACATGGCTTGGCCTCGGCCGGGCGTTGGATGGGTTAGGGCTGGGTCTCGATGCGGAACACCGCTATCCGATCTGCAGCATCGGCGACGGCTTGTGGGGTCGGCTCGGGAACCAAGCCAGTTGTGATGAGCATCTTGCCGACGCGTTCGGGACTGTTCGCGATGTGCTCCCGCAGCGATGGTCGGCGTTCTTCAACTGGTAGCTCGATCAACGCCACTGCGCTGGACCGGCGCCCCCGAGTCAGTGTGGCGGTATGCGACGCGCGAGCGTTCGCGACCCAGGCGGCCTTCGGATATGCCTGGAAGATGTAGCGATGTCCAGCAATCGGGATTACCGCGATCGGCGCGATTCGTTGTTGCCCTGATCGATGTCCGGTCGTGGTGAGCAGGTGCTGCGGTCCGAACGCGATGCCGATCTTGTGCAGTCTGATGATCACCTTGTTGAAGTGGTTGACCTTGCGGCGGAACTGCTCCGCGTCTTGAGCCATGTTGTCGTCCTCCCCGTCAAACCCTGTGGGTTCGGTCCGCTCATTTCGGTCGTTTGGTGGGACTGACCGCGGGTCGGTGAAGGTTTTCGTCCAACCCGAGTAGCTGTCGTTGGACGCGATCGCGACCGAGTTCTTCTCCTCCCGTTCGGTGAGGACCTGGAACAACAGCTCAGCGCCGCGGCGGTCGAGTTCCATGTAGCCGAGTTCGTCGATGCAGAGCAGCGTCGCGACCAATCGCGGCGAACAGCTCAGCTCGCGACACCACCGCCATCGGGATTCCTCATTCTGAGGTTCCTCCGCTCAGCCGGGCGGTCTGCGCGGTGACGCACAACCATGGTGTGCCACCGCGGCCTCGGTGGTGGTGCCGAAATTCGCGACCCGAAGTTCCTTGCTTCGCAGGTGGTCTCAAGATTCGCGATCAGGCGACGCCGAGGTTCGCGATCAGAACCACCCGGCAGTGACGTCGAATTTCACCGTCACGATCGTCGCGATTCGCCAACACGCGACGGCAGAATCATCGACAAACGGCGTCAGAATTCACTGGCACAACCACCACCGAGTTCGGGAGAATCCGCGGCCGTGATCGAGCAACACGATGAATTGTGCAGATATGCCCGAGCGGGAAATAGGTTGTTTCGCAGCTAAACTCCCCGGCCCGGCGTGGTGTCAACCTAAGGGATGTCCCGTAAGTCTGAATTAGCGACGGCGAGCGATCCACCCGCCAGGAATCAGTAAGCGTGGGCGAGGTTGGCCAGCGTCGCTACCCCAGCCATCGCGACACCCACCCCGCCGCCACGCAAACGGCAGTCCCGCAGAATCTTCCACGTCTTCATTCGAGCGAAAGCGTGCTCGACACGGGCACGAACCTTGCGGTGGGACTTGTTGTGGGCCTGTTTCCATTCCGCCAGCTCGACACCCGGTGATCGGCGGTGCGGGATAAT
>NZ_JBHYRN010000032.1:182-72034 GCF_042749305.1 Nocardia sp. NPDC058705 | reverse complement strand
CTCCAGCAACGGCGGCTAACTCGCGGCCCCCCAGGGGCCGCGCTCGAGCGCGCCAGCGCTCCAAAAACACAGCCCCAAACCACAGGGACTACCCAAACCCCCGCAGCCCTGCCCAAACACCCGTCCCAGAACTACCCAAACCCCCGCAGCTGTGCCGCACACCCCCGGCCCTACTCACCCCGACCTCACCCAATAAATCACCCCGGAACGACTCCTCACCCAATGGCAGCAGCCAAATGCGGCCAGGCCTCATGCAAATCAGCCTCGAACTGCCCCCAAGTATGCGACCCGGTCGGCCGGTGAACATGCACAGCCGGAATCCCCAACTGCCCCAACCGCCCCGCAAACGCCGCCGTGCACGCCCCAGCAAGCGTCTCGATCGGCGGCATCGGCAACCCCCGATCCGCCGCACCCGGCAACCCCGTCGCCGCCGACAGGAAAATAGCCTTCCCCGCCAGCCGCCCCGCATTGGCGAACACATCGTGCTCCTGCCACCCCGGCCCACCAGGAATCCCCCACATGTTCCCCGGATTCCCCCCACCACGCACCGCCTGCGCACTGGCCATCGCGATCCCCAACGGATCCGAAGCCCACGGACACCCGCTCAACGCCGCCACCGCAGAAAACCGCGAACCACTCTGAATAGCCAGGTCCAGCGCCGACGACGCACTCATCGACACGCCCGCGATCGCATTGCGCCCACTCGTATCGAGCGCACCGTCGATCACCCCCGGCAACTCCTGGGTCAGATACGTCTCCCACCGCACCCGCCCGACGCCCGGATCATCGGAAATCCAGTCGGTGTACAGCGTGAACGCGCCCCCCACCGGCATCACCACGTTCACGAACTTGTCGGCGAAGAAGTTGCGGACATCGGTGTTGTCCCACCACGAGATCCCGTCGGCCCCGCCGCCTGCCCCCGTGAGCAGGTACAACGTGGGCGCCCCTGCCCCCGCCGCCTTGATCACCTTGTTCTGGATAACCCGCCCCATCGCGGGCGAATACACATCGATCTGAGCGGACCTGCCGCCCAACGGCGCCTCCCCCGCCACATGTGCCCCCGGATCGGCCGATGCCTTCGCACCACCGAGCGCGGCAACAATCGCGCACACCACAGCAAGCCAAGCTCTCGATGTAGTCACCGTTCCGGTATACCCCGCCAACCGGCCTCTCTATCGGGAAACACACCGACCTTTCACCAGTCGGAATGCGGCAGTGACCAGGGTCACCATCGCGTGTTCGATTCAGTTCGAAACCCTCTCAGCCTGCATTTTTCATCCCGAACCGTTCGTCGGCCGATGGGAAAACCAGGTGATTTGTGTCGTACCCGACCGGAATACTGACCGTCGCCCGATGAGTTGGACCGACGGAACCCGTCTTTTCTCGTGTGGTGCCGGGACGCGATCGACTCGGCATCGGGCCACAGCTCACGCCCGCCGAATCCACCATGCTTCCCGGAGGTAACCCGATGTCCGCCGATATATCCCCACCGATGACGAAGGGCAAGACACCGACCGTCATCCGCGTGCTGGTCCTGGCGACCTTCGTGGTGATTCTCAACGAGACCATCATGATCAACGCGATCCCGCGCCTGATGGCCGATCTGCACGTCACCGAGGTGGCCGCGCAGTGGGTGTCCACCGCGTTCATGCTGACGATGGCCGCGATCATCCCCACCACCGGCTGGTTCCTGCAGCGGGTCACGACCCGCCAGGCCTATGCGGCCGCGATGGGCGTGTTCATCGCGGGCACCGTCATCTCGGCACTCGCGCCGACCTTCGCGGTGCTGCTGATCGGCCGGATCATCCAAGCCGGTGGCACCGCGGTGATGATGCCGCTGCTGATGACCACCCTGATGACCGTCGTGGCCGAGCAGGACCGTGGTCGCGTGATGGGCAACGTCACCCTGGCCATCTCGGTCGCGCCTGCCATGGGACCGGTCGTCTCCGGGCTGATCCTGCAGATCGATATCCCGGGGATCGACTCGTGGCGGTTGCTGTTCGTGGCGATGCTGCCGATCGCCGGTGTGGTCACGTGGTTGGGTCTGCGTCAGCTCGAGAATGTCGGCGAACCGCAGCCCGGCGTGCTCGACCTGCCCAGCGTGGCGCTGGCCGCGCTCGGCTTCGGTGGTCTGGTGTTCGGTCTGAGCAAGTTCCACGGTGACAGCTACACCGTCGCGGCACTGATCACCGCCGGTGGTATCGCGCTGATCGCCTTGTTCGCAGTGCGTCAGGTCTACTTGCAGCGCAACGGAACTCCGCTGCTGGATCTGCGGGTGCTGTTGCAGGGCACCTACACCAAGGCGCTGGTCCTGATGTCGATCGCGTTCCTGGCGATGATGGGCTCGATGATCCTGCTGCCGCTGTACATGCAGAACCTGCGCGGGCTCAGCGCCTTCGAGACCGGTCTGCTCGTCATGCCCGGCGGTCTGGCCATGGGTCTGCTCGGACCCACGGTCGGCAAGCTGTTCGACAAGTTCGGTGGCCGCATGCTGGTGATCCCCGCCTCGATCGGCATCACCGCCTCGCTGTTCGGGTTCACCCAGGTCTCGCTGACCATGCCGTACTGGCAGCTGCTCGGCCTGCACATCCTGATGATGATCTCGCTGGCCGCGGCCTTCACTCCGGTCTTCACGCTGGGTCTCGGCGCCCTGCCGATGAACCTCTACTCGCACGGCAGCTCGATGCTCGGCACCATCCAGCAGGTGGCCGCCGCGTTCGGCACCGCCCTGGTGGTCACGGTCATGTCGGCCCGCAGCACCTCGCTCATCGCCGAGGGCACCCCGCCGGTCGACGCCACCCTCGACGGCATGCGCCTTGCCTTCCTGATCTCGGCCCTGCTGGCCCTGATCGTGATCGCGATGGCGGTGCTGCTGCCCAACCGCGCGGCCCTCGACCCGCACGCCGCGCCTGTGCAGGACGACGCGGACGAGCCGGAGCTGATCAAGAACTGACGCCGAACTCGAACGAAAGAACCCCCTGCCGCGCGCTCGCGACCGGGGGTTCTTCGTATCTCAGTGTGTCGGGCGGGTTGTGGTGTTGGGATCTCGCCAGAGCCCGAGATCGAAGTACAGGGTGGTCATGGTGTCCCACATGGTCGACCACTGCTGCTTCGGGCCTTTGCAGACCCAGACTGCGGTCATGCGGTCGATGCCGGGGGTGCCCATCGGGTCGTCGAGGTGCACGATGCGCTCCACCTCGTCGAAACGGGATCGCAAGTCCGCCTCGGCGGTATCGAGTCCGACGTAGACCACCGAGGTGGCCGAGTTCGGCGGCGGACCGAAGAAGCCGAAGCCGCGGCTCGGGCTGTAGGTGGCGGGCAGGCCGTACTGTCTGCCGAACTGTTCGACCGCACCTGCCTGCGGATAGCCTTGCGCGACAATGACACTGGCGGCCTTCTCTTCGGGCGTCAGCGTGGCATAACCGTCATTGACAGCGTCGACCATCAACGACCAGTTGGTGTTACCGAAGAATGCCGTCTTGAGTCCGAGATCGAGGGCATTATCGGCCTGACTACGCCAGCTGGGCGACAGCGGAATCACGGTGAGAGTGACGACGGTCGTCAGTACCGAGGCCGCGGCGATCGGTACCAGCGCGAGGTTCATCCATCGTTTCCGGTCGTACTGCCAGAGACCGACGGCACCGAAAGCGAACATGGCAGGGAACAGGCCACCCGGGTAATAGGGCCTACCGTGCGTGATCATGACGAACACGGTCATGATCACCAGCGCCACCGGGATGAAGCGATAGGGGCGCAGCGACTCCTGCTTGAACGCCGCCCAGAGACCGATGGCGAGCAGCAAGGTACCCATGATGCCGGCCAGAATGGGGAACTGCGGCAGGAATCCGATCGGGCCGTAACCGGTGGCATCCTGTTCCGCGCCGATGACCGAGCCCATGGCCAGCTGGGGCCAGTTGTGCTGGGACTGCCAGTAGAGAATCGGGATCAGGGACGCGGCGAGGATGCCGGTCGCCACCCACAGCGCGGGGCGGCGCAGCACTTCGCGGGGACCGCACACGATGACCGCCAGGCCCAGGCACGCCCAGACGATGGGGATCATCCACTTCACCTGCATATCCAGCGCGGCAACGAGTCCCGCGACGACGATCAGCCAGTCCTGGCGGGTGCGCACCCAGCGAATCAACAGCCAGGTGATCACGGCGGTGAGAGTGGCGTCGAAGGAGAAGGTGCTCAAGACGACTTGATTGGCCGCCAGACCCGACAGCGCGTAGGCGGCGGCGGCGAGCATCTGGACGCGGTGGTTGCCGCGGAGTTCGTAGGCGATCAGCCCGGCCACGATCACCGCGCCCACGCACATCAGCACGGCTGGGAAGCGCAGCGCCGTCACCGATCCCGGTGCGAGCTGGTCGGCGATCCAGGCGAACATCGGCACGATCACGCCCTGGTCGGCGTAGGTGTAGTCCAGTCGACGTCCGGCCGAGAGGAAATAGAGCTCGTCGCCGAAGTAGTCGTATCGCCCGGCTGTCAACGTCATCACGATGGCGGTGATCGAAGCGATCACCGCGATTCCACGCACTTCGAGCGACGGGTGGGTATTCGGAATATCTTCCGGCTCGATACGAGCCTCGATGACCGCTGTCATGAACTGTCTCTGACTACTTTCCAACAGACGCGTTCGACGCCCCCTCCCGTTGGTGGCGTCGCATCTGTTCGCTGGTGAACCGATTCCTCCCCGGCAGCGAACTTGATGAGCGCGGGCGCTCGCGGTCCTGCGCGGCTTATTCAGATTTATCAAAACGTTAGCTTCTACCCATCATCTCCGCAAATAAACTTTTCACCAATAGCTAATGGCTGTGAATAGACATAAGACAGTGTGCACGACCACTATGACCTGGGAAATCAATTCCGGGCGGGGAGAATGTGACGCAACCCTCAGCCGGAATCGGTAACGCTCCGGCTAACCCCCGGTCGGCAGCCGGGCGTGCCCCCGAAACAATGGGCTGGCGCGCCCGGAAAAATGCAGAGTGAACCTTTCACCATGCACTGTGTTATTGATCGCACCGAAATGTAAATGCCCCTCACGTACCGGCATTTGTTCATCCGCCGTTCAAGCAATCATCGGCACCCCGGCCGACGAAAAACGCCGCCCGACCTGATGGTCGAGCGGCGTCATCTTGTGGAGCTAAGGGGAATCGAACCCCTGACCTTCTCGATGCGAACGAGACGCGCTACCAACTGCGCTATAGCCCCGTGCGGCTCTGGTGAACCGCGCTGTGACACTGTATCAGGGGTTGCGCCCCGATACCGAATCGGTACTCTGACCTGCTGATTTGCGTGGTTGCACCAGTTACTCGCCGACGGCTTGACCGAGGTCTTCGACCCGGTTGCGTAGTGCGCGAGAAGTGGCCGGATCGAAGATCTCGAGGAACTCGAACCTCGGGTCCTCGTCGTCGGTGTCGAGCAGGGTGGAGCGGCGGCGCAGGGCGCGTGCGGTGTCGCGGTCCATCGTGCGCCGGGTGGTGGCCGCCTCAGGGGTCGCCTCGGCGGCTTCCTGACGCCTGCCACGGGTGAGGCGGGCCGCGCGCCTGCGCCGGATCTCCTCCTCCACGTGGACCTGCTTACGTAAATACGCGAGGTAGCCGGCGAGCACGGCGGCAGAGAGGCCACACGCCCACCAGAACATCGAGTTGAGCAGCAGCCCGAACGCGGCGAACAGGATCAGGCCGATGATCAGGCCCATGACCGCGCGCTGACGGAAGCTGTAGCGGGCGGCGCGGGCGATGGCGTCGGCTTCAGGGTCGTAGCCGCCGCGACCGCGACGCGTGGGGGTGAACCCGTCGTCCTCGAACTCGGCGTCGTCGTCCTCGGCTACGAGGTCGTCGAGGCGAGCCGGCGGCGCGGGCGGGATGCGCGCGGCGACGGGCGGCTCCTCGTCGACTTGCGCCGAGATCGACTCCGCCGCAGCATCTTCCGACACATCGTCGTCGAGATCTGCTGTTGTGGTGGACTCTTCGACGTTGTCGGTGTCCGCTGCGTCGAGTTCGACTGCGGGGTTCAGCTTTTCGTCGTCGTCTTCGGTGACGGGCTCTTCGGACGTCATCCGATCCTCCGAATCAGTACGGTGGGGGCGCTTGTTCAGCACACGGGGTCGGTAATCGGGGTCACTCTCGTGACCGCCCGCGGCCCCGATGCGGATCCGTCGTTCGGCCCCGCCACGGTGCAGCACGCGTGTGGCGAGCGCGGCATCGGTGGTGCGACGGATCCGGGGATGCCGGTCCGCCATGATCGGGAACAGGACGAAGACCCACAGCACCACCAGTCCGATCCACAGGATCGAGTTCGGCATCGCGGTCATCACCTCCCGTCCCCACCTACGTGTTGTCCATCTGTGGACGCACCACTGACGTCCGTAGGTTAATTCGGGCAGACGCGCCCGTGTGGCAGGCGCGCCGTGCACACCTGCCACATGAGTAACAGAAATTTCACGGCTGCGCCGCCCGACCCTCCCTGACCAGGCGATCCACCACGGTGCCCATAACCTCTTCGACAGTCAACCCGACCAGAAGGTGGTCGCGCCACGCGCCGTCGACATCGAGGTAGCGGCGCAACATGCCCTCTTCCCGGAAGCCGACATTGCGCAGAACCGCTTGGCTGGCAAGGTTTTCCGGCCGCACCGTCGCCTCGACGCGATGCAGGCCGACCGGGCCGAAGCAGTGGTCGAGACCCAGCGCCAGCGCGGCCGTCGCCACCCCTTGACCGCCCAGGTCCTTGGCCACCCAGTAGCCGATCCAGCCCGAACGCAGCGCGCCGCGCACGATGTTGCCGATGGTGAGCTGACCGCTGAACTGCCCGTCGACCTCGATGACCAGCGGGATCATCGCCCCGCGCCGGGCCTCGGCCTTCAAACTCGTCCACAGCGACGGCCAGTTCGACGCGTGATTGCGCGCCTCCCAGCTGCCGCGTCCGGTCGGTTCCCAGCGCTCGAGGTGGTCGCGGTCGCGCAACCGGATCCGGCTCCACGCGGCGGCATCGCGGAAACGCACGGGCCGCAGGGTCACCTTGCCGCCCGCCACCGTCACCGGGCCGAGCCGAGCGGGCCATCCGGGATGCTGTCCGGCCCGGAATACGTTCATGGAGTCCACTTTTCAGCCGCGCTGCGCCAGGAACGCGACCTGCACTTCGTCACCGGTGCGGAAATCGGTGTCGTCGGGTTCCACCACGATCAGGCTGTTGGCCTCGGCGAGGGTCACCAGCAGGTGCGAGGAGCCGCCGTTGCCGTTGCCCAGCGGCTGCACCAGGTAGTCGCCGGTCGCCTCGTCGCGCAGCAGTTGCGCGCGCAGGTAGCCCTTGCGGCCCGGCATCGAGGTGATGGGAGTGATGGTGCGGGCGCTGACAATTCGACGCATCGGCTGGCGACGGCCGAGTGCGATCCTGATCAGCGGACGCACCATCACCTCGAACACCACCAGCGCGCTCACCGGATTCGCGGGCAGCAGGAAGGTGGGTACCTCGTCGCGACCGAGTCGGCCGAAGCCCTGGACCGAGCCGGGGTGCATCGCCACCCGGTCGACCTCGAGTTCGCCGAGCCCGTCGAGCGCCTCGCGGATCTGATCGGAGGCCCAGCCGCCGACCGCGCCCGCGATCACCACGACCTCCGAACGCACCAGCTGTCCTTCGACCACGTCACGCAGCCTGCGCGGATCGGCGCTGACGATGCCGACCCGGTTCACATCGGCGCCCGCGTCACGCGCGGCGGCCGCGAGGGCATAGGAGTTCACGTCGTAGACCTGGCCGGGGCCGGGCGTGCGATCGATGTCGATGAGTTCGCCGCCGATGGAGATCACCGACAGCCGAGGACGCGGATGCACGAGTACCTTGTCCTGGCCGACCGCGGCGAGCAGACCCACCTGGGCCGCGCCGATGATCGTGCCCGCGCGCACGGCCACGTCCCCGGGCTGCACGTCGTCGCCGACCCGGCGGACGTAGTCGCCCGAGCGAACCGGCTCGAACACCTTGATCCTGGCCCGCCCACCGTCGGTGAACTCCACCGGCAGCACGGCATCGGCCAGGGTCGGCAGCGGCGCACCGGTGTCGACCCGCACGGTCTGGCGCGGCTGCAAGCGGATGGGCTGGCGCGAACCGGCCACCACCTCGCCGACCACGGGCAGGGTGAGGTCGATCAGCTCGCCCTCTTCGTCACGCACGTCCACGCCCGCGGCGGTGACATCGACGCTGCGCACCGCGTACCCGTCGATGGCGGCCTGATCGAAGCCGGGCAGCGGTCGCTCGGTGACGACGTCCTCGGCGCACAGCAAACCCTGGGCCTCCGATATCGCCACCCGGACCGGCCGGGGTGCGACCGCAGCCGCGGTGACCTTGATCAGCTGATCCTCAACCGAGCGCATCGAGCTCCTGAATCTATGGCGGCGGCGTTTCTACCGCGTTTAGGCGACGGGCGACTGTGGATCCCATTCCGGACTGAGCCGGAAGTTCAGCCACTCGCGCAACTGCGGGCCGTATTCGTCCCGCTCGAGGGCGAAATCCACAGCAGCTCGAAGATAACCGCCCGGGTTGCCCAAGTCGTGGCGCGACCCACGGTGGACCACCACGTGCACCGGGTGGCCCTCGGCGATCAGCAGGGCGATGGCATCGGTGAGCTGCAGTTCCCCGCCCGCGCCCGGGGTGATGCGGCGCAGTGCGTCGAAGATCACTCGGTCGAGCAGGTAGCGGCCCGCGGCGGCCAGGGTCGAGGGCGCGTCGGCGAGGTCGGGCTTCTCGACCATGCCCTTCACGCGCAGCACGTCGGTCTCGGCATTGTCGGCGCATTCCTCGACGTCGAAGACACCGTAGGCGCTGACCTGGGATTTGGGCACGTCGATGGCGCACAGCACGGAGCCACCACGTTCGCGACGGACCCGGCTCATCGTCTCGAGCACGCCGCACGGCAGCACCAGATCGTCGGGCAGCAGGACGGCGATGGCCAACTCGTCGTCGTCGAGCACGGACTCGGCCTGGGCGACCGCGTGGCCGAGGCCCAGCGGTTCCTCCTGCACGACCGAGGTCACGTCGAGCAGGCCGGGGGCCTTGCGCACCTTCTCCAGCAGCGCGAACTTGCCGCGCTCGGCCAGGGTGCTCTCCAGGACGAGGTCCTCGACGAAGTGCGCGACGACGCCGTCCTTACCGGGCGAGGTCACGATCACCAGGCGATCGGCACCGGAATCGGCGGCTTCCGCGGCGACCAGCTCGATGCCGGGGGTATCGACCACCGGGAGCAATTCCTTGGGCACCGTCTTGGTGGCAGGCAGAAACCGCGTCCCGAGTCCGGCCGCGGGTACCACCGCAGTGCGGAAACCGGAAGTCTTGTCTGTCATGCGCATACCCTATCCATTCAGTGCCGTCCGATCGCCCGCGCGACGATCCGGCGTCGGCAAGAGCTTAGGAGACGTCGGCTCGCCGCACACCTGTGCAGACTAAGGTGGTCGCTGTGGAGATGCCCGGTGAGCGCACCAAATATGCGTGGCGCCGCGAGATCCTTGCCACTCGCGCACAGGTGAGCCCCGCCGAACACGCCGTCGAGGCGGCCGCGCTCGCGACCTCGACAGCCCGCCTCACCGGGGTAGATGACGTTGTGTGCGCTTACGTTCCGGTCCGTGGCGAACCCGGCGATCTGCGCATGCTCGACGCGCTGTGCGAACACGGCGCCACAGTGTTGCTGCCGGTGACCGGCGAGCCGGGTCCGCTGAGTTGGGCGCGCTACGAGGGCGCGGATTCCTTGCGAAAGGCCCGCTACGGCCTGCTCGAACCCGCCACCGAGACACTGCCGCCCGCGACGGTGGCCGAGGCCGCCACGATCCTGGTTCCCGCGCTCGCGGTGGATCGGCGCGGGGTGCGGCTCGGGCGCGGGGCGGGGTATTACGACCGGACGCTGGGCGCGGCCCGCGCGGAGGTGCGGCTCATCGCTGTTGTCCGGGATAATGAACTGGTCGACCGGCTTCCCGAGGAACCGCACGATCGGCGAATGGGTTGGGCGCTCACCCCCGGCGGTGGCCTGCGACAGCTGGGCCGCGACCTCCCCGTTTCGCCGGAATGAAACGGCGATTCGCGACGTTGGCAGTGTCGGCGGTAGAGTGCTAGATCGACGAGAGACTTGCGGAGGATCCTGTGCCAACTTATTCGTACGCGTGCACCGAGTGTGACAACCGCTTCGACATCGTTCAGTCCTTCTCCGACGACACACTGACGGAATGCCCGCAGTGCTCCGGGAAGCTGCGCAAGCTGTTCAACTCGGTCGGCATCGTGTTCAAGGGCAGCGGTTTCTACCGCACCGACAGCCGTGGTGGCGCGTCCACCGCGAGTGAACCGGCGAAGACATCGTCCGATGGCGCGAGCACCAGCAACGGCAACGGAAATTCTTCGTCGAGCCCGAGTACGCCGAGCACCAGCTCCACTCCGGCCGCCGCCAGCTGACTTTTCCCCAGTTATCCACAGCCCCGTAGTTATCCACAGGCGGGGCTTTCGGCGACTTTTCCGACCGGCCGCGGTTCTACGCTTTCGCTATGACTCGCAGCCTCGCCGATCTGGGACGTGGTAGTTCCTGGCGCTTCGCCCTCGGTAACCGTCCGGCCTGGGCCGATGCGCTCCTCGCCCGGCGCATCGCCGCCGCCGTACTCGCGGTCGCCGCCGTGGTGTTGTTCGTGCGTGGCGACCCCGGCGGAGCCAAGGTGGACGTGGTTGTCGCGGCCCGCGATCTCGCGCCGGGCAGGCTGCTCACCGCCGACGATCTGCGCGTCGATCAGCACGAATCCCGCTCGATGCCAACAGGTTCCGTCGGTGCGACCGCTCCCTTGCTCGGCGCGACACTGACCGGCGCCATGCACGCGGGCGAGACCTTCACCGATCTGCGAGTGGTGGGCCCACGGCTGGCCGCCGCGGCCGCGGGCAGTGCCGATGCGCGCATCGTGCCGATCCGATTGGCCGATGCGGCGGTGGCTGAGGTGTTGCGGGCGGGCGACCGGGTCGATGTGGTCGGCGTCGAGGACGCGGGCGGACCGGGGGCGAGCGCGCCCGCACGGACGCTGGCCACCGACGCGGCGGTCGTGCTCGTCACTGCCACGGGTGATCGGCGCGGAGCGGAGCGGGTGGTCCTGCTCGCGTTGGACACCGAATACGCCACCGCGGTCGCCGGTGCGTCGTTACGAACGGCACTGACTGTCGTCTTCCACTGACTGTTTGACGGTCGCCCGTGATGCAGTTCGCGAGAAATTTGCCCTGACTCTCGATACCATCGCAGAGGAACCAAGCACCACCGTTTCAGATCATTCGACAGGGAGTCCAGCGCCCCGGGCCGGCTCCTCCACGAAGGAGACATCGGCAATGCTCAAAGGTTTCAGAGATTTCCTGCTCCGCGGCAACGTAGTGGACCTGGCGGTCGCCGTCGTGATCGGCACGGCGTTCGTCGCGATCGTCACCGCGTTCACCGACGGGATCATCAATCCACTGCTGGCCGTGTTCGGTGACTCGAACCAGAAGGGGCTCGGGTTCCAGCTCATCGCGGACAAACCGGCCACCTTCATCGAGGTCGGACCGATCATCACCGCGGGGATCAACTTCCTGATGGTTGCCGCGATCCTGTACTTCGTCCTGGTCGTGCCCGCCACCATGACCAAGAAGCGGTTCTCCAAGGCCGATGAGGCGCTCTCCGACAACGAGCTGCTCATCGAGATCCGGGACCTGCTGGCCATGCAGAACAGCCGGTCGAACGGCAACGGCAACGGCAAACACAGCGCGGTGGCCGAACCGCGAACCGATGCCGATGATCGCACGCTCTGAATTGAGCTGTGGGACAGCAGGATCGGGGCCCGCTCCGTGGAGCAGACCCCGATCCGGTCGAGCAGCCTTGTTCGCTCAGCCCAAGCTGAACGGTGCGCCCCACAGGGTCACCCAGCTCATCACGTTGTCTGTTTCCACCTCGACGCTCACGAAGGCGCGAGCCTGGGCGTAGCCGCCGCAGCCGGACAGGCCGATGGTTTCATCAGCCCAGGTCACCGAGCCCGAGCCGTTCTTGAAGGCGTTGCGGGTCTTGTGGGATTCGTTGCCGAAGTCGTCGGCCATTTCCAGGTCGAGGACGTAGAAGGACTTCGACTGGCCGGGTCCGAGCGAGAGTTCGCCGCCGGTGGTGACTTTGTCGAGGCTCACACCCTGGTCGTTGGCCGATCCTTCAGCACCGCCGGTGGCACCGCCACCGGCGATGTTGACCTGGCAGCCCACGGTGTAACCGGGGAAGATCTTGCCGCTGCCGCCGCCGGATACCGACACCTGCGCACTACCGGAAACCCAGGCATTGCGGTGCGCGGGAGTGGCACCCATCGACGGATTGATATTGGCCGACTCGCCGACCAGCGCGATGTCGACCACGGTGCCGTCGGACAGCGTCTTGCTGATGTGGCCGCCCGGCAGTGGAACGAAGGTGTCGGCATTGGCCGCACCCGTGGACAGCAAACCCAACGCCACGGTCGCCGCAGCCGTGAAACCGGCCGTGCGCGCCATGCTCTTACGGTTGATCATCACAGTGACCCCTCGAGGGTGAATTCGTGTGAACGAGAAAGAGTTTCGGTTCCGGACGCGCGATCAGCCGATGCTGAACGGTGCTCCGTACAGCGTGGTCTTGGAGTAGTGGTCGCCGATGATCTCGACCACCGAGTAGGACCGTGCCTGCGCGTATCCGGCGCAGCCCTGAATCTGGATCTCGGCATCCTGGTACTCGACCGAGTAGACGCCCGGCTTCAGAATGTCCTTGGCGTCGATCTGCACGAAAGCGACTTGGCCGGGTCCGAGGTTCAGGCCGATCGAGCCACCGGCACTGGCGCCCGTGGTCGACACGCCACCCGACAGACCGGCGCTGACCGCATCATCGCCGATGCTCACCTGGCATCCGACGAGGTAACCCGTATTCAGCTGCGACGCACCGTGCGTCGAAGAATTGTTGGAGCCGGGACGGTTGGACGCGCCGTTGTTCGGCCCGACCTCACCCTCCGGCGTGACCTGCACATCGGCGCGCGCGTTGCCCGATACCCACACGACGCGACCAGCACCGTTGGCGGCCAGCGACGGGGAGACAATGGCATGCTCGCCGGTACGACTCAAAGTGACACCGGGGCCGGACTTCTGGCCGTCCGGCAGCGGTACGAAGGTGTCCGCGTTGGCAGCACCTGCCGACAACAGGCCGATCGTCACGGCCACTGCGGCGCCTGCGCTCCACGCGCCACGACGCCTGCGGTTGGTGCGGTTCTCGCTCATTCTTCCCCTCGAGGTGTACGCAAATCCGACCTCGACCATCGAGGCCGATATCTGTGATGCGCCCGGACCCAGCTGGGGTGTGTCGGCGAGGACAGGCACCGCTGGCAACAGGACAGAACGCCTGCCGGGAAGTGGTTCGAGAAGCTGTGAATCGGATTCAACATAATGAGGCGGGCTCACATTGTCCAGCGCGACGACGTTGAACGCACAACAAAACGGGCCGGTCGCAGTAGCGACCGGCCCGTTTGTAGTTCGGGATGCGAACAGATCAGCCGAGGCTGAACGGAGCGCCCCACAGGGTCACCCAGGAGATGACGTTGTCGGTCTCGACCTCGACGGAGACGAAGGCACGCGCCTGCGCGTAGCCGGCGCAACCGGTCAGGCCGATGGTGGTGTCGGACCAGGTCACCGAGCCGGAGCCGTTCTTGAACTTGTTGTTCTTGCTGTGCGCCTCGGAACCGAAGTCGTCGGCGATTTCGCGGTCGAGGATGTAGAAGGACTTCGACTGGCCGGGGCCGAGCGACAGCTCGCCGCCGGTGCCGACGCCCGCGTCGACGTTGCCTTCCCAGTCGCTCTCGACCGAGCCGTCGCCGGACACGCCGCCGCCGGCGATGTTGACCTGGCAACCCACGGTGTAACCGGGGTAGATCTTGCCGGAGCCACCGTCGGAAACGGTGACCTGAGCGCTACCCGAGACCCACGCGTTGCGGTGGACCGGGGTGGAGCCCATCGACGGGCTGATGTTGGCCGACTCGCCGACCAGGGCGATGTCGACGACGGTGCCGTCGGACAGGGTCTTGGTGATGTGTCCGCCCGGCAGGGGAATGAAGGTATCGGCATTGGCCGCGCCCGTCGAGAACAGGCCGACGGCCACGGTGGCCGCAGCGCTGACGCCCGCCACCTTCGCCATGAACTTACGGTTGATCATAGGATTTGTCCCTCGATGATTGAGTTCGCCGCAGCGAGAAGAAGATTCGTGCCGGATCGAAAGACGTCAGCCGATGCTGAACGGCATGCCGTACAGGGTGGTCTTCGAGTAGTTGTCGCCGATGACCTCGACGACGGTGTACGCCCTGGCCTGCGCGTAGCCGGCGCAGCCCTGGATCTCGATTTCCGCGTCCTGGTAATCGATCGCGTACGTACCGGCCTTCAGGATGTCCTTCGAGCTGATCTGCACGAACTTCACTTCGCCGGGGCCGAGGTTGACGCCGATGGAGCCGCCCGCGGTCACGCCGCCGGTGCTCACACCGCCGGAGACACCCGCGCCGATGGCGTCATCGGCGATGCTCACCTGGCAGCCGACGATGTAGCCGGTGTTCAGCTGGGAGGTGCCGTGCGTCGACGAGTTGTTGGAGCCGGGACGGCCGGTCGGGCCGTTCCAGGGGCCGACCTCGCCCTCGGGGGTGTCGGTGACCTCGGCGATCGCGGTGCCCGAGACCCAGACGACGCGACCCGCGCCGTTGGCGGCCATCGACGGCGAGATCAGTGCGGACTCGTGCGTGCGGGTGATGGTCACGCCAGCAGGGCTGACCTTCTGGCCGTCCGGCAACGGCACGAAGGTATCGGCGTTGGCGGCACCGGTCGACAGCAGGCCCATGGCCACGGCGGCCGCGGCAGCGCCGACGCCCGCGGCACGGACGCCACGGCGCACACCGGTGGTGCGGTTCTCGCTCATACTTCCCCTCATCAGGTGTCTAACAGCCGACTTCGACTTTCGAAGCCGGACAAATGGACCTCACAGGGCCCAGATCAGTGTGTCGCCCCTTTGTTGCCGTTACGTAACCGACTGTTATTTCGGCGATACGGCGGGGCCGGTGTGGCGAACCCGAGCCAGGGTTCCACCGGGTGGTTCAACGCACAGAAGTCGGGCGTACTGCGTGGACCGATAGTTGGTGGCTCAATGGCGAACATTAAACGCCCGTCGGTGGATACAGCAACGAAAGAGTTCGTAAATTTCACTGTGAACCACCGCACACATTCGTACATCGCCACATGCCTTGACGTGCATTTATACACTCATGGAGGTTCCCGTCATGGGGACTTGACAGAAGAGGGTCTCCGGTAACGATCCGGTCCGTGGAACGACAAAAGACCACGCTTTCGCGTGGTCTCGAGTATTTGTCCGCTCGCCGCGCGCACACGGAAAACGACTATTCGTACGCTGCCTATTACGTAGCGGCTACGTAGATAACGGGGCGATCACCCATGATGCGGCGGCACTTGCGACCGTAACCATTCATCGGCACCGGAGCCGCCCGAACCCTCGCCGCGCTCGTCACCGGTGGTTTCGGGCAATACGTCGCCGAAGATTCGCGCCAGCCGAGCCGCCTCGGCCGCTTTGCGCCGTAGTTCGTCGGCCGAAGTAGGTGTCCGACCCTGATCATCGGGGCCGGACACCGCATCGTGGGAGTGAGACGTCATTCGTCCAGACCGGACAGTTCGCCGATCACTTTGCTGGCCAGCGGGCCGAGGGTGGCCATGCCGTCGCGGACCGACGCGCGGGTACCCGGCAGGTTCACCACCAGGGTGCTGCCGGAGATGCCGGCGACGCCACGCGACAAGCCCGCGTCGAGCGATCCCGCGACCCGGCCGGACGCGCGCAGCGCCTCGGTGATGCCGGGCAGTTCACGGTCGAGTACCTGGGTGGTGGCCTCGGGGGTGATGTCGCGCGGCGACATGCCGGTGCCGCCGACCGAGATCACCAGGTCGACACCGCCGATCACCGCGGTGTTGAGCGCGTTGCGGATCTCGACCTCCTCGGCCTGCACCGTCACCGAGGCGTCGACGAGGAACCCGGCCTCGTTGAGCAATTCGGTGACGAGCGGTCCGAGCGAATCCACGCCGCCATGAGCCGTCCGATCGTCGACGACAACAACCAGTGCGCGCCCTGCCACGGGAGCATCGATGTCCATGGTCATCACCGTAGCGCTTACGCACGACAGGTTCGCCGTCGATCGCATCATCGGCCGCCTTCTGCCGCCGCGGCCGTGAGCGTGACCTCGACGGTCTTGGAATTACCGCCCTGTTCGTCGGTGTAAGTCACCTTCACCTTGTCTCCTGGCTGATGTGAGCGGACGGCCGCGATCAACGCGTCGCCGGAATCGATGGGTCGGTCGTCGAGGCGGGTGATCACGGCACCCGCCGGGATGTTCGCCTTGGCCGCGGGGCCGTCGGGGGTGGCCTCCAGCACCCGCGCGGCGGAGTCCTGGGGGCGCAGTTTGATGCCGATCTGGGCGTAGGTGGCGTGGCCGGTCTTGATCAGTTCGTCGGCGACCCGGCGCGCCTGATCCACCGGGATCGCGAAGCCGAGGCCGATGGAACCGCTCTGGGTGCCGCCCGCCGCCTCGCCGCCGAGGCTGGCGATGGCGGTGTTGATGCCGATCAGCTTGCCCTGACCGTCGACCAGCGCGCCACCGGAATTACCCGGGTTGATCGCGGCGTCGGTCTGGATCGCGTCGATCACCGGGTTCACCTGGCTCGGCGTGCCCTCGCCGCTGGTCGAGACCGGGCGATTGAGGGCGGAGACGATGCCGGTGGTGACCGTGCCCGCCAAGCCGAGCGGGGAGCCGATCGCGATCACCGGCTGACCGACGGCCAGACCGTCGGAGGTGCCGAGTTCGATCGGAGTGAGGCCGGTCTTGCCGCTGACCTTGATCACGGCCAGATCGGAGACGGGATCCGCGCCGATCATGGTGGCGGGCGCGGTGCTGCCGTCGCTGAACACCACTTCCATCTTCGCCGAGGCACCCGCGCCCGCGGCGACGTGATTGTTGGTGAGGATCAGCCCGTCAGAGGACAGCACCACACCGGAACCTTCACCGGAAGCTCGATTACCCGCGACCTTGATCATCACGACACTGGGCAACACCCGCTGCGCCACGGCCTGGGTCGACCCGGCGGGCGCGTTGGCGACGTTGTTCACCGCAGGCTTCGGCGCCTCGAGCGCGTTGGTCACCGGCGCGGAACCCGAATCGGCGGCGAGCACGCCGACGACGCCACCGACACCGCCACTGACCAGCGCCAACGCCGTTGCACCCGCGATCAGGCCGAGCCGCAACGGCTTTCGCTGTGGGGCCGACGCGGGCCCGAATGCCTGCGGCTGCGCACCATGAGGCGGCTGTCCACCCTGCGAAGGTTGGCCACCGAACGACGTGGGGCCGTTGTAGGGCGCGGAACCGCCGAGGGGGTCGGTCGGTTGTCCCCCGTAGGGCGCCTGCCCGCCGAAGGGTGCCGATCCGCCGTAGGACGCCTGGTCGCCAGAGGACGGCTGGCCGCCGAAGCCTGGCGCCTGAGCCTGATTCCCGGTCGGCAGCCCCGACTCGACGGGGTGGCCCGTGTTGCCCGGTCCGGTCGCGGCGGGTCGGTCAGCGGGGTGCTGGGGATCGTCGGTCATCGTGTCTGTCTCCTCACGCTTGCAGACCAGCTTCCTGACGGCTACTGAGAGAGGCCTGAGATCGGACTATCAGTTCCCCGAGACTGACGTCGATCACTCGGCGGTCTCGTCGAGAACGGTCGGCGCCTCCCCCGGCAACACGATGCGCACCAGCGCGCCGCCCCGATCGGAGGTGTCGATGGCGATGGTGCCGCCGTGTTTGGTCACCACCTGCTTCACGATCGCCAGCCCGAGCCCGGAACCGGGCATCGAGCGAGAGGCGGTGGTGCGGTAGAAGCGTTCGAAGACCAGTTCGCGTTCACCCGACGGAATACCGGGGCCCGCGTCGCCGACGGCCAGTTCGAGCAGTCCCGGTCCGGCCGGGCGCATGGCGATCTGCACGACCGCATCGGGCGGACTCCACTTGGCCGCGTTGTCGAGGACGTTGAGAACGGCCCGTTCCAGCCCCGCCTCGTGCCCGTAGACGAACCAGGGCGCCAGATCGGCAACGAAGGTGATCCCCACCCGTCTGCGTCGCGCACGCTCGAGCGCACGCTCGGCCACCTCGCCCAGATCCACCCGCTCGTAGACGGTTTCGGGGGCGTCCTCGCGGGCCAGGTCGACCAGGTCGCCGACCAGCGTCGACAGCTCACCGATCTGGGCGACCACATCGGCGCGCAATTCGGCCATGTCCTCGTCGGGCAGTTGGGGCGCGCCCGGCCTGCCGGAGGCGATGAGCAGTTCCATGTTGGTGCGCAGCGAGGTGAGCGGGGTGCGCAGCTCGTGACCGGCATCGGCGACGAGTCGGCGCTGGCGGTCGCGCGATTCGGTGAGCGCGCGCAGCATCGTGTTGAAACTCTCGGTGAGCCTGGCCAGTTCGTCGTCGCCGGTCACCGGAATCGGGGTCAGGTCATCGGTGCGGGCGACACGCTCGGTCGCCGCGGTGAGGCGGGCGATCGGGCGCAAGCCGGTGCGGCCCACCGCGGTTCCTGCCGCGGCCGCGAGCACGACGCCACACGCGCCGACCACGAACAGCAGCCATGCCAGCTGGTCGAGCACCTCGCGGGTGCGGTAGAGCTTCTGCGAGATGATCAACGTCGCGCCGCTGTGCGTGCGCGCGGCGAGCACCCGCTGGTCACCGACGGTGCGCAGCGACGAGCCGATCTTGCCGTCGGCCACGGCGAGTTCCTGGGCGCCGACCGGCGGAATCGTCTGCTGGGGCGGCATATACGGCTTGTGCCCGGCATAGATCAGCGCCACGCCGACATCGTTGGAGAACAACCCGGCCAGCACGATCGACTGAAAGCCCGCGGTCTCGAAATTGTTGTTGATCATGGTCGCCGCGCGCGCCTCCAACTGGGCGTCGACATCGGCGTAGAGCGCGCGCGCCACCATCGCGTAGGCCGCGATCGAGGTGACCGCGACCGCGATCAGCACCACCGACGCCGCCAGCAGGGTCACCCGCCAGCGCAGCGAGACCGAGCGGGTCAGCGGGGTCGGCGGACGCATCTCGCTCGCGTCCAGCGGCCTGCCGAGTACGGCGACCGCGGGTTCCTTGTGTGCCATGCCGCCCGCCTACGGAGGGGTCTCGCGCAGCACGTAGCCGACGCCACGCACGGTGTGGATCAGCCGCTCTTCGCCGTCGGCCTCGGTCTTGCGCCGCAAATAGCCGATGTAGACCTCCAGCGCGTTGCCGGAAGTCGGAAAGTCGTAGCCCCAGACCTCTTCGAGGATTCGCCCGCGCGTGAGCACCCGGCGCGGATTGGCCATCAACATCTCGAGCAACGAGAACTCGGTACGGGTGAGACTGATCGCGCGTTCGCCGCGCGAAACCTCGCGGGTGACCGGATCCAGCGACAAGTCAGCGAACACCATCGCCTCCGACGCTTCACCAGGATCTGGTGTTCGCCGGCGCAGCAACGCCCGTAAACGCGCGAGCAATTCCTCCAACGCGAAAGGTTTCGGCAAATAATCGTCGGCGCCAGCGTCGAGGCCGGCCACCCGCTCGGACACCGAATCGCGCGCGGTCAAAACGAGAATCGGCAGATCGTCGCCCGTGCTGCGCAGTCGCCTGCACACTTCGAGGCCGTCCAGGCGCGGCATCATGACATCGAGGACCAGGGCATCAGGCCTGGATGCGGTCACTTTTTCGAGTGCGTCCAGACCGTCGACGGCGAGGTCGACGGTGTAGCCGTTGAAGCTCAGTGACCGGCGCAGTGATTCCCGCACCGCGCGATCGTCGTCGACTACCAGAATGCGCATGTGCAGTAGTTTGCCGTGATCGACTGAGAACGCACTGAGAGGACCGCCGGGCGCGTCGAGGTGTCCGCGCACAGCACTTCGCGACTTCGGTTGTAGGTCTTGACAAAATCCGCTGAATCGTCGTTGTGGCGCTGGCTATTCGGAGAATTATCGAACGTGCCGCCCGGATTGCCGTTGCCCACCCAGCACGGTATCTTTCCTGCGGTAAAAGAAGACCTCCAGTTGGTTCTGCGCTCGCATCGCTCCGCGACCTCCCCGCGCGGGCCGGGGTCACACGTGGAAGCAGAGGCAACGCACGCGGATGGAACCTGCATCGCGCTCCTGGCAATTCAGCCTGTCCAACTGGTCGGTAACGCGCAAGGTCGGTGTGGTGCTGGTGCTGCCGGTGATGCTCGCGACCACCTTCGCGGTGCTGCGCATCAACAACGAACTGCAGACGATGACGCAGCTCGGCGCCGCTACCGAGCAGGCCACCGTCATCCGTCCGGTCGTCAAATTCGCCACCGCGACCGAACAACTCGCCGTCGCCGCGACCGCCAACTGGGGTGCGATCGCCGACCCACAGACCGACGCCGCGCTCACCACCTACGACCAGGCACTAGCCGAAGTCCAGAGCGCCCTTCGCTCGGCTCGGATCGAGCCTGCTGTCGCCACTGAGCTCAACGCGGCCGTCACGGCGGGCGCGACCCTGCGCAATACGGTGCGCGGCGGCTCCCCCGCGATGGTCGGCGAGCAGACCGACCTGATCGGCGAACGCATCGGCAATGCGCTCTCGCGCACCCCCAAGGTCGACGACACCACCGTGGAGCGCTACTTCCTGCAGCTGACGGCGCTGCACCAGTCCCGCCGGATCCTCACCAGGGAACGCACGCTGGTCGTGTCGCCCGAGTCGGGTCGCAGCCAGAGCGCGCGGGCGAAGATGCTCGTCGAACTCGGCGCCGAAGCGAACATGATCAAGACCTACGCGATGGTCCTGCCCGAACACGCGGGCAACCAGGCCGCACTGCTGGATGCGGTGGAGACCCGGATCAGCGTGTTCAGCCAGAACAACGGCGACCCGACCACCAATGCCGCGGTGCTCAACACCCTGCAGGTCAGCGCCGACACCTATTCCTCGACCATCGCGAGCCTGCTCGACACCGTCGACCACACCCTCGACAGCAACACCGCCACCGCCCAGACGGGCGCCCTGCGCGAGACCACCCTGGTGCTCGGCATGCTGCTGGCGGGCCTGGCGCTCGCGCTGGCCGTGGCCCGCACCCTGGTGGTGCCGGTGCGCAGGCTGCGCCGTGACGCGCTCGAGGTGGCGCACGTGAAGCTGCCCGACGAGCTGGCCGTGGTCCGCAGCGGTGGCGCGACACCGGAGATCACCCCGGTCGGCGTGCATTCCACCGACGAGATCGGCCAGCTGGCCCGCGCCGTCGACGAGATCCACGAGCAGGCCCTGAATCTGGCAGGTGACCAGGCGCGCCTTCGCCTGCAGATCGGCAACATGTTCGAGACGCTCTCGCGGCGCAGCCAGTCGCTGGTGGAGCAGCAGCTCGCGCTCATCGAGGAACTCGAGCACGACGAGGACAACCCCTCGCGCCTGCAGACCCTGTTCCGCCTCGACCACCTCGCCACCCGCATGCGCCGCAACGGCGACAACCTGCTCGTGCTCGCCGGCACGGTGCTGCGCCGCGGTCATCTGCCGCCGGTGCCGCTGTCGGACATGTTGTGGAGTGCGGTCTCGCAGGTGGAGGACTACCAGCGGGTCGAGATCGGCAATGTGCCCGACGGTGTCGTGGCCGGTGAGTCCGCGGTCGATATCGAGCATCTGCTGGCCGAGCTCATCGACAACGCCCTTCGCTACTCCCCGCCGAGCACGTCGGTGGCGGTGATCGTGGGCCGTGCGGTCGACAGCGGCTATCTGATCGAGATCACCGACCGCGGCCTCGGCATGTCGGGCGACGATCTGCGCACGACCAACGAGCGGCTCGCCTCCGGTGGTGAGGTCACCATCGAAACCGCCCGTCGCATGGGTCTTTTCGTGGTCGGCAGGCTCGCCAAGCGCCACACCATCACGGTGAGCCTGCGCCGGACCAGCGGTGCTGCGCCGCAACCCGGCATCACCGCCAGCGTGCATCTGCCCAGCGCACTCGTCGCGCCGTCGCCGCCGCTGGCATCGGGCCCGCCCACCGGTCCGAACTCGCTGGTCTCGACCGGCCCGAACCCGATCGCGCCCGCCGGAATCGGCCCGTACGCGCTGACTCCGGCCGATATCACGGGCCCGAATCCGATCATGCCGATGGGACCGCGGCCGCTGGTCTCGCTGGAGGCGGTGACCGGTCTCGACCTCCCCGGTCTCCCGGCTTCCCCGCTGCCGCCGATCTTCACGCCTGCGAGTCCGAGCGTGCCGACCGACGGTGCGCGTACGTCCGACAGTCTGTTCACCAGTGTCGGTCTCCCGCAACGTATTCCGGCCGCAGTACCGGCGCCCCCGCCGGAGCCGGTCGCCGTCGAACCCGACGACGACGCGACCCCGGTCGGCATGTGGGCCGAACACGAACACGAACACGTCACCGACGATCTCCCGGTGGCGGCCGATCCACCGCCGCCCACCGACTCGCTGCCCTTCGGTCTGCCGCAGCGCATCCCCGCGAGCGCACTGGCCGAGCTGGCCACGCCTACCGCACCCGCGGAGCCAGAGCCGACGGAGCCAGAGCCGCCGACACGTCCCGTCGACGCGGACCCGATGCCGACCACGAGCACTCGTCTGCAGCCGGTCGCCGGTCCCGCACCGACCCCGATCTACCAGCGGATGGTCTCGGAGTGGCTCGTCGAACCCGCCTCCGCCCCTACCGAATCCGGTGGCGGCAACGGCGCGACGTGGAGCGCCCCCGGCGACGCGGGCTGGTCGGCCGCCGCGGAGGCCGACCACCCACCCACGTCTTCGCGCACGAGCGGCGGGCTCCCGATCCGCAAGCCGGGCGCCCAACTCGTCCCGGGTGGGCTCACCCCCGCCGAGGAAGAGGGCGCGCGCGACCCGGAGGAGATCCGCAACAACTTGACCAGACATCTCAGCGGCGTCCGCAGCGGCCGCGCCGAGATCCAGTACAACGACGGAGGCCTCGAATGAGCAACGCGCACCCCACAGACGAGAATCTGAACTGGTTGGTCGCCCGCTTCACCCGTGACGTGCCCGGCGTGTCGCACGCGGTGCTCGTCTCTGCCGACGGACTGCTCCAGGCGACCAGTCCCCATCTGCCCTCCGATCGCGCCGAGCAGCTGGCCGCGGTCACCGCCGGGCTGGCCAGCCTGTCGATGGGTGCCGCGCACCTGTTCGACGGCGGCAAGGTGATGCAGTCGATCGTGGAGATGCAGCGTGGCTACCTGCTGGTGATGAGCGTCGGAAACGGTTCGCACCTGGCGGTGCTGGCCAACAAGAGCCATGACATCGGCCGTATCGGCTACGAGATGGCATTGCTCGTCGACCGGGTGGGCTCGGCGGTTACCGCCACCGCCCGCTCCGCCGGCTGAGGTGAGATGTCGAGCCCTTACGGATCCGATGCCCGGCCGACTACACGAGTCAGGCCCTACGCGCTGACTTCCGGCCGGACCGAGCCCGCGATCGCGCTGCCACTGGAGGCAGTCGTGGAAACGGTCTCTTATACAGCGCACAACGACTGGTCCGCAGGCGATTTGCGGATCGAAATCGTGCGTCTGGCCACACATCGGCTATCTGTCGTCGAGATAGCCGCATACCTCGGGCGCCCACTGGGTATGGTCCGGGTGATGATCGGCGATCTCGTTGTGGGCGGGATTCTTCGAGTGCATTCGACGCTGACCGAGCAGGCGAGCTACGACGAACGCCGATCACTGATGGAGAGGACTTTGCGTGGACTCCGTGGCCTCTGATGGCATGCGCCCGCCGACACAGGAACAACGAGTCGCGTCGACCAAGATCGTGGTGGCCGGTGGATTCGGCGCCGGGAAAACGACTTTCGTCGGTGCGGTGTCGGAGATCGTGCCGCTGCGCACCGAGGCGATGGTGACCCATTTCTCCGACGGCATCGACGACCTCGCCGAGACGCCGGAAAAGGAAACCACCACCGTCGCGATGGACTTCGGTCGCATCGTGCTGCCCGGCAACCTGGTGCTCTACTTGTTCGGCACCCCGGGTCAGAAGCGCTTCTGGTTCATGTGGGACGACCTGATCCGCGGCGCCATCGGCGCGGTGGTGCTGATCGATACCCGCAGGCTGGAGGACAGTTTCGCCGCCGTCGACTTCTTCGAGGCGCGCGGGCTGCCGTTCCTGATCGCGGTGAACCGCTTCCCCAACGCACCGCGTTTCCCCATCGCCGAACTGCGCGAGGCGCTCTCGGTGCGCGAGGGCATTCCGATCGTCGACATCGACGCGCGCAATGCCGTCGAGGTCAGGCAGGCGCTCGCGGCTGTGACCGAATACGCCATCGCCCAGCTCGAGCCGCAGCAGTTCGAAGGAGCGGGCAGGCGTGCTTGATGTGCTCGCCGCGACCGGTGCCGAGACCTTCGCGCACGGCACCGGTATCGCGTGGCTCGCGCTGGATCTGTCGGCACTCGGCGCGCTGGTGGCGTTCGCCTGCATCCGGCATGCGAAGTACTCGATCAAGTTCCGGCTGATCTGGCTGACGATGGCCGCGGTCTCGCTCGGCGGGGTCGGGCTGTGGCTGGCGAATTCGGTCGCACTGCTGGCGATGCGGGTGCACGACAGCACCATGCGCTACAACGTTGCGCTCGGTGCGGCCGCGGCGGCTGTCGCGGTGGTCGGCGTGCTGGCCGGATTGCTGATCTGCGGCCGGACGCTGCAAGCGCCGCGGCTGATCATCGGCGGGTTGACGATGGGGCTGAGCGTCGGGCTGTCGACCTTTCTGACCCTGGATGCCGTTGCCGTGCAGGGCACTGTCGACGAGTCGCTCGGACTCATCGGGGTGGCCGTGCTGGAGTCGATGGCGCTGTGCACCGCGACGCTGTGGGCGGCGCAGGTGATGCGGCGGGTGCCGATGCGCGTGCTGGTGTCGGTGTTGTTCGCGGTCGGCGTCGCGGCGGTGTATTACACGGCGGTCGCCGCGCTGACGTTCTCGATCGATCCGGGTATTCGCACGCCCACCGGGATGCCGTTGTTCGACCTGGTGTTCCCGATGTTCGTGCTCGGTGCGCTCGGGTTGACCGTGCCGATCACCGCGGTGATGGTGGCGCCGGATCGGCGCGACGCGGTGGCGCCGGTGCGCCAGCCGGTTTCGGTGCGCTGAGGGACAAGCAGCTAACGTCCGGTTTGTCGGAATCTTTCCGGTCTCGCGCCCCGCTCGATCGAGCCGTCGCGACCTCCCGCGAAGTGCGGTGAAAACCGCCCCTGAAGTGGCGATGAGCGGGTTCCCCCAACTCGGGGAACCCGCCCTCCCGCACGAGAGTACATACCTGTGAGGGACTCCGCATCAGTGGTTCGGGAATTTTCTTGTGGCGCAAAACAAACCAAAAGTTGGCAATTCAATCACCAGCAAACCTTCCGCAAGCCCTTCTGTGTGCACACGCCAAGTGGCATCCCTCACACCGTTAACGGGGCGGTAGCCCTGACACCCCTTGCAAGGCCCTGAACAGGCACAACAGTGCCGGAGTAAGGCCCCTGGACAGACACGCACCCAGAACAGACCGACGACCCCGTGGAAGCTCACCCCATGATGCGCGAACCGAGTTATGGTCGCTGCGGGGCGCATTCGTCTCGCCCAGCACATCCAAGGTTCGTTCGAAGGAGTTCGCATGGCCGTAAACGTGGTGCTCGACAAAGTCCTCGACAAGGAATTCGAGAACAAGACGCTCGCTGAAATCCTCGCCGCGCCCCCGTCGGCGCTGGCCGGTCTCACCGAGGCGCACGACAAGCAACTGCTCGAGGCGCTGAAGATCAAGACCATCGCCGACCTGGGCAACAACAAGTTCTTCCAGCTCGCCGCCGCATTGGTAGCCGTGGCCGAGCGCGAAGGCTGACATTCTTTCAACAACGATGGCCTGCCAGTAATTACTGGCAGGCCATCGTTGCGTTCAGAGTCGTGCTGGGTCGATCATGCCCTTGCGGACCGCGTTGACGATGCGGCGCGGGACTCGATACTCGACGCCTGCCACGGTCACCGGGACCAGCTGGGGCACTTCGGCTTTCCACTGGGCACGCCTGCTGCGAGTGTTCGAGCGCGACATTCTGCGCTTGGGAACCGCCATGATTCAGCCCTCCTGCCCTGCGCGCGAGCGCTTTCCGTACTTGCGCTCGAACTTCTCGACCCGACCCTGGGTGTCAAGGTTGCGGGCGGTGCCCGTCCAGAACGGGTGCGAATCCGAGGTCACGTCGACCACCATCAGCGGATACGTGTTCCCGTCGGTCCATTCGATCGTCTGACCACTGGTCGCGGTGGACCTGGTCAGGAACTGCTTCCCGGTGTTCGCGTCCTCGAACACGACGGGGTGGTAATCGGGGTGGATGCCCGTTTTCATGCCATTTCTCCTCTCGGATTGGTGCCCTCGCTCGCCGAAGCCGTGGCCTCAGTGGGGTCGGCGCAGGGATCTTCGTGCCAGTCGCCGAAGGGGTCCGCCCACAACGCGACTCGTTCGGGGGCCCGGTCGACCAGCAGCAGCTCGTCGTCCTCGACCAGCGCCCAGTGCAGGGCGTGGCGGATCTCGGCGGGGTCGGCGTCGTGGGCCAGGATCACCAGCGACACATCGCGATCGCCGAACCGCTCGTCCCATCCCAATCCAGCCATCGCCCGCCGATCCGGGTTCGCGGCGGCCTGTTCCTCGGCGCTCATCGCCGCCAGCCAGCGACCGGCGCCGCCGACGCGCAGACCGCCGCCCGCCGACTCGAGCCACACGACATGGTCGGGCTGCGTCGCCAGCCAGACCCGGCCGCGCGCGGTGACGACGCCGTCCAGCAGCACATCGAGGGCCTCGTGCAACCGCTCGGGATGGAACGGCCTGCGGGCGGCGAATTCGACGATCGAGACACCACAGTCGGTACTCAGCGGCGGCTGACCGCGCAGCAGCGGGGCGTGCGCGTCGAAGATCCGGCCGCGGCGCGAGTCGGCGGGCACGCGGGTAAGCAGGGCGCCGACCTCGAGTGCGTCGAAGCCGGACAGCTCGCCGAGCCAGGCAACGGGAGCGCCGGGCGCGAGTCGGTCCAGCACCGCCCCGAGGCGTTCGCGGTCGAGTGCGTCGGCACCGGCGGTCAGGACGACCAGCGCGTCGGCGAAGTCGACCTGTCCGACGGCCACCTGCGCGACCGTCCGCTCGTCGTCTGCCGAGGCGAGCCCGCGATCGGCCAGCACTTCGTCGCTGGTGGCGTCCTCGAGCCACTGCGACCCGTCCAGGCAGGTCAGCACGGACTCGATGCGCACGGTGCGCCCGGCGGGCCCGTCGACGCGATCGGCGACTCCGGTGACCACGACGTGCTCGATCGCCTGGCACAGCGCCTCGGCCTCGATCCCGGGGTCCAGCGCGAGCACGATGCGCTTGACGTGATCACGCGTGGCGAGCTTGCACAGCATCGGCAGCAGATCGGCGCGCAGCGTGCACGACACGCACCCGTGCGCCAGTTCGAGCACCGCGGTGGTGACGTTGCCCGCGGTGCGCACCGTGCGGCGCACCACGCCTTCGCGCAGTTCGGCGAGATCGTGATGCACCACCACGGTGCCCGCGTCTTCGCTCAGCGTCGCGGCGATGTGTTCGACACCGCCCATGGCAGGTCCGGAGAAGCCGGCCAGCAGCACCACGGGCGTTCTCCGGTCGGTCTGGTCCAGCACCCGAAACCCCTTTCGACAATGATTTTCATTTACCTCACGGCGACTGTACAGTGCGGAATAATCGTTGTCGAAAATGGTTGTCATAACCATGGAAGGAGGTCGCATGTCGGCCCACTGCCAGGTCACCGGTCGCAAGCCCGGCTTCGGAAAAGCCGTCTCGCACTCGCACCGGCGCACCAACCGACGCTGGAACCCCAACATCCAGCACAAGACCTACTACCTGCCCAGCGAGGGCCGCCGCGTCACGCTGACGGTCTCCGCCAAGGGCATCAAGACCATCGACCGCGACGGGATCGAGGCTGTTGTGGCCCGCATCCGCGCCCGCGGCGACAAGATCTAGGAGCTGTCAATGGCCTCGAAGTCGACCGATATCCGGCCGATCGTCAAGCTGAAGTCCACCGCGGACACCGGCTTCACCTACGTCACCCGCAAGAACCGCCGCAACGACCCCGACCGGCTGGTCCTGCGCAAATACGACCCCGTCGTGCGCCGCCACGTCGATTTCCGCGAGGAGCGCTGACGCTCCCTGAGCTCAGGGCCGAAAGCGGCAGCGAAGCGTAACCATGTAGGCCCGTGAAGGGAGCCAATAGATATGGCCAAGAAGTCGAAGATCGCCCGCAACGAGCAGCGGCGCGTGATCGTCGAACGGTTCGCGGCCCGGCGCACCGAGCTCAAGGAGCTCATCCGCAAGCCGAGCACCAGCGAGACCGAACGCGCCGCCGCCCAGCTCGAACTGCGCAATCAGCCGCGCGATGCCAGTCCGGTACGCTTGCGGAATCGGGACGCTGCCGATGGTCGCCCCCGCGGCTACCTTCGAAAGTTCGGCCTCTCCCGGATTCGTGTGCGCGAGATGGCCCACCGGGGCGAGCTCCCCGGGGTCCACAAATCGAGCTGGTAGAGACACCCTCGTGAGAAGGAATATCCCATGGCTGTGAAGCGAGCACCGTCCAAGAAGGCACGCGCCGACCAGGGGCGCAAGCCGAAGAAGAACCCGCTGATCGCCGCGGGTATCGAGTACGTCGACTACAAAGACGTCAATCTGCTGCGCACCTTCATCTCCGATCGCGGCAAGATCCGCAGCCGCCGCGTCACCGGCCTGACCCCGCAGCAGCAGCGTCAGGTGGCCGTGGCGGTGAAGAACGCGCGCGAGATGGCGTTGCTGCCGTTCACCACCACCAAGTAACTACTCGTGAACGCGAGAATGGCCCCGAAGCTGTTGCCTCGGGGCCACTTTCGTCTGCCTATTACGGGATGGTCAGGACCTGACCCTCGTTGATGAGGTCCGGGTTGTCGATACCGGAGGCAGCCGCGATCTCCTGGTAGCGGTTGCCGTCACCGTAGAAGCGCTCCGAGATGGCCCACAGGGTGTCGCCCGACTCGACCGTGTAGGTCTGCGCGGCAGGCGGCGGCGCGACCTCTTCGGCGATCGGGGCGGCGGCGACCGGCTCCGGAGCGGGCAGCGGGTTGTCGGTGGCGGTCGCGGTGGTCCACGCGACCGAACCGTCGGTGCCGTAGAGCACCACGTTGCGGTCGGACTGCACGACCAGCTTCTCGACGTTCTTGCCGCTGGTGTCGGTGGCCCAGACGCGCTGGCCGCCGCCGTTGTAGACGACGAAATCGCCGTCGTGCTGCAGGGCCGCGCGCTGCGCGTCCTGCCCGTGCGTCATCGCGGCCCACACGACGTTGCCGTCGGGCTCGCTCAGCACCAAGTTGCCGTCCGGCTGCAGAGTCAGGGTGTAAGCACCGCCGGTGAGGGACTGCCCCAGTCCCAGTTCTTCGCCTACGCGCAGCGTGTCGCCCACGTTGTTCCTTTCGAAGATCCCGTAGCAGAGCATCAGAGCACTGATGCTGGCCGTATGCCATGACATGGCACCGCAGCCGAATGTAGTCCTCGCAGGGCCGAAACAGGACAGTTATGCGCAGGGTTCGCGGAAAGTTCACGGCGGGGACCGGCACCTACAGTTCCGTCTAGGGTTGGGGCCATGAGAACGATGTCGCGCCGCACCGCCACGGTGGCAACCCTGGCCGTCCTCCTCACCCCGCTCACGGCGTGCACCTCCTCCGAATCCGCTGCGCCCGAACCGGATTCGTCCCGAACGAACGTCCGCCCCGAGGAACCCTCCGCCACCTTCGGCCACCCCTTCACGTCCGACCCGACCCTGCTCTACCCCCAGCTGATTTCCTTCACCTCATGGAATCGTCTGGGCGACAACAAGATCAGCATCTTCTTCCAGACCGGGAACCCCGAGTGCCACGGGGTCGAGGCCGTCGCCACCGAAACCGTCGCCAGCATCTTGGTCGCCCTCCGCTCCGGCATCCGGGCCGACGCCGTCGACAAGATGTGCACCATGAACGCCGTCTTCGGCACCCTGGACATCACGCTCGATGCCCCTGTCCGCAATCGCCAGGTGATCGACGCCAAGAGCGACTGACCCCCGCTGGGGCCTCCAGAAACGCAGTGGGGCCCGCCACCACAATCGGTAGCGGGCCCCACTTTCACAGCTCAGTGCGCGAAGTGGCGTGCCCCGGTGAGATACAGGGTGACACCGGCTTCCTTGCAGAGTTCGATGGTGTCCTTGTCGCGGATCGAGCCGCCGGGCTGCACGATCGCGCGCACACCGGCGGCCACCAGGATTTCCGGCCCGTCCGAGAACGGGAAGAACGCGTCGGAGGCGGCCACGGAACCCTTGGCCCGCTCCCCCGCGCGCTCGACGGCGAGCTTGCAGGAGTCGACGCGGTTGACCTGGCCCATGCCGACGCCGACAGCGGCGCCGTCCTCGGCGAGCAGGATCGCGTTCGACTTCACCGAACGGCAAGCGCGCCAAGCGAATTCGAGGTCGGCGAGAGTGGTGACGTCGGCCGGGTCGCCCGCGGCGAGGGTCCAGTTGACCGGGTCGTCGCCCGCGGCGTCGAGCACATCACGATCCTGCAGCAGCGCGCCGCCGCTGATCGGACGCAGCTCCACACCCTTGCGCTGCGGCGCCTCGGCCACCAGCACGCGCACGTTCTTCTTGCGCTGCAACACTTCCACCGCACCGGGTGCGTACGACGGCGCGATGATGACCTCGGTGAAGATCTCGGCGACCTGCTCGGCCATCTCGACGCTCACCTCACGGTTGGCCGCGATCACGCCACCGTAGGCGCTGACCGGGTCGGTGGCGTGCGCCTTGCGATGCGCCTCGGCGATATCGGCACCAACGGCGATGCCACACGGGTTGGCGTGCTTGATCACCGCGACGGCGGGCTCGTCGAAGTCGAACGCGGCGCGCCAGGCGGCGTCACCGTCGGTGTAGTTGTTGTACGACATCTCCTTGCCGTGCAACTGCTCGGCCTGCGCGATGCCGACCGTGCCGTCGTTGCTGGTGTACAGCGCGGCGGCTTGGTGCGGGTTCTCGCCGTAGCGCAGTACCGCGGCGCGCTCCCACGAACCGGCCACCCAGCCGGGGAACTGCTCAGTATCCTCGGCCACGGCGGGCACGGCCACCGAGCCCATCCAGCTCGCGACGGCCACGTCGTAGCTCGCGGTGTGCTGGAAGGCCTTGGCGGCCAGCGCGGTCCGCTCGGCCAGGGTGAACCCGCCGGACTTCACCGCGGCGAGCACCTCGTCGTAATCGGTGACGTCGACGACCACGCCGACCGAGGGGTGGTTCTTCGCCGCGGCACGCACCATCGACGGTCCGCCGATGTCGATCTGCTCGACGCACTCGTCCACGCTCGCGCCGCTGGCCACGGTCTGGGTGAACGGGTACAGGTTCACCACCACCAGTTGGAACGCCTCGACGCCCAGCTCGACCAGCTGATCGACATGCTCGGCGCGCCGGGTGTCGGCCAGGATGCCGGCGTGCACGCGCGGGTGCAACGTCTTGACCCGGCCGTCGAGGGTCTCCGGGAACCCGGTCAGATCCTCGACTTTGGTGACCGGAATCCCGGCCTCGGCGATCTTGCCCGCGGTCGACCCGGTCGACACCAGCTCCACACCCGCGGCATGCAGCCCGGTGGCGAGCTCGATCAGCCCGGTCTTGTCGTAGACGCTCACCAGCGCCCTCTTGATCGCCTTACGTTCACTCACCGGCGTGCTCGCTCACTGGTATTTCTGCCTTTCGTCCGTCGGAGACAATGCCTCGCGTCGCGACGGCGGCGATGACCTGCGCCAGTAACCGTCGCTCGACAACCTTGATGCGTTCGTGCAGGGCGTCCTCGTCGTCGCCGGGCAGCACGTCTACCGCCTCCTGCGCGAGGATGGGACCGGTGTCGACGCCGCCGTCGACCAGGTGCACGGTGGTGCCGGTGACCTTGGCGCCGTAGGCGAGCGCGTCACGCACACCGTGCGCGCCAGGGAACGCGGGCAGCAGCGCGGGGTGGGTGTTGATGAATCGGCCGCCGAAGCGTTCGAGGAACGCGGGGCCGACGATCTTCATGAAGCCCGCGGAGACGACCAGGTCGGGCGCGAAGGCGTCGACGGCCTCGGTCAGCGCGATATCCCACGCGGCCCGGTCGGGGAAGTCCTTCACCTCGACGCGGAAGTGTTCGACACCGGCGGTTTCGGCGTGGTCGGTGGCCTGGCACACCCGGTCGACGCCGACGGCGACGATCTTCGCCGGGTAGCCGGGCACGCGCGAGGCGGCCAGCAGTGCGTTGAGCAGCGAGCCGGTACCCGAGGCGAGAACGACGACGGTGGCCGGGGTTCTGGCGGGCTTCCACGGGGCAAACGAGGACGTCAGCGCTCTACTCCTGCGTGTAATCGGGTGGCGGCGGGGGCGAGGATCGCCGGGTCGAGCTTAGCGACCGGGGGTCTTGTCCTCGTCCGGCAGGTCCGACTCGACCACTTCGACGTCGACGATGTCGTCGGCGGGCTCGTCGGTCGAGCCCGGTGCGGCGATGCTCACTTCGAGCTCGTCGTCGAAGTCCTCGACCAGTTCACCGTCGACTTCGACTGCGGGATCGTCGTATTCGACCGGGTCCGCGTCGTCGGCGGCGTCTTCGTCGTCGTAGTCGTCATCGTCGTAGTAGTCGTCGTCGTACTCGTCGTACTCGTCGTAGTCCTCGGCGGGCGCGGTCGGCGTCAGGAAGCGGCGGGCGAACGTCATGCCGACGAAGCCGCCGAAGCCGAACCAGGTGACCATCAGTACGACCAGCATCAGCAGATCGACGCCGACCCACCCGACCGCACCGAGCTGACCGCTGCCGAGAATCGCGAGTAGCAGGAACGTCAGCGTGGACAGCACGGCACAGGTGAGGGTCGCCCACGGCGCGCCGGGCCGATCGTCGCTGGTGCGGCCGAGTTCGACCCCGCCGAGCACGCCGACGGCGAGCGGGACCAGCAGCAGCCCGATCCACCACGGCGACGCGGGCCCTTCGGGCACCGGGATCAGCGCGGGCAGCACCGGCATGTGTCCGCCGGTCACCCCGAACAGCCCGACCGATCCGGCCCCGAACAGCACCGCGGCACCGCTGAGGATCCCGGCCGCGCCGATCACCACATTCGGCAGGTAGAGCAGCGACAGCACGGTCATGCCGAGCACATCGGTGAAGTTGTGCGCCTGCCGATAAGCGTCGTCGAGCCGGGACAGATGCGCGAAGAAGGAGATCGCGGTGGCCAGTGCGGCACAGCCGAGCATCCGCAGCACGGTGCGGCGCGCGGCACGGGCGCCGAGGACCGCCCATTCCGGGATCTCGATCGGAACGAGCGCGTACAACGAACTCCAGGCCCGGCTCGCGATTCCCGCGGCGGCCGCACCGAGATACAGCACGAGCACCCAGCCGAAGGCCGCGATCGGGCCGGGCGATGCCAGCGGGATGACACCCGAGGCATCACCGGTGACGGCGAGGCAGACGGCCGTCATCAGCAGCGGACCGGCGACGACCGCACCGGTCAACCAGCCCAGTTCGACCGGCGTCGGGCGGTTCGGGACCGCACGCGCGCATTCCCGGGCGGCCACCCAGATCAGCACTGCCGTCGGCACCAGCGGGAGCAGGCCAAGCGTTGTCCTGCCGACGGTGAGCGGAACCTGGTGTGCGGCAAGCCAAGTCGCGGCGACCGCAGCAGGCGCGCTGGTGAGATCGGTGCCGGTGGTGAGCATGACCACGAGCACGAGCAGCACCGTGGCGGCCATGGCGGTGATCGTCGGCCGCGCCGCGACCAACAGCAGGGTCCGTGCCCGCTCGGGCGAGAGTGACCACCAACCGGGCTCGGGCCCGGCCGGTGCGACGACGGTCGCCCCGGTGCCGCGTGACCCGGAGGTCCGGCGCACGAGGGAGTTACGGGAGCTCATGACGATTCAGCGTGGCAGCTTCCCCGGCAGCCGCGGGTCAGGCGCGCCGCGAGCCCACAGGCGTACCTGTGGGCTCGCGATCGAACCTGAACCACCATGCGCGGCAGCCGTCGGTCTTTACTTGTTGTCTTCGTTCGGACGGAACGCGGTAGTGGCGTCGGCCGCCGGATCGGCGGTCTGCTCACCACCGAACGGCTGCGGCTGCCCCGGCGACGACGGCTGCGCGCCACCGTAGGTCGGCGAACCGAACGGCTGCTGGCCCGACTGCTGCCCACCGAAGGTCTGCGTGGCGCTCTCGTCGGGACGCGGCTGTGCCTGCGGCGCCGCACCATACGGCGAAGGCTGCTGAGCCTGCGGGGCACCGTACTGCTGGCCGTACGGCGACTGCTGGCCCGGCTGACCGTAGGACTGCTGTCCCGGCTGGCCGTAGGACGGCTGCTGCGCCTGCGGCATCGACGGCGAACTCTGCTGGCCGTACGGCGACGGCGACTGCGTCGGGTACTGCCCACCGGTCTGCGCCTGGCCGTAACCGGTCTGGCCGTAGGCCTGCGGTTGGCCGGGGTTCTGGCCGTAACCCTGCTGGCCGTAACCCTGCTGACCGTACTGGCCGCCGTACTGACCCGGCTGCTGTTGCGGCTGAGCCGGTTTCGGCGCTGGCGCCTTGATGATGCCGAGCCCGAACAGCAGTGCCAGCACCATCAGCACAGCGACGATGAACGAGAACGCGGCGACCGCGAACGCGCCCCACTGCAGTTCCATGCCTTCGCCCACGCTGATCAGCGACACGACGACGCCGAGGAACGAGGCCACCGCGAGCGCCGCGGCGACGCCGAGGACGTTCTGCTTGGGCAGCAGCGACAGCCCGGCCAGCAAGGCGGCGGCCAGGATGAGCGAAGCGAGCGCGCCGTTGCTGGACTCGAACATGCTGCCGGTCGAGGTCTCACGCAGCGCGGTGAAGCCGATATACGGCGCGAAGCCGAGGAAGAAGGTGACGACGCCGAGTCCGGCGGCGGCCGCGGTCAGAATGAACGGCAGCCCTTTGCCTTCCGAAGCGGTCGCGGTCGATGGCGCAGCCGCAGCGGCTCCGGTGCTCGGGCCCTGAGGCGCGGCGGGCGTCGCGGGTGTGTTGTACCCGGAGCCCCCGGTCGGGTATGACATGTCTCGTCGTCTCCTTGTCGAGTCGTGCGCATCGGTCGCGTCGAACTGACTGGCGCGGTGTCCGATACCTGACGCTACTGCACGCCAGGTCCCCGGTCATCACCTACCGATCCGGGCTGTGGATAAACCATCGCCTGTGGATAAGTCGACGAAGGCCGCCCAGGTTAAACCTGAAGGCGGCCTTCGACAGTGTGAGAATCAGATCACGCAGTATTCAATTCGCCTGCCCCGGGGGCCCTGCGTGGTTACGCAAGCTACCGCCTCCGGGCCCTGACCGGTCAGGCAGAAGCGATAGACGCCTTCTCCAGGATCTCGCGAGCGAGCGCGGCGGTGGCGGACGGCGTCTTGCCGACCTTCACACCAGCGGCTTCGAGCGCGTCCTGCTTGGCCTGCGCGGTGCCACCACCGGAGGAGACGATGGCGCCCGCGTGGCCCATGGTCTTGCCCTCGGGCGCGGTGAAACCGGCGACGTAGCCGACGACCGGCTTGGTCACGTTGGCCTTGATGTAGGCGGCCGCACGCTCTTCGGCGTCGCCACCGATCTCGCCGATCATGACGATGATCTTGGTCTCGGGGTCCTTCTCGAACGCCTCGATGGCGTCGATGTGGGTGGTGCCGATGACCGGGTCGCCGCCGATGCCGATCGCGGTCGAGAAACCGAAATCGCGCAGCTCGTACATCATCTGGTAGGTCAGGGTGCCCGACTTCGACACCAGGCCGATCGGACCCTTGCCGGTGATGTTGTTCGGGGTGATGCCGACCAGCGCCTCGCCCGGGGTGATGATGCCGGGGCAGTTCGGGCCGATGATGCGGGTCTTCTCGCCCTTTTCGACGTTGTAGGCCCACGCGAACGCGGAGTCCTGCACCGGGATGCCCTCGGTGATGACCACGAGCAGCGGGATCTCCGCGTCGATGGCCTCGATGATGGCGTCCTTGGAGAAGGCCGGGGGCACGAACGCGATCGAGGTGTCGGCGCCGGTCTTCTCCATCGCCTCGGCGACGGAAGCGAACACGGGCAGCTCGATCTCGTTGCCGTCTTTGTCGGTGTGCTTGACCGTGGTGCCGGCCTTGCGCGCGTTCACGCCGCCGACGACGTTGGTGCCCGCCTTCAGCATCAGCGCGGTGTGCTTGGTGCCCTCGCCGCCGGTGATGCCCTGGACGATGACCTTGTTGTCCTTGTTCAGGAAGATGGACATGTTCGCGTTCCTTACTTGGCGCTGAAGGCGAGTTCGGCGGCCTTGTCGGCGCCCTCGTCCATGGTCTGGGCCAGCGTCACCAGCGGGTGGTTGGCCTCGGCGAGGATGCGGCGACCCTCTTCGACGTTGTTGCCGTCCAGGCGGACGACCAGCGGCTTGGTGGCCGCGGCACCGAGCACCTCGAGCGCGCCGACGATGCCGTTGGCGACCGCGTCACAGGCGGTGATGCCACCGAAGACGTTGACGAAAACACTCTTGACCTGCGCGTCGCCCAGGATGACGTCCAGGCCCGCGGCCATCACGGAAGCCGAAGCGCCGCCGCCGATGTCGAGGAAGTTGGCCGGCTTCACGCCGCCGTGGTTCTCGCCCGCGTAGGCGACGACGTCCAGGGTCGACATGACCAGACCGGCGCCGTTGCCGATGATGCCGACCTCGCCGTCGAGCTTGACGTAGTTGAGGTCGTTTTCCTTGGCCTTGAGCTCGAGCGGGTCGGTCGCGTCGACGTCGGCGAACTCGATGTGGTCGGGATGCCGGTACTCGGCGTTCTCGTCCAGGGTGACCTTGCCGTCGAGGGCGAGGATCTCGTCGTTGGGGGTGCGCACCAGCGGGTTGACCTCGACCAGGGTGGTGTCCTCGTTGACGAAGACCTCCCACAGCTTCTGGATGGTCACAGCCGCGGCGTCGAGCACGTCGGCGGGCAGGTGGCCCTTCTCCGCGATCTCACGGGCGAAGGCCAGGTCGACACCCTTGACGGCGTCGACGGCGATCTTGGCGAGGCGCTCGGGAGTCTTCTCCGCGACCTCTTCGATCTCCATGCCGCCCTCGACCGAACACATGGCCAGGTAGGTGCGGTTGGAGCGGTCGAGCAGGAAGGAGATGTAGTACTCCTCCGCGATGTCCTTGGCCTCGGCGACCAGGAGCTTCTTGACGATGTGGCCCTTGATGTCGAGGCCGAGAATGTTCTGCGCGTGCGTGAACGCGTCTTCCGGGGTGGCCGCGTACTTGACGCCGCCAGCCTTGCCGCGGCCGCCCACCTTGACCTGCGCCTTGACCATCACGGGCTTGCCGATTTCCTCGGCAATGGCGCGTGCTTCTTCAGCCGTGTCGCAAACACGACCCTCGGACGAAGGCACTCCGTGCTTAACGAAGAGCTCCTTCGCCTGATATTCGAAGAGATCCATGTACTCACCGTCTCGTCTGCGTTGCTATGACAACGTCTTTGTTGGCGGCCCGACGTCGTAGCGGGTCGGTCGGACTGTAACTAGTCACGGGGAGGGCTAAACGACCACGTTCATAGTAAGTGGCGCAGGTCACGACCGTTTACGGGAGTCCCGAAAAACCGCTGGCCAAGGCTACTGGCGAGTAGTTTTGTGGCGTTTTCCAACGCCTTGCCAGGTCGGGCCACTTAAAGCCAGAGCACCCCGCCATCTACTACGTTATGTCGTGGACGGACCTCACCCGAGATGCCGGAAAACGGTGAGATATTCCGTCGCGTTACGGTGACGAATGTCACACTGAGGTGTACGTTTCCGACCAGCGCTTGCCACTCTGCAATCGCTTCGTTACCGTCAATGCGGTCGAAGTCACAACCAGGTCACGACAACCAGGTCACGACTGGCAAGTCAGGACTGAGGAGGACGACATAGCGTGAGGTACTTCATCCGATGAACCACCGCTCCACCCTTCCAGTCGAAAATCGCACCCCCTCCGGGCATCGTTACCGGCATGCCGACGACTACACGTCGCATCCGGAAGCCCGTCGAGTTCCGGCCGCGCAGCCCCGCAGCGCTTGGCCGCAGACCGATGACGTGTGGCACAACCAGACCACCTGGTCCGACGACGCCGCTTGGACACCCGCCGAAGACGAATGGACCGCGGACGAGTCCTACGACACCGGCACCTACGGCGCCGACTGGGCGCCCGCCACGGCCGAAGAGACCACCGCCGAAGAACGTCCAGCATCGCGCCGTGCCGAACGTCGTGGCGGCGCGCACCGCGTCCCCGCTCCGCCCGCCGCGCTGAAGGGCCGCGCCGCGGTCATCGCCGTCGCCGCCGGTGCGGTGGTCGCCGCCGGACAGGCCGCCATGGCCGATCCGGGCCAGCCCACCACCGGTATCGATTACGAGGCCGCGGGCCAGGTCCACGAGATCGCCGCTCAGTCGATGAACACCGCCGAGGTCGACCCCCACACCGGGGCCGCCCCGCAGGTGCTCGACGCCACCACCATCGCCGACAAGAACCACTTCGACGACATCCTCGCCAAGGGCGCGAAGTTCGCCGAAGACCTGGCCGCCCAGGAATCCGCCAAGCTGCGGCCCCTGTTCGCCAAGTTCTCCGCGGGCAACTACACCTCAGGCTTCGGCGCCCGCTGGGGCGTCCAGCACCTCGGCATCGACGTCGCGGGCCCGATCGGCACCCCGATCTACGCGGTCGCCGACGGCACCATCATCGAAGCGGGCCCGGCCTCCGGTTTCGGCATGTGGGTCCGCGTCCTGCACGACGACGGCACCGTGACGATCTACGGCCACATCGACACCGCGACGGTCTCGCAGGGCGAACGAGTGCTGGCAGGCGATCAAATCGCCACCATGGGCAACCGTGGCTTCTCCACCGGCCCGCACGTGCACTTCGAGGTGTGGTTGAACGGCACCGACAAGATCGACCCGGTCCCGTGGTTGGCCACCCGCGGCATCAGCCTGGGCTCCCAGCGCGACTAGCTTGCGTGCTGTTCCGCCTCTCCGGGTCTTCAGGCCAGACTTAGGCGCGGGGGAGTTGGGGACGCGGCAAGCTCTGGGGACGGCCCGGGTTTGCTGTCGTCGGTGAGTTACCCATGTGCTTGCGTCATCAGTTGTCGCGTGCGCCAGTTCCGCTACGTGACCAGCAGCACGCTTCCGCTGTGTGGTGTTGCAGGGTTAGCGTTGGTCATGGCTGGTACGACGAAGTACACGCAGTTCATCGGGCTCGCACCGGAATTGGTGTGGGGGGTGCTCGGGGATCTCGAGCAGTGGCCGGAGTGGAATCCCGGGGTGCGGTCGGTGCGGATGCACGGGCCCGTCGCCGTCGGCGCCACCGGCGATTACCTTCCCAACGGAAATCTCTCGGCGCGAATTCACGGGCGGTTCGCGGAACCGTTCACCGTCACCGTGTTCGAGCCCGATCGTGAGCTCACGATCGAGCAGCCCGAACCCGCGGGCACCATGCATCTCACCTGGCGGCTGACGCCCCGCGACGGCGGCACCGAGATCACCCAGGAACTCCGCTTCACCGGCCCGTCCGCCGCCGCGGCGCGCACCGTCGTGCGCCCGTTCATCGAAACCGATGCGCGCGTGAACTTCTCGCGCCTGGCCCGACTGGCAGGCCTCGCCCCCACCGACGATGCCCTCAACGTCGTCATCGCCGGCGGCACCGGCGCCCTCGGTCTCCAGATCGCCGCCGACCTGACCTGCCGCGGCCAGCGCGTCACCCTGCTGACCCGCCGCCGCAACCCGAAACTGCCGTTCCGCCAGACCGAATGGGACGGCCGCTCGGTCGGCGCCTGGTCCGCCGAACTGCGCGAACCCGGCCGCCTCGCAGTGATCAACCTGGCAGGCAAGCTGGTCGACTGCAGACCAACCGAACGCAATGTCGCCGAACTGCGTTCCAGCCGAGTCGATTCCACCACCGCCCTGGTCGCCGCAGCGGGCTTGCGCGACACCCCCGTCGACTACTGGGTCCAAGCCAGCACCACCGCCATCTGGTCCGACGCAGGCGAAACCCGCTGCACCGAAACAACTCCCCTCCCCGTAGGCCTCCCCCAAATGACCGGCGTAGCCCAACCGTGGGAAGAAGCCTTCGACCCCACCCGCGCCGACCACTGGACAATCCTGCGCACCTCCATCGTCCTCGACCCCGACGCCCCCGCCCTGAAACGCCTGGCCCAACTCACCAAAGCAGGCCTAGGCGGCCGCGTAGGCCCCGGCAATCAGTGGTTCAGCTGGATCCACATCGAAGACTGGCTGTCCATAGTCCGAGCCACCCTCGGCCTGGACCCCACCGTTACCCTCCCCAACGGCATCCTGGTCGCCGCCACCGAATTCCCCGTCCGCAACACCGAACTGATGTCCACCCTCCGCCGAACCCTGCACCGCCCCCCATCACCCCCGACCCCCGCAGCAATCCTGAAGGTCGGCGCAATAGCCCTCCGCACAGACCCCGCACTAGGCCTCACCGGCCGCCACGCAACCTCCGAAGTCCTCCACAAAGCAGGCTTCGACTTCAACTACCCCACCCTCGACGAAGCCCTGACCGACCTGTTCGGTTCCGCCTCTCCGCGTCTTCAACGTGCCGTCCGGGACCTCGACCGTTAGCTCTCGGCCTTACGTCATGCGCGCGGCGACTGGGAGGTGGTTGGGAAGTTACCCATGTTCTCGCGAAATCAGCGGGTTCCCCAACCGCCTCACAGCTTCACGATCGTCCGGCTGAACTGCGGAATCAACCGAATCTTGCCAGCGGACCCGAAGTCGATCGTCACCGTAGCCAACGGCCCCACCCCGTCAGCAGCGACAACCCGCCCCAACCCGTACTTGTCATCGGTAACCCGATCGCCCACCGCCAGAACGAGTTCGGTGTTGTTGCGCTTGACAGCCCCACCCGGCGCCGGCCGCCGCTCACCGCTCCCCCCACGCACACCCGGCCGCTGATCCCACCCACTCCCACTGGTCCAATCCCGATCGAACCCACTGTCCTCCCCCCGACGCCGCCCCCGCTGCGGCGACATCACCGGCTCCAACCGCCGCCAATCCAACAAATGCTGCGGAATCTCCTGCAGGAACCGCGATTCCGGATTGGAAACCGGCTGCCCCCACCCGGATCGCACCACGGCGCGCGAAAGATAAAGCCGCTGCCGAGCCCGCGTGATCCCCACATAAGCCAGCCGCCGTTCCTCGGCCAACTCGTTCGGATCACCCAGCGCCCGCATGTGCGGGAACTGCCCGTCCTCCCACCCGGTCACGAATACCACCGGGAACTCCAACCCTTTGGCCGTGTGCAGCGTCATCATCGTGACCACACCCGTGCCTTCATCCGGGATCTGATCGGTATCGGCAACCAGCGATACCCGCTCGAGGAACGCAGCAAGCGACCCCGGCTCCGGCTCACCGTCACCGGCCTCGGGAACCAGTCCTTCCTCCCGCGCCGCCTCGGCATTGTTGAACGCCTCGGAACTGAATTCCCGTGCGACGCTCACCAATTCGTTGAGATTGTCGAGCCGAGCACCGTCCTGCGGATCGTCGGAAGCTTCCAGCTCCGCCCGATACCCGGTGCGATCGAGCACCGCCTCGACCACATTGCCCACATCGGGATAGTCACTGTCGGCCCGCTTACCGGCCACCCGAATCTCGTCGAGCAGATCGAGGAACCCCGCGATGGCCCGCTGCGCACGGGTATTCAGCAACGCGACCTTCCCGTCGGCCGCATCACGCAGCGCCGCCGCGAACCCGATCCCCCGCTGTTCGGCGTGCACCGCCACACAAGCCTCGGCCCGATCACCGATCCCGCGCCGCGGAGTGTTGAGAATGCGGCGCACACTCACCGCGTCCTCGGGATTCTCCAGCACGCGCAGGTAGGCCACCACATCGCGCACTTCCTTGCGCTCGTAGAATCGCACCCCACCGACGACCTTGTACGGCAGGCCCATTCGGATGAAGATCTCTTCCAGCGCACGCGAATTGTTGTTGGTGCGATAGAACACCGCCACGTCGCCGTAGTTGGCGTCGCCGGTGTCGACGAGCCGGTCGATCTCCTTGGCGACGAAGGAGGCTTCGTCGTGTTCGTTGTCGGCGACATAGCCGGTGATCAGTTCACCCTCGCCGGAATCGGTCCACAGCTTCTTCTCGCGCCGGTTCTCGTTACGCGCGATCACCGCGTTGGCGGCGGACAGGATGTGCTGGGTGGAGCGATAGTTCTGTTCCAGCAGAATGGTTTCCGCATCGGGGAAGTCGCGTTCGAATTCCTCGATATTGCGGATCGTGGCCCCACGGAAGGCATAGATCGACTGGTCGGCGTCACCGACCACGCACAGCTCGCTCGGCTCGACCTCCTGCTCCGCACTGTGATGTCCGACCAGCTCACGCACCAGCACGTACTGGGCGTGGTTGGTGTCCTGGTACTCGTCGACCAGCACGTGCCGGAACCGGCGCCGGTAGTACTCGGCGACCTGTGGATGGTTCTGCAGCAGCGCGACCGTCTCGCCGATCAGATCGTCGAAGTCCATCGCGTTGGCCGAGCGCAACCGCCGCTGGTACTCCGCGTAGACCCGGGCGACCAGCGCGGGCAGTTCGGTGTCGTCGGCTTCGGCGTCGGCGGCGGCCTTTTCCGGACCGATCAGTTCGTTCTTCAGATTGGAAATAGCGGTCGACAGCAAACGCGCCGAATACTTCTTCGTGTCGATCTCGAAATCGCGGCTGATCATCGTGAGCAATCGGCGAGAATCGTCGGCGTCGTAGATCGAGAAATTCGAATTCAGGCCCGGCAGCAGTGCCGCCTGCATCCGCAGAATGCGCACACAGCTGGAATGGAAGGTCGACACCCACATGCTGGCCGCGCGCGGACCGACCAGCCCGGCGACGCGTTCGCGCATCTCGGCGGCGGCCTTGTTGGTGAAGGTGATGGCCAAGATCTCACCGGTGCGCACCCCACGCGCCGCCAGCAGATAGGCGATCCGGCGGGTGAGGACCGCGGTCTTGCCCGAGCCCGCGCCCGCCACGATCAGCAGCGGCGACCCCGCGTGCATCACCGCGGCACGCTGGGGCGGGTTCAGTCCGTCGAGTAGCCGCTCGAGCTCCTCGGCGCGCTGTTGTTCGCGCTCCTGACGGCGCTGCGACTGTTCGGCGCTGTTGCGGGCCGCCGCCTGGGCAAGCGTGGAGGCACCACCGTCCCGAGGCGGTAGCGCGGCGGGCGCCGGTTCGCTGGGTTCGGCTGCTGAGGCGTGGGGAGCGACCGTGATATCCATCGTCTGTCCACGCTACCGGCGGGCACCGACAAGCTGCGAACTGCTCCCGCCAGGGTGACCTGGCGACGACCGCTGGGCAAACTACTGGTGAACGAGCACAGCTCCGCGCGGGGACCACCTGGTGAACGTTCTCAGCGAATTCATAAACGGAACTGTTTTGCCTACTTACCTGCCCGTGGCAGACTGGGCCACATGGTCAGCGCTTCTCCGCATGCCCGGATCGGCCGCCGATCCGATATCGTGACGGGGAGTACGGCTGATTGCGCACTCCCGGGGGGATCCAGTACAGCCCATCGGGAAAAGTTTCAGGGTGACGGAACAGATCGGGTAACAGGCCGTTCGGTCCGACCGATCCAAGTTCTGACACGAGGAGATGAATGATGAGCACCCCTGCTACGACCACCGGGTCCGATTCGGCCTTGCCGCAATCCGAAGCCGAGATCGACAAGCTTCGCCTCGAGATCGACGAACTCGACGCCACGATCCTCGCCGCGATCAAACGCCGCAGCGAGATCTCCCGGATCATCGGCCGCACCCGGATGGCATCCGGTGGCACGCGCCTGGTCCACAGCCGTGAGATGAAGGTTCTCGAGCGGTTCAGTGAGCTCGGCCAGGAGGGTCACACCCTCGCCATGCTCCTGCTGCGCCTCGGCCGCGGCCGCCTCGGCCGCTAGGCCACCCCATAGATCACGCGGCGGACCAGCCAGTTCGCCGCTGCCGAAAAGCCGCCCCGGGTGCAACATCATCCCCGGGGCGGTTATTTTTATCGTCTCAGGTCAGGGCGATGTACTTGGTGTTGAGGTATTCCTCGATGCCCTCGGTGCCGCCCTCGCGACCGAAGCCCGATTCCTTGACCCCGCCGAACGGGGCGGCCGGGTCGGAGATGACGCCACGATTCACCCCGACCATGCCGCTCTCCATACCCTCCGCGATGCGAAGCGCCCGGTCGAGATCCCGGGTGAAGACGTAGCTGACCAGCCCGTATTCGGTGTCGTTGGCGGCCGCGACGCCTTCGTCCTCGGTATCGAAGGCGACGATCGGGGCCACCGGGCCGAACACTTCCTCACGCAGAATGCGCGCGGTCGGCGGAACATCGGCCAGGATCGTGGCCGGGTAGTACCACCCCGGACCGCCGGGAGCTTTGCCACCGACCAGCACGCGAGCGCCCACCGAAACCGCATCGTCGACCAGCTCGCTCACGATCTCGCGCTGGTCCTCGCTCACCAGCGGGCCGAGGGTGGTCGAAGGATCGGTGCCCGGGCCCATCACCACGTTGTCGGTCATCGCGGCGACGAACTTCTCGGTGAACTCCGCGACTACCCCGCGCTGCACGTAGAACCGGTTGGCCGCGGTGCACGCTTCGCCGCCGTTGCGCAGCTTCGCCTGCATGGCACCGGCCACGGCGGCGTCGATGTCGGCATCGTCGAACACGACGAACGGGGCGTTGCCACCCAATTCCATGGAGGTGCGCAGCAACCGGTTCGCGGACGCCGCAACGAGTTTCTTGCCGACTTCGGTGGAACCGGTGAAGGTGAGCTTGCGCAGCCGCGGATCGTCGATCAGCGGGCCCGTGACAGCCCCGGAACGCTGCGTGGTGACCACCGACAGCACCCCATCGGGCAGGCCGGCCTCACTGCACAGCTTGGCCAGCGCCAACATGGTCAACGGCGTCGCCGAGGCAGGTTTGACGATCATCGTGCAGCCCGCCGCCAGCGCGGGCCCGATCTTGCGGGTGCCCATCGCCAGCGGGAAATTCCACGGCGTGATCGCCAGACACGGCCCCACCGGCTGCTTGGCGACCATGATCCGCCCGGTCCCCGACGGCGCGTTCAGATACCGCCCATGAATCCGCACCGCCTCCTCACTGTTCCACCGGAAGAACTCGGCCCCGTACCGCACCTCATTGCGACTCTCCGACAGCGCCTTGCCCATTTCCAGCGTCATCAACAACGCGAACTCCTCCGCCCGCGCAGTGAGCTGCTCGAACACCGCCCGCAGAATCTCCCCCCGCTCCCGCGCCGGCGTAGCGGCCCACGCCGCCCCCGCCGCGACAGCCGCATCCAAGGCCCGCATCGCATCCTCGGGAGTCGCATCAGCAACCTGCGCGATCACCGTCCCATCCGCCGGATTGCGCACGTCGAAAGTCCCACCCCCCGTGGCCTGGACAGGACCGGAACCGATCCACAAACCCTTCGGTACGAATTCGAGTACGTCGCGTTCAGACACCATGTCGCCAGACTAGGCCTGTTGTCGCGACCACCACCTCGAACCCATGAACACGCAGCGCCGGTCGATGGCCGACGCGGTACCCTCGGCACGTGAGCAGCGACATCACCGCGTCAGCGGCCTGGCAGGCACTGCACAACAATCACCGCACCGTTGCGCCGATGCATCTACGGCAACTGTTCGCCGATGACCCGGCGCGCGGCCGCGAGCTGACGATGCAGGTGGCCGATCTGCACATCGACTACAGCAAACATCGCGTGACCCGCGAAACCCTGCGCCTGCTCATCGATCTCGCGCGCACGGCCGGTGTACCGCAGCGCCGCGACGCGATGTACTCGGGCCAGCACATCAACACTTCAGAGGACCGCGCGGTCGGCCATATCGCCCTACGTCTGCCGGTCGGCGATCAGCTCTGTATCGACGGCACCGACGCCGACGCCGAGGTGCACGACGTGCTGCGCCGGATGGGCGAATTCGCCGATTCCGTGCGCTCGGGTGCGTGGCGCGGCGCGACCGGCGAACGTATCCGCACCATCGTCAATATCGGCATCGGCGGCTCGGATCTGGGCCCCGACATGGTGTATCGCGCACTGCGCCACTATGTCGACGCGGGCATCGAAGCGCGTTTCGTCTCGAATGTGGATCCCGCCGATCTGGTCGCCAAGCTCGCAGGCCTCGACCCGGCGACGACGCTGTTCATCGTCGCGTCCAAGACCTTCTCGACGCTGGAAACCCTCACCAACGCCACTGCCGCCCGCCGCTGGCTGGTCGACGCACTGGGCGAGGAAGCCGTCGCCAAGCATTTCGTCGCCGTGTCGACGAACGCGGAACGGGTGGCCGCCTTCGGCATCGATACCGCGCACATGTTCGGCTTCTGGGACTGGGTGGGCGGACGCTACTCGGTGGATTCGGCCATCGGCCTTTCGGTGATGGTGACCATCGGCAAGGAGCAGTTCGGGGAGTTCCTCAGCGGAATGCACGCCATAGACAAGCATTTCGCCACCGCCCCGCTGGAAGAGAACGTGCCGGTGCTGCTGGCGATGCTCGGCATCTGGTACTCGAATTTCTTCGGTGCGGAATCCCGTGTGGTGCTTCCTTATTCGAACGATATGGCCCGATTCCCCGCCTATCTGCAGCAATTGACGATGGAGTCCAACGGCAAGTCGGTGCGCGCCGACGGCACCCCCGTCACCTCCTCGACCGGCGAGATCTTCTGGGGCGAGCCGGGCACCAACGGCCAGCACGCCTTCTACCAACTCCTGCACCAGGGCACCCGCCTGATCCCCGCCGACTTCCTCGGCTTCGCCAAGTCCACCGACGACCTGCCGACCCGCGACGGCACCGGCAGCATGCAGGACATCCTGATGAGCAACCTGTTCGCGCAATCGAAGGTGCTGGCGTTCGGCAAGACCGCCGAGGAGATCCGTGCCGAGGGCACCGACCCGGAACTGGTGCCGCACAAGGTGATGCCGGGCAACCGGCCGAGCACCACGATCCTGGCGACGGAGCTCACGCCGTCGGCGCTGGGTCAGCTGATCGCGCTCTATGAGCACCAGGTGTTCGTCGAGGGCATCATCTGGGGTGTGGACAGTTTCGATCAGTGGGGTGTCGAGCTGGGCAAGCAGCAGGCTCTCGCGCTGATGCCGTTGCTGAGCGGGCCGGAAAAGCCGGTGTCGGTGGGTGATTCGTCGACCGACGAGCTCATCGAGTGGTATCGGGCCCATCGCCGCTGATCTTGTTCGCGGCCTGGGTGGCGGCCTGAATCCGACCGGTCACGCTGCTGGTGATGATGGTGAGCAGGGTGCCGAGCACCACGAGGTCGAACACGATCTGCACCATGGTCGCGATCCGCGCGACCTGGCCGACGGGATGCACATCACCGTAACCGACGGTCCCGAGCGTGACCAGCGTGTAATACAGTGCGTCGGTCCGGGTTTCGAGTCCGTCGAATTGATCCGGATGTAGCTGCTGCAGCCGGAAGTAGAACAGTGCGAACACCACGCCGACGATGCACACGAGCAGCAGCAACCCGTCGACGCGTCCGCCCGCAGCGGTCGGCGCCCGCAGATAGCTCTGGACTCGCCGCCACACCAGCCAGCCGAGCCCGGCAATTCCGGCGAAGAACATGCACACCCCCGCCAAGCGTCCCGGCCAGGCATCGAGCTCGAACGCCCACCCCACCGGCACGCTGTAGTACAACAGCACCGCGAACACCGCCGCCGCACCGTTACGCGTCGCATGTCCGGGCACCCACCGACCTCGCGTCATCCCTCCATGATTGCCCCGAGCCCACCGTTTTCCGTGCCACACGCGCCGAACGGGCGCACGGTTGCGCGCGGAATGGGATCGGACTGGCGTCATGACACAATCGGGCCGCTTTCAGTCAGAAAACTGATCAAAAGAGCGCGAATTGCGTGATTACGCCAGTCGTCGGCGAGCGAAACCGGTGGATCAGTTCACCCGGAAGCTGGGGCCCTCGGCAGTCAGGACGTAGTCAGCGCGGTTCCTGCTCGCGGCGATCAGGTCGGCATTGCGCAGGTCGCTGCCCGCCACTTTCTCGCTCGCCTCGTCGGGTGTCCGCCCGCCGACGGTGTGCCGGTGAACCAGGCGTTCGGTGAGCACCGGACGAGGTGCGTCCAGGTACCAGCATTCATCGAGCAGTCCGCGGACCTCCGCCCAGCCGGGCGCTTCGGCGTCGGTCAGCAGCAGGTAGTTGCCCTCGACGATGACAACGCGCTCATCGCGGACAACCACCCCGCCGTCGGTGGGTTCGTCGATCGCCCGGTCGAACAGCGGCCACGGTACCGGCGTACCGACGGGTGTCTCCCGCAGCAACCGCAGGTCAGCGACGAACCCCGCCGCGTCGAAGGTGTCCGGCTCGCCCTTGCGCGCCAACGCGTTCCGAGCTCGCAGGACCTCGTTGCGCAGGTGATAGCCATCCATCGGCGCGACCACCGCCGCACGACCGGCCTCTCCGAGCTCCGCGCAAAGCCGCTGCGCGAGCGTAGATTTCCCTGCCCCTGGCGGCCCCGCGATGCCGAGCAGAAACCGCGCCGACCGCACGGGCACATGCTGAGCCAGTTCGCATACCGACAGCACCCCATTCGGCAAGGTCACCGCACTACCCTACCGACGGGCGCGGGCCACGAACTCGATACTGCCGGACTTACTGCACGTCGACGAACCCGCGCTCGAGGATCGCGCCGGTGTCCACGCCCACGGGCAGCGTGCCGAAGGCGATGCCCCAGTCGCCGCCGAGGCGGGTCGCGCAGAAGGCATCCGCAACGGCCGGATGACCGTGGCGGACCAACTGCGCGCCTTGGAGAACGAGTGCCATCAGTTCGACAACGCGACGGGCACGGTATTCGATATCGGACAGGTCGGTCAGTTCCTTGCCCACCCGGCCGATCGCATCGTCGAGGCGCGCATCCGCACCGCGGGCGAGCCCGACCTCGGCGAAGTACGCCTCGACCGTCTCGGGCTGACGCCCCATGGCGCGCAACGCATCCAACGCCGCCACATTCCCCGAACCCTCCCAGATCGACATCAACGGCGCCTCGCGATACAGCCGCGGCATCCCCGATTCCTCCGCATACCCATTGCCGCCCAGGCATTCCAGCGCTTCTGCGGCATGCGCGGGCGCGCGCTTGCAGACCCAGTACTTGGTGATCGCGAGGGCGATCCGGCGCAGCGCGGCCTCGGCAGGATCGGCACCGGCACGATCGGTGGCCCCGGCCAGCCGCATCATCACCGTGGTCGCGGCATCGGATTCGACGACGAGATCGGCGAGCACATTGCGCATGGCGGGCTGGTCGATCAGCTCGGCACCGAACGCTTCTCGGTGTCTGGCGTGGTGGATCGCGGTGACCGCGCCGAGGCGCATACCGGTGGCCGAGCCGATCACACAGTCGAGGCGGGTCATGTTGACCATCTCGATGATCGTCTTCACACCTGCGCCCTCGGCACCGACGAGCCAGCCGGTGGCGTTCTCGTACTCGATTTCCGAGGAGGCGTTGGACTTGTTGCCCAGTTTGTCCTTGAGCCGCTGAATGCGAATCGGGTTGCGGGTGCCGTCGGGCAGCACGCGCGGGAGTAGGAAGCACGACAGGCCGCCCGGGGCCTTGGCCAGGGTGAGGAACATGTCCGACATGGGCGCCGAGGTGAACCACTTGTGCCCGACGATGCGGTACGAACCGTCGGGTTGCGGTGTGGCGGTGGTGGTGTTGGCCCGGACATCGGAGCCGCCCTGCTTCTCCGTCATCGACATGCCCGCGATGAGACCGGCCTTGGTCGATGGTTCGCGCAGACCGAAATCGTAAGTGCGCGAACCCAACAGCGGCTCGAAGCGGGCGGCGAGTTCGGGGTTGTGACGCAGCGCGGGTACGACCGCATAGGTCATCGAGATGGGGCACATGTGTCCGGCGTCGGCGGCACCCCAGGTGAAGAACTTGGCGGCGCGGGCGGTGTGCGCGCCGGGCCGCTCGTCCAGCCACGGTGAACCGTGCAGGCCATGTGTCACAGCGACATTCATCAGGTCGTGCCAGTGCGGGTGGAATTCCACCTCATCGATCCGATTGCCCCACCGGTCGTGGGTGTGCAGGACCGGCGGGTACTCGTTGGCGAGCCTGCCCCACTCCTGCGCCTCGAAACCGCCTGCCAGCACGCCGAGTTCGCGCACCTCGGCTTCGGCCCAGCCTGCTCCTTCGCGGTGCAGGCCTTCCAGCAGCGCGGGGTTGCGCGCGGCGTCGAAGGGGATCAGCGGTGGCGCCTGATTGAACACTTCGTGGGTCGGCATGAGACTCCTTCGACTACAACGTTTCCGGGCGGGCGCCGAGCGCGCGCACGGCGAAGGCGACCAATTCGGGAATGACGGTTTCGGCGTGCGGCGCGGCGGCCAGCGGCCCGACGAGCACCTCACCGATCGCGCCGACGAGGGCGGCGGCGGTGAGGCTCGAATCCTGTGCGGGCAGTCGACCTTCGGCGACGCCGTGCGCGATGGCGGTCTCGAACGAGGCGGCGAACGCGCGCCGGAACTCCAGCCGCTGCGCATCGACGGCCGGATCGACGGGCTCGGCCAGCAGCACATAGGCCAGCTTCGGATTCTTCAACGCACGACCGGCGAAGGTCTCCACCGCCGCGGTGACCCGCCCGACCACATCACCGTCGGCCACCGCGGCCCGCACCGCGTCGACCTCGCGGGCGACCACTGTCTCGAACACCGCCGCGACCAGCTCCGCCTTGTTCTCGAACTGCTTGTACACCGTGCCGGTGGCGATCCCCGCCTCGGCGGCGACCGCGGCCATCGACAATCCCGCGAACCCCGCCCGCGAGAGCACCCCGGTGGCACCCTGCACGATCAGCGCCCGTTGCGCGTCGAGCCGGGCCTGCACGGCCGGGGTCCTGCGATACACCATGCAAAGAAGTGAACCACCGATTCACCCCTTCACACAAGAGCACCCTGGCCGTATCGTCGAAGAATGGAACCAGGCCCAACCGCCGCCGACCGCGCGCAACCCCGGCAGCCCGTGGCCGAGCACGGCTTAACCGCCGCCGAGAGCAGCGCGCGAGGGCAATCCGCCAACTGCAGTGGGGTGAAGCGGTGAGTCCAGTGCGAGTGGAGCACGCGGGCCCGGTGACGACGGTGATCTTGGATCGACCGCATGCGCGCAATGCGGTCGATGGGCCGACCGCGCAGGCGCTGGTGGACGCGTTTCGTGCCTTCGAGGCCGATCCCGCGTCCTCGGTGGCGGTGCTGTGGGGCGATCACGGCACGTTCTGCTCCGGTGCCGATCTCAAAGCTCTCGGTACCGAGAACAGCAATCTCGTCACCGAAGACGGGGACGGGCCGATGGGGCCGACCCGGCTGCGGCTGTCCAAGCCGGTGATCGCGGCGGTCTCCGGGTACGCGGTGGCGGGTGGTCTCGAACTCGCGCTGTGGTGTGATCTGCGAATTGCGGAGCAGGACGCCACTTTCGGTGTGTTCTGCCGCCGCTGGGGCGTCCCGCTCATCGACGGCGGCACCGTGCGATTGCCGCGCATCGTCGGCGAGGGCCGCGCGCTCGACATGATCCTGACCGGCCGCCCGGTGAGCGCACCCGAGGCGCTGCAGATGGGCCTGGTCACCCGCGTCGTACCCACCGGCGACGCCCGCCGAGTCGCCGAGGAGCTGGCTGCCCAGCTCGCCGCCCTCCCCCAGACCTGCCTGCGCACCGACCGCGCCGCGCTCTACGACCAGTACGGCCACCCCGAAGAGGAGGCATTGCGCATCGAATTCCGGCACGGCATGACGGCCCTGTCCGGCGGTGCGCTCGACGGTGCCGCCCGCTTCGCCGCGGGCGAGGGCAGGCACGGCAGCACCGGCCACCGCTGATGGATCACCTCACCGTCGTCGACGAAATCTTCCTGCGCACCCACCGCGGCATGGGCACCCCCATCGCCCTCCAGGGCCTCTGGCGAACCCCCGACGCCATGGAACCCGTTCTCCTACAAGCGATTCACCACCACCTACGCCTAGGCCCCCTCAGCCGCCGAGTGGTCAACCCCCGAGTCCCCGGCGCCCGACGCACCTGGCACCCCAACACCAACGCCCATCCCCTCGACCTCCTCCCGAGTGCCCGGCACGGCCGTGCCGAGGAGGCTGCCAAGGCTTCCCGTAGCTCCAGCACCGAAGTCGAGCCCGCCGACAGCCACGCCCACAGCGACGGACACACCCCACCGCACGGCCGCGCCCAGGCAAGCGATTTCCTCCGCGTCGGCCCACTTTCCGACAGCGAAATCCTGCCGTGGGCCGACACTCTCGGCACCGACCTCGACCCTGAGTTCGGCCCCGGCTGGCGTCTCTCCGCCGCCTACCTCGAAGACTGCGGAACAGTTGTCGCCCTGACCTGTTCGCACGCGCTCGCCGACGCCCGCGGCCTGATCCACGCCATTACCACCGCCCTCCGATCCCTCGGATCGGCCGACACCGACCCAGCGCACGATGGCGGACCGGCACAGATCGGCCCAACACCTGTCGCAGGAATACGAAGTGGCACAGCATCTTCGGAATGGATGGATGCAGTCTCCCAATGGACCACGATCCTCGGCGGCACCGCCCGTGCACTGCACCAGAGACTTCCTCGACTACTCGCACGCCCCTCCCGTGCAGCATCCTTTGACGACGTCCCCGGCAAAACCCGGACCGCTTACAGCAGCACAACCGGCGAGGCCCCGCCACCGATCCAGGGTTCCGACACCACCACCGACCGGTCAACGACTGTGCCGAACCAGCGCACCGACAGACGCCTGCACCCACTCCTACTCACCTTCGACGCCACCCACTGGAACACCACCGCCACCACCCTCGGCGCAACCCCCAACAGCCTCTTCATCCACCTGATCGCAAACATCCTGTGGCACAACGGCTTCCCGAGCCCCACGATCACCGCCAGCCTCCCGGTGGACACCCGCGACGAACCCCGCGTCGACAACGATCTCGCGATGACCGAGATCACCATCCACCGCTCCGACACCCCCTCGACAATCCGCGACAAAGCCAAGGCGGCCTACCAGCGCCGAATGTCCAGTCCCGCAGGGCTTCCCGAGGAAATACTGCAGGTCGTCCCAGACCGCTTGGCCTATGCTCTCAGCAGGGGCGCTGGTGAACGAGACATCCTGTGCTCCAACATCGGCCCGCTACCCGACGACATGCGAAAAGTCGGACCGCACAACTGCACTCGGGTGGCAGCCCGTGCCATCCACCCGGGCATCACCACCTTCCCCCGCACCCAGCTCTCGGGTTACCTCTCCCACCTCGGCAACACCTATACCCTCGCCCTGGTGAGCCTCGCCGACAATGACGCACTGCCGGAGTCCGTCGACAAGGCCTGTGCGGCAATCGGATTACCTCCCCAGCCCTGGTAGTCAGACGTCGGCTATCCCGGTGAGCAAAGCACGTAACCCCCACACGAACTGATCCTCGGAATTCCACGCCGCCATCGCGTCAACCTGCGCGGCAGTGCGTGGCCAGCGATCGGCGTCGAGCAGGGCAAGCCCCTCGCGCCGTTGGGCGACGCGCTCGGATTCCGGTGCGAGCGGCGGCTTTCCGTCTGTCTCGGCGACATTGAGCGCGATCCCACCGAGTACCTGCACGATCACCGCGTACACACCGTTGGCCTGTTTCGCCGCGGGCAACCCGCCCCGGGCCAGGCACCCGAACATCGCCTCGCCGACGTCGCCTGCCGCCTGCCCGTCCATCGGCCCCGACATCATCAATATCGCGACCGCCGGATGCGCGAGCAGCTCGCCGCGCAGGCCGAGTGCGAAGCCGATCACCCCGTCGGTCCACTCCACGCTCAGGTCGCGCAGGGGTTCGAGGGAAACCGCCGAGAGCACGCGTTCGATCACGGCGCGTTCGAGATCGGCCCGGCTCGCCACGTAGGTGTACACCGCGTTGGGATTCACCCCGAGCGCGCCCGCGACGGCCCGGATCGACAGCGCCCCGATTCCGCCCTCATCCAGCAGCCGCAACGCGATGTCGACCACCTGCTCCTCGGTGAACGAACGCCGAGTCGGCCGTGACGCGCCGACACCTGTTGACTTCGCCTTCGACATGCGATGAACTGTACCCCGTACAGCCATCTGTACCCCGTACAGCCAGAATGGATTCTCATGCGGAACACGTCATCGACAGAGCACCGCTGCCCGCCCGTCCGCCCGACGAGCCGCGGACAATCGCTCGCCACCATCACACTGCTGATCGGCGCCCCGATACTGATGAACCTGGCGTTCCTCGGCCTGGGGACGACGTTCGATTACCCCGACGTCCTCCAGCTGCCCGCCACCGAGGTCCTCGCCCGATTCCGGACCGAGCAGCGCACGATTATCACGCTGTTCACCGTGCTCGCCGCCGCGGCCTGCGCGTTCGTCCCGCTGTCGGTCCTGATCGGCCGCCTCGACGATTCACCCACGATGCGCTGGGCGGTGCGCGCGGGCGTCGCCGCGGCCATCGTGCAGACGATCGGCCTGCTGCGCTGGCCGCTGCTCGTCCCCACCCTGTCCGATTCCGCGATCGACGTTTTCGAACGGCAGCACATGCTGCTCGGCACCCTGCTCGGGGAAACCGTCGGCTACACCATGACCGCGATCTGGACAGCGCTGGTCGCCAAGGCCCTGCGCACCCCTGGCTGGTTCGCCGCACTCGGCTACACCAGCGCCGCCGCCATCGCCACCGGCGTGGTCGTCCCACTCGGCATCGAACCGGCCGCCGTCATCAACTTCGTCGGCTATCTACTGTGGAGCGGGTGGCTACTCGCCTTCGCCGCCCTGCTCGCGAAGGGTACGGTCGCCCGTCAGGTCGCCGTCATCCCGACGAGCAACACTCGAAGCCCCCAGACGAACTGATCAACCGAAGTCCAAGCCGCGATCTCCGCCAGATGCGCGGTCGCACGCGGCCACCGTGCCGGATCCAGATCCTGTAAAGCCTTGCGGCGAGCCGCGATTCGCTCCGATTCCGCGGGCAGTGGTGGCTTCCCGTCGGTTTCGGCCACATCGAGGGCGACCGAGCCGAGCACGTACACGAACACCGCGTAGACCCCGTGCGCGCGAATCGCCGCGTGCAGCCCACCACGGGCCAGGCACGCGAACAGCGACTCGGTCATATCGCGCGCCACCGGCCCGTCCGCCGACGGGCTGTCCATGGGCCCCGACATGATCAATTCCGCGACGGCGGGGTGTTCGAACAGCTGCCCCCGGATACCGAGCGCGAACTGGATCACCGCCGCGGTCCACTCCACACCGTCGTCGGTGAGCGGCACGAGCGACACCGCCGACAGCACGTGTTCGATCACCGCGCGTTCGATGTCGTAGAGGCTGCCCGCATCCGCACGCACCGCGTCCGCGTCGGCCCCGAGCCGCGCCGCGATCGCGTCGATCGACAGGGCGTTCGCCCCGCCCGCGTCGAGGATGGCGAGCGCGGCGTCGACCACGCGCGCCTCGACGATCGGGCCGGTACCTGGGGTTTCGGCCTCAGACATGCGTCGCACTGTACTCCGCGAACCCCTGCGGAACCGTCACGATCACGGTGTCAGACCGAGCCGCGTGGCCAGCCACGGCAGCTGATCGCGCAACCCCGCCGCCCACAGCGCGAAGTTGTGGCCGCCCGGCAGAATCCGCAACCGCACGTCCATCCCCGCGTCCTTCGCCGCCTGATACATCCGCTCCACCTGCGGCCGATACATCTCGTCCGAGGCCCCGACGACGAACGCACCGGCCGAGTCCGGGTATGTCCGCGACCGCAGCAGGTCGAGCGGATTGACCCGAAGCAGCGCCTCGGTGTCGCCACCGAACGCGGCGTCGACGGTGCGCTGCCGGTCTCCCAGCGTCGGTTCGTCCTGGCCGGAGATGTCGAGGAAGGTGGGGTAGACCTGGGGATAGTTCGTGGCCAGTTGCAGCGAACAGGTTCCGCCGTAGGACAGCCCACCCACCGCCCATGACCGCGGATCCGGATCGACCTGCAGATTCGCGCGCGTCCACGCGGGCACGTCGACGGCCAGATAGGTGGCGACATTGCCGAGCTTGGAATCAAGGCACAGCGGGTTCGCCAACTGGGAGCCGGTCCCGTCGGCCACCACAACCACCGGCGCGAGCCCACCGTGAGCACGCGCGAAGGAGTCCATGGTCTCGTCCAGTTCCCCACCGATGAACCAGTCCTCCGGTGCGCCCGGCTCACCGGCGAGCAACACCAGCACCGGCAGCAGCGGTCGCGGATCTGCGAAATAGGCTGGCGGCAAATAGATCTGGGCGTCACGCGCGGTGAACCCGGACGCGGTCGGCGGCACCGTCGCGGTCAGCACCCGCCCACCGTCGGGCAATCCGGCGGGCTCACGCCACGCGGGTTCGAGCGGACGCGCGCTGACCTCCTGCTCGCGCCGCGTCAGCTCACCGGCCTCGACCCGCTCCACCTGCTCGACGCCGAGCGCCGCGCCGACAGTCGGATACGACGCATACACCAGATTGATCCGCACACCCACCGTGACCAGCACGGCCACCGCCGCGAGCACGGTCACCACCCCGGTCCCCACGCTCCGACGGACCAGAATCCGCGGCACCACCAGCAGCACCGCGGCCACCGCGATCCCGATCAGCACATACACCGACACGGCGATCGGATCGGGAAACGGCCGCCACACCTCCTCGACGAACAGGTACAGCGCCACGGTCAGCACCGCGGCGGACAGCACCACGATCGGCATGGTCGTGGTGACATACCGCCGAGCGCGAGGTAACAGCAACCACACCGCACCCACGGCGCCGAGTACCGTCAGCGCCACCGGCAGCCATCCGGTGAGCAACGACAGATCGGTGATTCGCGTCATCGCTGACCTCCACAGATCTCACTTCGACCGCCATGAGCGCCCGCATCGCAGTCCGGTACAGCCGCGATGACATACGGTACACAGAAGACCTCACCGCACCGGTGCGGCGCACTCGCAGCAAAGGGTGGTTCCATGGACGACAACGCAGCCGCCACCGAACCGGCACCCGCACGCGGCGTCACCTTGGCGCGCACCGTGTTCCACCGGTTGCCGTTCACCGCAGGCTTCCTCGCCGTGGTCGCGCTCCTCGGTCTCGCCACCGGCAGCCTCTGGCACCGGCTCTACGAGCGTTCGTGGTTCCCCGATATCGCCTACGGCTGGCCCGCACTGACCGAGGGCAAGTGGTGGACGCCGCTGTCCGGCTGGTTCTTCGGCCTCACACCCTTCCAATACCTGTGCATGGCAGTGCTTTTCGCGTTCGCGGTCGGCTGGGCGGAATGGCGTCTCGGCACCGTACGCGCGGCCCTCGTCTGCCTTTCCGGCCAGTTGGTCGGCATCCTCGGCGCCTCGGTGACGGTCGGCCTGCTGGCACACACCCATCTCGAATGGGCCGACCGGCTGTCGGAGGTGCGCGATGTCGGGTTCAGCACGGCGGCGATCTCGGCGCTGGCCGCCGTGTCGGCGACGCTGCGCTCGCCGTGGCGACTGCGGGTGCGGGCCGCGCTGATCGCGTACGTGTCGATCACCTTCCTGTTCGAATCGACCTTCGCCGATCTCATGCATCTGCTCGCGATCGCCGTCTGGCTGCCTGCGGGCGAAAAGCTGTTCAGCCGTGCCGAACACGGCTTCTGGCCGCGCACCCGACGCGAGGTGCGGATGCTCGCCTTCGTCGGACTGCTGGTGATCGCGGCGGCCTCGGTGGCGGTGTACTTCTTCCCCGGCAACAGCCTGCTCGGACCCACCGGGAACGAACGCGGCTCACTGTGGAGCACGATTCTCACAGTGCTGGTGATCGCGGTGGTCGCCGACCAGCTACGCAAGGGCAGGCGCTGGGCGTGGTGGGCGACGCTGGCCTACGGCCTGCTGATCGTCGTCAGCACGCTGGTACTGCTCGGCGTGGCCATCGGCAGCGACTACGAGACGACCGGCGCGGTGACCGTCGGCACGGGCCTGCTGTGGGCGGGCGAGGTGGCGCTGCTCTACGGCGGCCGCGGTGCGTTCCGGGTGCCCATGCGGCGCAAGATCGCCGACGGCGCGCTCACCGGCACCGCGCCCGGCGAGGCGGTCCGTACCCTGCTGGCCCGCTACGGCGGCAGCACCATGTCGTGGATGACCACCTGGCCGGAGAACAAGTACTGGTTCGCCGCCGACGGTGAACGCTGCGTCACCTACCAGCGGCACGCGGGCACCGTCATCGCGCTCACCGACCCGATCGGCCCCGCCGACCTGCTGCCCGACACCATCGCCACCTTCACCGACCGCTGCGAATCCGACGGCCTGATCCCGTGCCTGTTCTCCACTACCCAGGCCGTGGCCGACATCGCGGGCGAACTCGGTTGGCGCAGTGTGCAGATCGCCGAGGACACCATCGTCGACCTGCCCCAGCTCGAGTTCAAAGGCAAAGCGTGGCAGGACATTCGGTCGGCCATCAACCGGGCGACCAAGGAAGGCATCGACTTCCGGCTCGTGGAACTGGCCGACCAACCGTTCGCCGTGATCGCCCAGGTACGTGCGATCTCCGAGGAGTGGGTGGGCGAAAAGGGCCTGCCGGAAATGGGATTCACGCTCGGCGGCGTGGAGGAAGCCCTCGACCCGGCCGTGCGCGTAGGGCTGGCGATCGACACCGAAGGCAGCGTGCACGGCATCACCTCCTGGCTGCCCGTCTACGCGGCAGGTGGCGAGATCCGCGGCTGGACTCTGGACGTGATGCGCAGGCGACCCGGCGGTTTCCGGCCGGTGGTGGAATTCCTCATCGCCTCCGCGTGTCAGGCGTTCAAAGAGGAAGGCGCCGAGATCGTTTCGCTCTCCGGCGCCCCGCTGGCGCGCAGTGCGGGCACCGATGACGCCGAGCCGATCGATCGTCTGCTCGAAGGGCTCGGCGCCGCGATGGAGCCGTATTACGGCTTCCGGTCATTGCATTCGTTCAAGGCCAAGTTCCAGCCCCGCCACGAGCCGGTGTACCTGTGCTACCGCGACGAAGCGGATCTGCCCCGCATCGGTATCGCGCTGACGAAGGCGTACCTGCCCGAGGTCTCTGCCAAGGACCTGATGGCACTCGGCACGGCCGGACACTAGCCACCTGCCAGGTCGCCGCTCGGCGCGGCCGGACCTCAGCCACCCGCCAGGTCAGCCGCTCGGATCGCCGTGCATGGGCGAGCCTCAGCTCACCGGCACTTCGACCGGTGTCACCCGGGCCGCGACATCAGCGGGCACATCGACGCCCGGTTCCAGATTGTCGGCCGGGATCGGCTCGCCCCACACCTGCCGCAGCGGCAGCACCCCGGCCCACACACCACCGGCCTCGATGTCACTCTCGTCGTCGTTGGGCCCGCCGGTACGCACCTTGACCGAGGCCTCGGTGAGGTCGAGCGCGAGCACCATCGTCGCCGCCATCTCCTTACGATCGGGCGAGCGCACCCGATCCCACGCACCGGGCGCGGAATGCTCGACGATCACCCGCAGGGCATTCGCACGCTCGGCCTCGTCGGTGACCAGCACGGCCCGACCCCGGACCACCGCGGACCGGTAGTTCATCGAGAAGTGCATGGCCGAGCGGGCGTAGATCAGCCCGTCGACATGGGTGACCGCGAGCGAGATATCGGTGTCGATCGCAGCACGCAGGTTGCCCGCACCGGTGGATCCGTGCAGGTAGAGCGTGTCCCCGACGCGTCCGTAGATGGTGGGCAGCACGACCGGCGACCCGCCGAGCAGCACACCGAGGTGGCAGACCATACCCGCGTCGAGCACCGCATCGAGCTCCGTGCGATCGGTGGCACCGCGTTCCTTGGCGCGGGTCAGCGTGGTGCGCGGGGTCGGCGACAGGGGGCTGCGGTTGACGTCGTGCGTGCTCATAAGATGAGCTTCGCCGACAAAGTGGACCGAGAGAAGGTCCAATTCAACCGAAGTTCAACAGGCCAATTCGAGGTGGACGATGCTCGACGACCTTCCGATTCCGCTCGACCGAACCGCCCCCGAACCACTGTCGGTGCAGGTAGCCGATGCCCTGCGCGCCGCCGCGACCGACCGGGTGCTGCGCGTCGGCGACCGTCTGCCGTCCTCGCGCGCCCTGGCACAGCGGCTCGGCGTGAGCCGGACCGTGGTGGCGGGCGCCTACGACCAGCTGCACGCCGAAGGCTGGCTGACCGGCAAACACGGCTCCGGCACCTACCTCAGCACCGCCCCCGCCGCCGCGCCGACGACCACCGACGCCCACCACGACACAGACCCGGACGCGAACCTGCTCGATCTCAGTCCCGGCGCCCCGTGCGCCGAAGCGGTCGACTCCGCCGCGTGGCGCCGGGCCTGGCGCGCGGCAGGCGATCAGGCACCCGAAACCCGCAAGAACCGCGCGGGCGAGCCAGACTTCCGGACAGCGGTCGCCGACCATCTGCTCCGCCATCGCGGATTGGCCGCCGGACCCGGATCGGTGGTCCTGGCCACCGCGGGTGCCAGCAGTGCGGTGGCCGAGCTCGCCGCCGCCCTGCTGGCACCCGGCGATACGGTCGCCATCGAAGACCCCGGCTACCTGCGTGCTGTCGGCGCGTTCCGGGCCGCGGGAATCGAAGTCCTGCCGGTACCCGTCGACGCCGGCGGCTTGTGCGTCGACCGTATTCCGGCAGGCGTGCGCGCGGTGTATTGCACTCCGGCACACCAGTTCCCACTCGGCGCGATGATGCCGGCTTCCCGCCGGGTCGAACTCATCGAATTCGCCAGAACCACCGGCGCTTTCGTCATCGAAGATGATTACGACGGCGAATTGCGTTATGACACAGCACCACTGCCCCTACTGGCATCGATGGCACCCGACGTCGTCGTCCACCTGGGAACCACCAGCAAGATCATCGCCACCACCCTCGGTGTCGGCTGGCTCGTCGCCCGCCCCGACATCACCGACGCCGTACTCACCCACCGCACCCACATCGGCAGCTCCCCCAGCCCCGCCGGCCAGCATGTCCTCAGCGAGTTCGCCCGCCACGGCGACCTGTCGCGCCACCTTCGCCGCCTCCGCAGAGTGGTCCCGCCCCGGCGCGCCCTCGTCGTCGACGAACTCGCCCGCCACGGCCTCCCCGTCACCGGCGACGACGCCGGCTCCCACGTCGTCGTCGAACTCCCCGACGCCGCCGCCGAACACCACGCCGTCACCACCGCCCGCACCCGCGGTGTCCTCCTGGACGGCCTGGCCCGCCATCACCTCGCCGAGCCCGACCACCACTTCGGCGTCGCGATCGGCTATACCGCCCTGAACAGCACCGATCTCGCCCGAGCCATGCCCATCGCCGCCAGCTGCCTCGCGCAGGCGTCCCGCAGATAGCGCGCCGGCGCCGACCACAGGCCTGACCGAAGGATGTCGCATCGCACTGAACCGCTCCGACTCGCCGATCGTCGCCGACAAACCTCGACGGAGACGTGTCGCGGGGACCTCCGGCGCGCCACCACGGACCATGCCCGCCAGCCGGGTGCGGTCGTAGCATGGACCACAGAGTCCGGCACTACCCCTCCGACTATCGAACGGGTGAGCACATGACCGATCAGGACATTCTGGCGCGGATCAAGCAGCTGGTCGACGACGAGCACGCCCTGCGAGCCAAGGCCACCGCCGGTGAGATCGACCCGGTCGCCGAGCGCAAGCAGCTGGCCGAGTTGGAGGTGATGCTCGATCAGGCGTGGGATCTGTTGCGGCAGCGGCGCGCTCGGATCGGCTCCGGCGAATCCCCCGAGGAAACCGGGCTGCGTTCACCCCGTGAGGTCGAGGGCTATCTGCAGTGACCGACGAATACGACGTCATCGTGATCGGTGGCGGCCCGGCGGGTGAGAACGCCGCCGCCTACGCCATCGCGGGCAGCGACCGCACGGCCGCCATCGTCGAGCGGGAACTGTTCGGCGGCGAATGCAGTTACTGGGCGTGTATTCCCAGCAAGGCGCTGTTGCGCCCGGGCGCCGTTCTCGAACTCGGTGAGGCGATGCCGGGCGTGACCGCGAGCGGCCCGCAGGTGGGCGATGTCCTGGCTCGCCGCGACACGTTCGTGCACAACCACGACGACAGTTCCCAGGTCGAGTGGGCGAAATCGGCCGGAATCGACCCTGTTCGCGGCACGGGCCGCCTGGTCGGCGAACGACTCGTCGAGGTCGACACCGGCGACGGCGTGAAAACGCTGCGCGCCCGGCACGCGGTGGTGCTGGCCACCGGCACCACCGCCACCATCCCGGACATTCCGGGCGTGCGCGAGGCCCTGCCGTGGACCTCTCGCGACGCCACCAATCTCACCGTCGTCCCGCGCCGCGTCGCCATCGTCGGCGGCGGTGTCGTCGCCTGTGAGGCGGCGACCTGGCTGGCCGAACTCGGCGCCGAGGAGGTGACCCTGCTGGTCCGCGGCGACCGCCTGCTCCCCCGCAACGAACCGTTCGCCTCGGCGATGGTGCTGCAGGGTCTGCTCGAAACCGGCATCGTGAAGGTGCGCTTCCACACCGAACCGAAGCTGGTCTCCCGCCGCGACCCCGAGGACACCGGCGTCGGCCACATCCACGGCGGGCCGGTCACTCTCGTGCTCGACGACGGCGAACTCGAGGTCGACGAACTCGTCGTCGCGACCGGCCGCACCCCCGCCACCTCGTCCCTTGGCCTCGACACTGTCGGACTACCTGCGGGATACATCGCGGTCGACGATCAACTGACCGCACGCGACGTGCCGGGCGACTGGCTGTACGCCGTCGGCGATGTGAATCACCGTGTGGCACTGACACATATGGGTAAGTACCAGGCCCGCGTGTGTGGTGACGTGATCGCCGCCCGCGCCGAGGGCCGCCCACTGGACGGCATGCGATTCACCGCGAGCGCCGACCACCAGCAGGTACCCCAAGTCGTCTACACCGCACCGGAACTCGCGGCCGTCGGCCTCACCGAACACGAGGCGCGCACAGCGGGCCACGCGGTCGACACCGTCGAACTCGCTATCGAGGTCGCGGGTTCGGCCCTGTCGCGCGACAACTTCCACGGCCGCGCGAAACTCGTCGTCGACACTGCCGCCGACCGGATTCTCGGCGCCACCTTCGTCGGCCCCGACATGGGCGAGCAACTGCACGCCGCCACCATCGCGGTGGTCGGTCAGGTGCCGATGGACACCCTGTGGAACGCGGTCCCCGCTTTCCCGACTGTCAGCGAATTCTGGCTCCGGCTACTGGAATCCTGGCGCCAGAAGACTATTTGAGCAGCCGCGACATCCGCCGGTCGGCGAGCACCTTGCCGCCGGTCTGGCAGGTGGCGCAGTACTGGAACGAGCGCTCCGCGTAGGACACCTCGCGCACCGTATCCCCACACACCGGGCACGCTTCGCCCGTTCTGGCGTGAACCCGCATGCCAGAACGCTTTTCGCCCTTCAACCGGGCCGCGTCCTGCCCCACCGAGCGGTCGACCGCGTCGAGCAGGACTGTGCGCATCGCGGTGTACAACTGCGAAACCTTTTCCGCCGACATCGTTTTGGTGTTCGCGAACGGCGAGATCTTCGCGGTGTGCAGTATCTCGTCGGAGTAGGCGTTGCCGATCCCCGCGAGCAAGGTCTGATCCACGATCGCGGTCTTGATCCGCTGCGAGGTACTTTTCAGCAGCGCGGCGAACTCGTCCTCGGTCAGCGCGAGCGCGTCGGGCCCCAGCCGCGCGATCCCCGGCACCGTCATCGGATCCTCGACGACGTAGACCGCCAGCCGCTTCTTCGTCCCGGCCTCGGTCAGATCGATCGACGGGGTGGTTCCCTCCGGCGTGAAGAAGTGCACGCGCAAAGCGAGGGGACTCTTCCCACCAGGCTTGGGCGGCAACGGATTCGGCTCGTCGACCCACCGCAACCAGCCCGCGCGCGACAGATGGGTGATCAACCACAGTCCGCCGCAATCCATTCCGAGGAATTTCCCCCACCGGGCCGCCCCGGTGACGTCACGACCGGACAGCGCGGTGACCGGCGGATCGAAGGTCTTCACCACGCTCAGGGCCGCCACGTCCACACGACCGACCACGGCGCCGACCGCATGATCCCGAAGGAACTGCGCCAACGCCTCGATTTCCGGCAGCTCGGGCACCAGGCCAGTTTAGCTACCTCGCGGGGATCGGCGCGGGATCCGTCAGCCCTCGCGGAGCAGATAAACGTCCATGATCCAGCCCTTCGCCGCGCGTAATTCCGCTCGACGGGCCACGATGTCGCGTTCGACTTCGCGCAGATTTCCCTCGATCAGCGTTTCGTCGGGCATGCCGAGGTAGGCCCCCCACCAGATGTGGATATCGGTGCCTGGCACCTCGGTGAACGAGCATTCCCCATCGAGCATCACCACCGTCGAACCGGGGCCGAGGCCTTCTTCGCGCAGCTTGCGGCCGGTCGTCACATGGACGGGTTCGCCGATGCGATGCAGCACCATCCGGTGCCTGGCGGCCAGGGCGGCAATGCTGGTGACACCCGGAATCACCTCGTAATCGAACGCCGTCCGCCCACGCGCCAGCACGTGTTCGACCATCCGCAGGGTGGAGTCGTAGAGCGCCGGATCACCCCACACGAGAATCGCACCGACCCCGTCCACCTGGTCGAATGCGGCTTCGAGCAGTTCGGAGCGTCGTTCGTGCCAGTCCACGACCACCCCCGCGTAGTCATCGGGGGTCCGCTCGCGCGGCGGATCGGCGATCTCGATGATCCGATGTGGGGTGTCCACGTACTCGGCCAGGATCGTGGTCCGCACATCGACCAGTTCCTGTTTCTCCGCGCCTTTGCCGATCACGAAGAACGCCTCGGCCTTTCGCATGGCCTTGACCGCCTGCATCGTCACCTGGTCGGGGTCGCCCGCACCGATGCCGATCACGTAGAGCTCGCGCATAGGCGAAGAGCTTGCCAGGTGGCCGGCCACCAGGTGACCAGGTGGTTGACCACCTACCGATCCCCGTAGGATTACCAGACGTGGCCACCCTTGATACGCAGTACGAGGATCTCCTCCGGGACGTGCTCGAGCATGGCACGCCCAAAGCCGATCGCACCGGCACCGGAACCCGCAGCATCTTCGGACATCAGCTGCGCTACGACCTGTCCGAATCCTTCCCGCTGATCACCACCAAGCGGGTCCACATGAAATCCATCGCCTACGAGCTGCTGTGGTTCCTGCGCGGCGATTCGAATGTCTCCTGGCTGCGCGAACACGGCGTCACCATCTGGGACGAATGGGCCGACGCCAAGGGTGAGCTCGGCCCCGTCTACGGCGTGCAGTGGCGCTCGTGGCCGACCCCCGACGGCACCCACATCGACCAGATCGCCCAGGTGCTGCACACCCTGCGCACCGACCCGGATTCGCGCCGGATGATCGTCTCGGCCTGGAACGTGGCCGACCTGGACAAGATGGCTCTGGCACCCTGCCACGCGTTCTTCCAGTTCTATGTGGCCGACGGCAAGCTGTCGTGTCAGCTGTACCAGCGCAGCGCCGACCTTTTCCTCGGCGTGCCGTTCAATATCGCCAGCTACGCCCTGCTCACCCTGATGGTCGCGCAGCAGACCGAGCTCGAACCGGGCGAATTCATCTGGACCGGCGGCGACGTGCACATCTACGACAACCACGTCGACCAGGTCCGCGAGCAGCTCACCCGCGAGCCCTACCCGTTCCCGACGCTGCACCTGCGCCCGGCGACAAGCCTGTTCGACTACACCTACGAAGACATCGAGCTGTCGGACTACAAACATCACCCGGGCATCAAGGCGCCGGTGGCGGTGTGAAGCAGATCGGCCTGATCTGGGCGCAGGCGAACGACCGGGTGATCGGCGTCGACAACACCATTCCCTGGCGCGTGCCAGAGGACATGGCCAGCTTCCGCGATACCACCATGGGTCACCCGGTGATCATGGGCAGGCGGACCTGGGATTCGCTGCCCGCGAGTTTCCGTCCACTGTCCGGCCGTCGCAACATCGTGGTCACCCGCCAGCCCGATTGGGCCGCCGAGGGCGCCGAACGCGCCGCCTCGGTGCCCGACGCGCTGACCATGACCGGCGAGTCCGACACCTGGGTCGCCGGTGGCGGCGAGATCTACCGGGCCGCGCTGCCGCTCGCGACGACCCTGCTGGTCACCGAGGTCGACACCACCGTGGCGGGCGACGCGTTCGCCCCGGTCATCGGCCCCGAATGGCATGCCGACGACACGCCGTGGCTGACCTCGAAATCCGGTCTGCGCTACCGCATTCGCCGCTACACCCGCGACTGACAACACCTGGCTAACGGTCGCGGCAAAACGCCCGACCGCGTGCGCGACGTCGGGCATACTCTTCGCAGACCTGCCCGCGAGATGCCTGCGAAAGGCTCGGATCCATGGACAAGAAATCGCTGACAGCGGTGGCCCGTCAACAGCTCAAGCTGGCTGCCACCTCGACGAGCGGCCGGAGTTCGCAAACGCTCATCGGCGGCCACACTCACGCGCTGCGCCAGACCGTCGTCGCCCTCGCCGAGGGTCAGAGCCTGGCCGAACACGACAATGCGGGCGATTCCACCATCCAGGTGCTGTCCGGCACGCTGGTGCTGATCGCGGGCACCGACGAGTGGAAGGGCTCGGCAGGCGACCTCATCGTCGTCCCGCGCGCCCGCCACAGCGTCAAAGCCGTCGACGACGTCACCTTTCTGCTGACCGTCGCGAAGTAGATCACCTGGTCGTTCGCCCGAAATGCACTGACACACCAGGACGCTGATTCGAACCTGTCGGTACGGAGCCGTACTCTGGACGCCATGGGTGAGCCACAGTCGGTCCTCGTTCCACTCACGCCCGCCGCAGTCTTCCTCGTCACGACCATCGACGAGGGCGGCGAGGCAGCCGTCCGAACCTTGCTCGGCGAGGTCGACGGCCTACGAAAGTCTGTCGGGTTCCGCACGCCGGGCGGGGGTCTGAGCTGCGTCACCTCGATCGGTTCCAGCGCATGGGACCGCTTGTTCACCGGGCCCAAACCCGCTGAGCTGCACGAGTTTCCGGGCTACAACGGGCCTAAGCACTCCTGCCCCGCCACGCCCGGCGATCTGCTCTTCCACATCAGGGCCGAGAGCACCGGCGCCTGCTACGAGCTCGCGATGGCCATCGCCACCCGTCTGCGCGGCGCCGCCACGGTGGTCGACGAGACCTCCGGCTTCCGCTATTACGAACAGCGCGACCTGCTCGGCTTCGTCGACGGAACTGCCAATCCGGAGGGCGCGGCGGCCGAGGCCTGTGTGTTCGTCGGCGACTCCGATCCCGAGTTCGCCGGTGGTAGCTACGTGATCGTGCAGAAGTACATCCACCCGCTCGACCAGTGGAACGCGCTGTCGGTCGAGGAGCAGGAACGCATCATCGGCCGCACCAAACTCAGCGATTACGAACTGCCCGACGATGTGAAGCCGCCGAGCTCGCACGTGGTGATGAACACCATCGTCGACGAGAACGGCGTCGAGCACGACATCGTGCGCGCCAACATGCCGTTCGGCACCATCGGCGACGGGCAACTCGGCACCTATTACATCGCGTACTCGGCCACCCCGTCGGTCACCGAGAAGATGCTCGAGCGGATGTTCCTCGGCACCGATCAGGCCGCCTACGACCGCATCCTCGACTTCTCCACTGCCCTCACCGGCACCCTGTTCTTCACCCCATCAGCCGATTTCCTCGGCGACCTACCCGCCGCGCCCGCAGCGACCGCCACCGAAGACCCGGACGTTCCCGTCCCCGAATTCGAGCCGGTGATCGAGGCGAATGCGGCGGCGGCAGGCTCGGACGGTTCACTCGCCATCGGCACGATGAAAAGGAGCGCTCAATGAACAACCTGTACCGCGAACTCGCGCCGATCACCGGCGCGGCCTGGGCACAGATCGAAGAAGAAGCCACCCGCACGTTCAAGCGCAATATCGCGGGTCGCCGAGTAGTCGATGTGTCGGGCCCGCACGGTGTCGCCTACTCGGCGCTCAACCGCGGCAGGCTCACCTCCATCGAGTCACCGGACGACGGCGTGCAAGCCCACCAGCGCGTGGTACAGCCGCTGGTCGAGCTGCGGGTGCCGTTCACGCTGAACCGCCAGGAACTCGATGACGTCGAGCGCGGCGCCAACGACGCCGACTTCGACAACCTCAAAGCCGCCGCGCAGAAGATCGCCTTCGCCGAGGACCGCGCGATCTTCGAGAGCTACGCCGCGGGCGGCATCACCGGCATCCGGGCCGCCGCGTCCAACGCGCCGGTCGCCCTGCCGAGCAATGTCGTCGACATCCCCGACGCCGTCGCGCACGCCCTCACCGGCCTGCGCCTGGCCGGTGTGCAGGGCCCGTACTCGGTGGTGCTCAGCGCCGAGCTGTACACCCAGGTCAGTGAGACCTCCGACCACGGTCACCCGATCCGCACCCACATCGAGCGCCTGATCGACGGCGAGATCATCTGGGCACCGGCGATCTCGGGCGGCTTCGCGCTCACCACCCGTGGCGGCGACTTCGAGCTGGCACTGGGCCAGGATCTGTCGATCGGCTACCTCAGCCACGACGCCGAGACCGTGCAGCTGTACTTCCAGGAGACCTTCACGTTCCTCGTGGAGACCACCGAAGCAGTGGTGTCGCTCGGTTCATGACTAGGGTGGGCCACGAGTCGTGAGAGGGAGGTCCGCATGTCGGTCGTGCGTGCCGGGGTGGTGCCCGTTGGTCGGAGCCTGTTCTATTGCTTGATCGGAGTCCTGGTCACCACGGGCGTTGTCGGGTTGTTCGGGGTGAACCGGGTGATCACCGGGTTGCTGGTCGGAGCGGTCGGCGGGTTCGCGGCGGGTGTCGCGCTGTTCGTCCGTGACGTCATCGAACTGCACGAGCACGCCATCTACGCGCGAACCCCGTTCCGCTCGTCGACCGTGCCGTGGGACCACGTGGTGGCGGGCCGCTTCACCCTCGACGAGCACGACCGCTGGGCCCTGGCCCTCGACCTCAACGGCGAGCCCAGCGACGAGCTGGTACTCCTGTCGATCCCCCCGGTGATCCGCCCCGTCACCGGCGCCTACGACATGCGCAAGCGCGAACAGGTCAGCGAGATCCGAGAACTTTTGCGCGCGAAACGAATCCCGATCACCGTCCTGCCCGAAATCGCAGGCGCCCTCAACCAACACTGGCAGATCGCACCCCCGACCACCCGCTGATTCCAGCCCGATGGCCGCGCACCGAGTCGATGCAGGTCGCGCCGGGCAGTTATCCGGTAGCTGGGGTGCTGTGGGCCTCGCCCAGTCGGGTGAGTAGTGCGTCGGCCGCCGCGCGCACCTGCTCGACGTCACCGCGGTAGCCGACGGTCCGCATGATCGCGGTCGGGATCTCGCGCTCGATGCCGACTCCCGCGGCCCCCTCGTCGTACCTGATCGCGATCACCGTCTCGACCAGCCGGAACGGCAGAATTCGTGAGTCGTCGGATTCGCCTGCGGCCGCTGATGATTCGGCGGCCAGGCGCTCGTAGTGTCCGCGCAGTTCGTCGCGACGGCAGCGGAACGCGACGAAACGCTCCGTGCGAAGTTCGGGCAGCAGGTACAGCGCGCCCAGATTCCAACGCGCGGTGCGCAATTGGCGCACATCGAACAGCGCCAGCGCGTACAGCTGGACCGCCGCGGGTTCCGGCTCGCCCATCATCCGCTGCGCGAATTCCACCGGGCCCGCCACCGTTTCGGCCAGGAGCGCGTCGAGGATGTCGTCCTTGGCCGCGAAGTGGTGATACAGCGAGGCCTGGCGGATCCCGACCGCGTCGGCCACCGCCCGCGTCGAGGTGTTGGCGTAGCCCTTGGTGGTGAAGAGTTCCGCCGCCGCGTCGAGGATCTCCGCGCGCGGCGTGGTTCCCTGCCTGCGCCGCTGTTCCAGCCGGGGACGCCCGGGACCAAGATTTGCCACAGGTCGATTCTGTCATCGGACACTCACCCGGGCCGCAGGGGGCAGTTCACCAGCAAGAATGCCGGTCGGTCGAATTCCTGTCATTTGACAGAAACCCAGGCAACGCAGAAGTTACCGCGGTACCCGCAGTCGATACACGCACGACACCGTTCGAGCGATCGCGCGCGCAAAACTATCGACTGATAGATATTGGCCGCACCGCTGAAGGACACCGACATGGCCACGACGCTCGAATCTCCCACAGCCCCACCCGAACTCGGCCGCGACAGCGCCGATCTGGCAGCTTTCGGCTATCAGCCGGTCCTGCACCGCAAACTAGGGCGCTACGCGTCGTTCGCGGCAGGTTTCTCGTTCGTCTCCATTCTCACCACGATCTTCCAGTTCTTCGGCTTCGGCTATTCGTTCGGCGGCGCCGCCTTCTTCTGGACCTGGCCGCTCGTGTTCGCCGGCCAGTTCCTGGTCGCGCTGAACTTCGCCGAGCTCGCCGCCCGGTACCCGATCTCCGGCTGTATCTATCAGTGGTCGCGCCGCCTGGCGGGCGGTCTGGTCGGCTGGTTCGCCGGTTGGATGATGGTGATCGCCCAGGTCGTCACCGCCGCCGCGGCCGCCATCGCACTGCAGGTGGTACTGCCGTCGATCTGGAGCGGATTCCAGCTCATCGGCACCGACACCGCGCTCACGTCCCCCGACGGCGCGATGAACGCCGTGCTGCTGGGCAGCGTGCTGCTCGTGGTCACCACCACCATCAATGTGATCGGCATCGATCTGATGTCGAAGATCAATTCGATCGGCGTCACCGTCGAGATCGTCGGCGTGCTGGCGATCATCGCGCTGTTCTTCGTCAACACCGAGCGCGGCCCCGACGTGGTGTTCCAGACCGACCAGGCCTCCCCCGGCCCGTACTGGGCCGCGTTCCTGGTCTCGGGCCTGATGGCCGCGTACGTGATGGTCGGATTCGATTCCGCCGGTGAGCTTTCCGAGGAAACCAAGAACCCCCGCCGGGTCGCGCCCCGCACCATCCTGCTCGCCCTGTCGGTGTCGGCACTCGGCGGCGGCCTCATGCTGCTCGGCGCCCTGATGGCGGCGCCGAGCCTGTCCGGCGGCGAATTGTCCACCGGCGGACTGGCTTACGTCATCACCTCGAAGCTGAACAGCCCCGCCGGATCGGTACTCCTCGGCTGCGTGGCCGTCGCCGTCATCGTCTGCACCCTCGCCATCCAGACCGCAGGCTCACGCCTGATGTTCTCGATGGCCCGCGACGGCAAGCTCCCCTTCGCCAAGGCCCTCTCGACCGTCCACCCCCGCTTCGGAACCCCCGTCTGGCCCGCCGTCGTAATCGGCGCCCTCGGCATCGGCCTCCTGGTCCTGAACCTCGGCAACCCCGCCATCTTCGCCACCCTCGCCAGCGTCTGCATCGTCAGCCTCTACCTGGCCTACCTCCTGGTCACCATCCCCCTGCTGATCCGCCGCATCAAGGGCATGCCCGCCCTCGACGACCCCTCCCTGTTCCACCTGGGCCGCTGGGGCATCCCCCTCAACGCCCTCGCCGTCGCCTGGGGCATCGCCATGGTCATCAACCTCGCCTGGCCCCGCCCCGAGGTCTACACCCCCGCAGGCGGCAGCTGGTGGCAACTCTGGGCAGGCCCCCTCTCAGTAGCCGTAATCCTCACGGTGGGCGCCATCGTCTACCGCACCGTAGTAGCCACCAAACACCCCACCCCCGAACCCACCACCCCCTGACTCACTCCCCCCGAAGCCCCCGCCCGACCAACACCCCAAAACCCCAGACCCACCACGACAGCACTACCCAGCCACACCGCACACCCCAGACCCACCACGACAGCACTCCCAGCCACACCGCACACCCCAGACCCACCACGACAGCACTCCCAGCCACACCGCACACCCCAGACCCACCACGACAGCACTCCCAGCCACACCG
>NZ_JBHYRN010000032.1:0-82 GCF_042749305.1 Nocardia sp. NPDC058705 | reverse complement strand
CACACCCCAGATCCGCCATGACCGCACTCCCAGCCCCGCACCAGCGACCCCTAGGGAGCAGCGGCCACGCAGTGGCCGGTCG
>NZ_JBHYRN010000031.1:0-73282 GCF_042749305.1 Nocardia sp. NPDC058705 | reverse complement strand
GCCTCCAGCAACGGCGGCTAACTCGCGGCCCCCCAGGGGCCGCGCTCGAGCGCGCCAGCGCTCCAAAAACACAGCCTCAAACCTCAGGGACTACTCAAACCCCGAAGCTCTGCCGAACAAGCCGCTCCGAGACAGCAGGCCCCTACGCCCCCGGGTAGTCCATGTAGAACGGCTCCCACTGGTGCCCATCGGGGTCGATGAAGGTGCGGCCGTGCATGCCGACCTGAGCCTCCTGAGCACGCTTGTCATCGTTGGTCTCCTCGGTGGCCCCGGCGGCAACCGCCGCATCGGCGAGCACATCCACCTCCGCCGCACTCCCCAGCGACAACGCGTACGCCGCACCGATCCGAGCAGTCGTATCAGCGATCGGCCGCTTGCTGAACGTGGTGAAGAAGTCCTTGGTCAGCAGCATCAGGCAGATGTTGTCGTCGATGACGATGCACGACGCGTTCTGATCGGTGAAATCCTCGTTGACCTTCCAGCCCAGCGCCTCGTAGAAGCTCTTCGAGCGGTCGAGGTCGGCGACGGGGAGGTTGATGAAGATCATCTTGTTGCTCATGGGAATCAGCCTTTCGGGGCGTCGTTGCGGTCTCGAACATGTAGACGCGGCGACCGACCCCGATTCATCGCACCCACGCGAAGTTCGCGAATCGAGATAGTTCGTTCGCACCCCTGTCAGCTGTCGGACCCCTGTGGCATCGTGAAACTATGAGCGACGCCACAACCGCCACCACCGGCCCCGATCCCGCCGTACTCGCCGAATTCGAGACGCATCGGCGCGAGTTGTGCGCGTATGCCTACCGCATGCTCGGCTCCTCGTTCGAGGCCGAGGACGCAGTGCAGGAAACCTTCACCCGCGCCTGGCGCTCCTACGATTCCTTCGAGGGTCGCGCGAGCCTGCGGTCGTGGCTGTACAAGATCGCCACCAATATCTGTCTCGACATGCTCGACCGGCCACAGAGCCGCGCCAGACCGATGGATCTCAACGGGCCGGGCCGCCCTGATTCACCGCTGCCCATGCCCCAACCCGATTACGTGTGGATCGAGCCGATCCCGAACGCGCTGGCCTTCGGCGCCGACCCGGCCGACCACGCTTCCACCAGGGACACGCTGCGCCTTGCCTTCGTCGCGGCCTGCCAGCATCTGCCCGCCACCCAGCGCGCGATCCTGATCATGCGCGAAGTGCTGCGGTTCTCGGCGGGCGAGACGGCCGAGGCGCTGATGATGTCGCCCGCGTCGGTGAACAGCGCGCTGCAGCGGGCAAGGGCCACCATGTCGAAGGTGCAGCCGAAGGTCGCCGACAAGTTCGACGAGACCGATCCCGACCAGCGCAAGCTGATCGACGATTTCGTCAGCGCGTTCGAGGCCTACGACATGGACGCGCTCACCACCTTGCTGAAAGCCGATGTGGCGCTGTCGATGCCGCCGTTCGACCTCTGGATCTCCGGACCCGAGAATGTGGCCGCGTTCATGCTCAGCACGGGCAGCGCCTGCCGCAACTCGCGAATGGTGCCGATCGAGGCCAATGGATCGCCCGCCTTCGGTCACTACAAGCCGAGCGAGGAGCCCGGCGTCTGGGTGCCGTGGTCGATCACGGTGCTCGAACTCGAGGGCGACACCATCGCCGGCCTCAACTTCTTCCTCGACACCCAGCGCCTGTTCCCGCTGTTCGGGCTCGAGCCGGAGTGGCGCGAGCCCGTCTGATGATGCAGCGGCGCGAGCCCGTCTGAGCGGTTACAGCAGGCGGCGCTTGTACAGCTTTCCGTTGGGATCGCGTGGCAGCTCCGCACGGTATTCCACCGTGCGGGGCAGCTTGTACTTCGCGAGCTGACCGGCGGCGAATTCGAGGAGTTCGTCGGTGAAGTCGCCGACGCCCTCGACCGGCTGCACGAACGCCTTCACCTGCTGACCCCAATCCGGGTCCGGCACACCGAGAACCGCCACATCGGCGACCTTCGGGTGGCTCATCAGCACGCCTTCGATCTCGGCCGGGTAGATGTTGACCCCGCCGGACAGGATCAGGTCCGAGCGCCGGTCACACAGGAACAGGTAGCCGTCGTCGTCGAGGTAGCCGATGTCGCCGACGGTGAACAGGTCACCGACGCGCGACTCCTCGGTCTTCTCCTTGGCGTGGTGGTATTCGAAGCTGGAGGCGCCCATCCGCATGTAGACCAGGCCCTCTTTGCCGGCGGGCAGTTCGGTGCCGTCGGTCTCGTCGAGCACCTTGATCACCGACCACGGCCAGGCTTTGCCCACCGAGCCCGGCTTGAGCAGCCATTCGGCACCGTTGATCACCGTGCCGCCGCCCTCGGTGGCCGCGTAGTACTCGGTGACGACCGGTCCCCACCATTCGAGCATCTCCCGTTTGGTCTGCGGTGGACACGGTGCGGCACCGTGCACCATGCTGCGCAGCGAGGACACGTCGTAGCGGGCCCGCACGTCGGCGGGCAGGGCGAGCAGGCGATGGAACTGGGTGGGCACCATGTGGCTGTGCGTCACGCGATGCCGTTCGATCAGCGCGAGCATGTCCTCGGCAGCCCACCGATCCATCAGAACGAGCTTGTGCCCCAACTGAATCGAGATGGTCGAGAAGTTCAGCACGGCCGTGTGATAGAGCGGCGAACCGCAGATGTGCACGTGGTCGTCGTAGGGCGCGAGCCCGAAGAGGCCGAAGAAGGCCTTGTTCGGCGCGGGGACCTCATCGGGATCGGCACCGGTGAGCGGACGGCGAACGCCCTTGGGCCGCCCCGTGGTTCCCGAGGTGTAGAGCATGGGCGCACCGACCGAACGCTCCGTCGGCCTGCCGGTATCGGCGGCACCGAGCCACGACACCGGCCGGAAGCCGGGCACCGTGCCGACCGCGAACCGGGCATCAGCGGGCAATGCGGCAAGGTCAGCGGCTTCGGCGGCGGTGGCGGCGAATCGCTCGCTGGCCAGGAACGCCGATGCGTCGCTGTCGCCGAGGATGTAGGCGATCTCGGGCGCGGTGAGATGCCAGTTCACCGCGACGATGTACAGCCCCGCCTGGTACGCGGCGAAGTAGGCGGCGATCGCCTCGACGCCGTTGTGCAGCATGCTGACCACGACATCGCCGGTCCGCAATCCGATGCCGCGTAGTCCGTTGGCGTAGCGGTTGGCCAGGGTCGCCAATTCCCGATAGGTGATCTCGCGGCCGTCCGGGTCGACGACGGCGATCCGCTCGGGATCGGTCGCGGCGATATTCCACAGTCCGAGGACTTCCGTTGTCTGCTGACTCACCCTTCGAATTTAGAACGTGTTCTACGTCGCGACAAGGGGTTGGAGCCTACGCATTTGTTCGGCATCGGAGACCGAGATCAGCATCATCGTCACGCCCGCGTCCTCCCATTCCTTCAGCCGCGAGCGCACATGGGCCTCGTCGCCGAAGATCGCGGTGTCGGTGATCAGCTCGTCGGGCACCGCCGCCGCGGCCTCGGCCTTGCGGCCCGCCTGGAACAGCGCCGAGATCTCGTCGACCTCGGTGCCGTACCCCATCCGCCGATAGACCTGGGCGTGGAAGTTCAGCTCCGGCGCGCCCATGCCGCCGATGTAGAGCGCGCTGATCCAGCGCATCCGCTCGATCTCGGCCGCCGGATCGTCGGTGATCACCACCTGGGCACTGGCCGCGATCTCGAAATCTTCCCGCGAGCGACGGGCGCCGGGCCGCACGAAGCCCTCGTCGAGCCATTCGTTGTACATCCCGGCCAGCCGCGGGGCGTAGTAGATCGCGAGCCAGCCGTCGGCGATCTCGGCGGTCTGGGCGATGTTCTTCGGACCCTCCGCACCCAGCCAGATCGGCAGATCCGCACGTAGTGGATGCACGATCGGCTTGAGCGGTTTGCCGAGTCCGGTGGCGCCGGGACCGGCATACGGGAGCCCGTAGTGCGTGCCGTCGGAGGTCACCGGCGCCTCGCGGGCGAGCACCTGCCGCACGATGTCGACGTACTCGCGCGTGCGCTTCAAAGGCTGAGCGAACGGTTGCCCGTACCACCCCTCGACCACCTGCGGACCCGAGACACCGAGCCCGAGAATCGCCCGCCCGCCGCTGAGGTGATCAAGGGTGAGCGCGTGCATCGCCGTCGCCGCCGGGGTGCGCGCCGACATCTGCGCGACCGAGGTGCCCAGGCGTACGCGCGAGGTCGACGAGCCCCACCAGGCCAGCGGCGCGAACGCATCCGACCCCCACGACTCGGCGGCGAACACCGCGTCAAACCCCGATTCCTCGGCCGCGATCACCAGCTCGCCCGCGTCGACGGGCGGCTGTGCGCCCCAGTATCCGAGTTGCAATCCGAATTTCATGATCGGCGCCCTTTCGGCGAATCCTTGCGAGCAGAATAAGAACCTGTTCTACTCGATATCGTGACCAAGGGGAATACCGCAGTGGAAGTATTGAGTGCACCCCTTCGGGTGCGATTCGACTACACCAGGTCCGTCGGACCCATCATCGGCGCGTTTCTGACCGGCCTGCGCGAACGCCGCATACTCGGCGTGCGCGGCAGCGACGGCCGAACACTCGTGCCACCACCCGAATACGATCCACTCACCTGCGCCCCACTGACCGAACTGGTCGAGGTCGCGGCGAGCGGCACCGTCCAGTCGTGGACGTGGGTGACCGAGCCGCTGCCAGGCCAGCCGTTCGATCGCCCGTTCGCGTGGGCGTTGATCCAGCTCGACGGCGCCGACACCGCCCTGCTGCACGCGCTCGACGTGACCGCACCCGAGCAGCTGGGCACCGGCATGCGGGTCAGCGCTCGCTGGGCCGACGAGCGCACCGGCCGCATCCAGGACATCGCCTGCTTCGTTCCCGGCGAAAGTGCAAGCACCGCAGACTATTCCGAGCAGGCCCCGGTCACCATGCTGACCACCCCGGTCGCCCTCGACTACAAACACACCGCTTCTCCCCAAGAGAGCGTCTACCTGCGTGGCCTCGCCGAGGGCAAGCTCATCGGCGGCCGTTCCGAGGCGGGCGGCCGGGTGTATTTCCCACCGCGGGGTGCCAATCCGACCACCGGCGAGCCCACCGACGACCTGGTCGAACTGCCCGACACCGGCACCGTCACGACGTTCTGCATCGTCAATGTGCCGTTCCTCGGCCAGCGGATCAAGCCACCGTACGTGGCCGCGTATGTCCTGCTCGACGGCGCCGACATCCCGTTCCTGCACCTGATTCTCGGCTGCGAGGCGAGCGAGGTCCGCATGGGCATGCGGGTCGAGGCGGTGTGGAAACCGCGCGAGGAGTGGGGCCACACCCTGGCCAATATCGACCACTTCCGGCCTACCGGGGAGCCCGACGCTCCCTACGAGTCCTACCAGAATCACCTCTAGAGAGGCCACGTTGACCACAGCAGCCCACGGGCCCGAGATCGCGGTGGTGGGTTTCGCCCACGCACCCCATGTGCCGGAAACCCACGGCACCACCAACGGCGTCGAAATGCTCGTGCCGTGTTTCCAGCAGCTCTACGCCGACCTCGGCATCACCAAGTCCGACATCGACTTCTGGTGCTCCGGTTCCTCGGATTACCTGGCGGGACGGGCGTTTTCGTTCATCTCCGCGATCGACGCGATCGGCGCGGTGCCGCCGATCAACGAGTCGCACGTGGAGATGGACGCCGCCTGGGCCCTCTACGAGGCTTGGGTGAAACTGCGTTCCGGGCAGGCGCAGACCGCGCTGGTCTACGGCTTCGGCAAGTCCTCGGCGGGCACGCTGCGCCAGGTTCTCACCATGCAGCTCGACCCGTATCTGGTCGGCCCCTTGGGGATCGACGCCGTGTCGGTGGCCGGACTGCAGGCGCGCGCCGGACTCGACTCGGGCCGATGGACCGAGCAGGACATGGCCGCCGTCGCAGGGGGTGACCTCGAATCCTTGCTCGCCGCACCGTATGTGGCCGATCCACTGCGCGCCCACGACATCGCCCCGATCACCGACGGTGCCGCCGCCATCGTGCTCGCGGTCGGCGATCGTGCGAGGGAGCTGTGCGAGCGCCCGGCGTGGATCACCGGCATCGCGCACAACATCGACGCCCAGGCACTCGGCGGCCGCGACCTGACCCGCTCCCCCTCGACCACTGCGGCAGCGGCGGCAGCGACCGGCGGCAACAGCGATTTCGACATCGCCGAACTGCACGCGCCGTTCAGTCATCAGCAGCTGATCCTGGCCGAGGCGATCGGCCTGTCCGCGAACACGGTGATCAATCCGTCCGGCGGCGCGCTGGCTGCCAACCCGATGTTCTCGGCGGGCCTGGAACGCATCGGCCGCGCCGCCGAGGCCATCATGTCCGGCACCGCGAACCGGACTCTCGCTCATGCGACCAGTGGTCCTGCGCTGCAACAGAACCTGGTCGCCGTCCTGGAATCGGAGACACGATGAATGCCAAGCAGACCGGCCTTACCGCCGCGGTCCTCGGCACCGGCCAAACCCATCACGTGACAAAACGTACGGACGTGTCCATGGCGGGCATGTGCCGTGAGGCCATCGATCGTGCACTCGATGACGCAGGCCTGACCATCGCCGATATCGACGCGGTGGTCGTCGGCAAGGCGCCCGATCTGTTCGAGGGCGTCATGATGCCCGAGCTGTACATGGCCGAGGCGCTGGGTGCGGCGGGCAAACCGTTGCTGCGCGTGCACACCGCGGGCTCGGTCGGCGGGTCGACCGGTGTCGTCGCCGCCAATCTGGTGCAGGCGGGGGTGCACAAGCGGGTGCTCGCCGTGGCATGGGAGAAGCAGTCGGAGTCGAATGCCATGTGGGCGTTGTCGATTCCGGTGCCGTTCACCATGCCGGTCGGCGCGGGCGCGGGCGGCTACTTCGCGCCGCACGTGCGCTCCTACATTCGCCGGTCGAACGCGCCCATGCACATCGGTGCACAGGTGGCGGTGAAGGATCGGCGCAACGGTGCGAAGAACCCACTCGCCCACCTGCATCAGCCCGACATCACCCTCGAATCGGTGCTGGCCTCCCAAATGCTGTGGGACCCTATCCGTTTCGACGAGACCTGCCCGTCCTCGGATGGCGCGTGCGCCCTGGTGATCGGCGATGCCGAGGCGGCGGCGGTGGTAGAAGCCGAAGGCAAGAAGGTGGCCTGGGTGCACGGCACCGCGATGCGGACCGAGCCGACCACCTTCTCCGGGCGCGACCAGGTCAACCCGCAGGCGGGCCGGGATGCGGCCGCCGCGCTGTGGGAGGCGGCCGGGATCACCTATCCCCTGGAGGAGATCGATGTCGCCGAGATCTACGTGCCGTTTTCCTGGTTCGAGCCGATGTGGCTGGAGAATCTCGGCTTCGCGGCCGAGGGCGACGGCTGGAAGCTCACCGACAAGGGCGAGACGGAGATCGGCGGACGCATCCCGGTGAACCCCTCCGGCGGCGTTCTCTCGTCCAACCCGATCGGCGCCTCCGGCCTGATCCGGTTCGCCGAAGCCGCCAAGCAGGTGATGGGTCGCGCGGGCGCCTACCAGGTGCCGAACGCGCGCAAAGCCCTCGGCCACGCGTACGGCGGTGGCTCCCAATACTTTTCGATGTGGGTTGTAGGAAGCGAGCGTCCTGAATGAAGTTCACCCTCGGTATCGCACTGAGTCCCCTCGACCAGCTCGCCGAGCTGGCCAAGACGGCCGAAGAATGCGGGTTCAGCTCCATCGGGCTGCCCGACTCGCTGTTCTACATGAAATCCCAGTCCGCCGACTACCCCTACACCCCCGACGGCAGCCGGTTCTGGAGCCCGGAAACACCCTGGGTCGACCCACTGATCGCCGCCGCGACCATGGCCGCGGTCACCACGAAGCTGCGGTTCTACACCAACGTCCTCAAACTCGGTTCCCGCAATCCGCTGCTGCTGGCCCGTCAGGTCGGCTCCATCGCCAACCTGTCGGGCAACCGCTTCGGCTTCGGCATCGGCATCGGTTGGGCGCCGGAGGAATTCGAGTGGTGCGGGGTGCCGTACGCGCGCCGCGGCGCTCGGGTCGACGAGATGATCGAGGTCATCAGGCTGGTGCTCGACGGCGGCATGGTCGAATTCCACGGCGAGTTCTTCGATTTCGACGAGCTGCAGATGAGTCCGGCCCCGAGTGAACGGGTGCCGTTCTACATCGGTGGGCACACCGGTCCGGCGCTGCGCCGCGCCGCCCGTATCGGCGACGGCTGGACCTCGGCGATGATGAAGTTCGACGACCTGGTCACCACCATCGCCACCCTGCGTGACCTGCGCACGGAATACGGCCGGTCAGAGCAGCCGTTCGAGATCCAGTCCGTCTGCATCGACAAGTTCGGTCGCGAGGGCTATCAGGATCTGGCCGACGCGGGCGTCACCGACAACATCGTGGTGCCATGGCTGGCCGACGGCATCGGGTTCGACGGCGAGCTGGCCGCCAAACAGGACTCGCTGCGCCGCTTCGCCGAGAAGTACATCGCCGACCCCATCATCGCGAAGGTGCACTCATGAGCGCCCGCGCCGCCGGACTGGCCTCCCAGGCCGCTGTCCGCGCCAAGGATCGTGCGGCCTGGGTCGCCCTGTTCGCCGAGGACGGCATCGTCGAAGACCCCGTCGGCCCTTCGGGTTTCGATCCCGAGGGCGTCGGCCATCGCGGGCACGCGGCGATCGGCGCGTTCTGGGACAAGGCCATCGCCCTCACCGAATCCATCGAATTCCACTTCGACGACTCCTTCGCCTGCGGAAATGAAATCGCGTTCACCGGCCTGATCCGCACGACTATCGCCGGCCACGTGATCGACGCCGAAGGAGTATTCACCTACAAGGTCGACGCCGAGGGGAAGATCGCCGCACTGCGTGCATTCTGGGAAGTAGACCGCGCGGTCGCTACTACGCGCCCCGCATAGACAAACACAGAACAGCCCGGGACCTATTGGTCTCGGGCTGTTCTCGTGGTATCGCTACTCAGTGCGCGACAGGGCAACCAGCGGGCTTGTAATCGACTGGCAGCTCCTTGATCCCATTGAGCCAACCCGAACGCAGACGTTTCGGATCTCCGATTTGCGTGATATCGGGCAGATGGTCAGCAATCGCGTTGAAGATCAGATCGACCTCGAGCCGAGCCAGGTTCGCGCCGACGCAGAAGTGGGCGCCGGTGCCGCCGAAGGCCAGGTGCTGGTTGTCCTTACGCAGGATGTCGAACTTCTCCGGCTGCTCGAAAACGTCCTCGTCGAAGTTTGCCGAGCGGTACAGCATGACCAGGCGCTGACCCTTCTTGATCTGCACGCCGCCCAGCTCGGTGTCCTCGAGCGCGGTGCGCTGGAAGGAGGTGACCGGGGTCGCCCAGCGGATGATCTCGTCGACCGCGGTGGCGGGACGCTCTTTCTTGAACAGCTCCCACTGGTCCGGGTTCTCCATGAACGCGATCATCCCGTGGCTGATGGCGTTGCGGGTGGTCTCGTTGCCCGCAACCGCCAGCAGGATGACGAAGAAGCCGAACTCCTCGGGAGTCAGCGCCTCACCGTCGACGTCGGCCTCGATCAGGGTGGTCACCAGATCGTCTGCCGGACAGGCTTTTCTGGCTTCGGCCATCTGATAGGAGTAGCCGAGCAGCTCCATCGACGCGGCCACCGGATCGATATCAACGTTGTCCGGATCGTCGTATCCGGTCATGTCGTTGGACCATTCGAAGACCTTCATCCGGTCCTCCTGCGGCACGCCGATCAGCTCGGCGATCGCCTGCAGCGGCAGCTCACAGGCCACCTGGGTGACGAAGTCGCCGGAACCGGACTCGGCCGCCCTTCGCACGATGTCGGCGGCGCGCGCCGACAGTTCGGCGCGCAGACCGTTGACCGCGCGCGGGGTGAAGCCCTTGGAGATGAGCTTGCGCAGCTTGGTGTGCTCGGGGGCGTCCTTGTTGAGCAGGACGAAGCGCTGCAGTTCGATCTGTTCGCGCTGGATGTCGTCGTTGAAGCGCGGGATCGCGGTGTTCTCGAAGGTGGAGAACACGTCGCTGCGGCGCGAGACCTCTTTGACGTCGGCGTGCTTGCTCACCACCCAGAAGCCGTCGTCGTGGAAACCGCCGACCTCGGGCGACTGCTCGTTCCACCAGATCGGGGCCGACCGCCGCAGTTCGGCGAACTCTTCCACCGGAACACGCTCGGCGTAGATGTCGGGGTCGGTAACGTCGAACCCGTCCGGCAGGTTCGGCCGTACATTGCTCGGATCTACCACCAGATGTCTCCTTCGACAAACTGAAACACGTTCTACAATCATTCAAGCACAGGGGTTGCCGCGACGGAAGAACCTCGCGGTTTTACCCTGAGCCCAAGATCAGAACCTGTTGCAGTTATGAGGGAGATTCAGATGGGCACACCCGTGATCGTCGAGGCCGTGCGTACCCCGATCGGCAAACGGCGAGGCCAACTTTCCGGCCTGCACGCCGCCGAACTGCTCGGGCTGGCCCAGCGCGGACTGCTCGACCGCGCGGGCCTCGACCCGGCCGAGGTCGAGCAGGTGATCGGCGGCTGCGTCACCCAGGCGGGCGAGCAGTCCAACAACGTCACCCGGGTCGCCTGGCTACACGCGGGCCTGCCGTGGCAGACCGGCGCGACCACGATCGACGCCCAGTGCGGTTCGGCCCAGCAGGCCAACCACCTGATCGCGGGCCTCATCGCCACCGGGGCGATCGACGTCGGCATCGCGTGCGGCGTGGAGGCGATGAGCCGGGTACCGCTCGGCGCCAATGTGGGCACCGAGGCGGGCCCGCGTCGGCCCGCCTCGTGGTCGATCGATCTGCCCGATCAGTTCGGCGCCGCCGAGCGTATCGCCCGCAGGCGCGGGATCACCCGCGCCGATATCGACGAATTCGGCCTGCGCTCACAGCAATTGGCGGCGCGAGCCTGGGCCGAGGGCCGCTACGACCGCGAGGTGCTTCCGGTCTCGGCGCCGGTGCTCGACAGCGAAGGCGTGGCCACCGGCGAGAAGGTGGAGGTCAGCCGCGACCAAGGCCTGCGCGCGACCACCATCGAAGGACTGTCCGCGCTGAAGCCGGTGGTGGCCGACGGCATCCACACCGCGGGCACCTCGTCGCAGATCTCCGACGGCGCCGCCGCGGTGCTGCTGATGGACGAAACCGTCGCGCGCCGAAAGGGTTTGCGACCGCGCGCTCGGATTCACACCCAGGTGCTCGTCGGCGCCGAGCCGAACTTCCATCTGGACGGGCCGGTGCAGGCGTGCACCCGGCTGCTCGAGCGCTCCGGAATGACGATTGGCGATATCGATCTTTTCGAGATCAACGAAGCATTCGCGTCCGTCGCCCTTTCGTGGGCTTCCGTACATCAACCTGACATGAACCGGGTAAATGTCAACGGCGGTGCGATCGCAATCGGGCATCCCGTGGGCTCTACCGGCTCACGTTTGATCACAACAGCGTTACACGAGCTCGAACGCACAGGTCAGGGCACTGCTATGGTGCTGATGTGCGCCGGCGGCGCACTCGCGACCGGCACCATCATCGAACGCCTGTAGACTGGGCTATACCGAAACCGGGCGCCCAGGTTGAACATTCATCCCAGGGCGCCTGGAACGTGTCGTACGCCACAAAGTCACGGGGGGCTCTGGGATGATGAGATGTCAGCTATCTTTGAGCTATCATGGCTGGATGGCGGAAGAACCCCACGACGGGCACGAACTCGGACACCCCCGCGCTCCACAAGAGTCGTTGGCGTGACCCGCAAACGCGACCACTGCCGCCCCTGCACGCAGGTGAGCGTCGGAAATCGTAGAGAAATCCCGAATCAGGCGTAGGTTTTCAGTTACTGAGCCGCTAATATCAATGATACGTATCCGAGATAACGACTGTTAGTACAGTGAAGGGAATTGGGCGGCTCACAATGGCTGATTTCGCGGCGCGGCTGAACAAGCTGTTCGAAACCGTGCATCCCCCGGGGCGCAAGCCGCATACCAACGCAGAGGTTGCGGCTGCGCTGACTGCCTCCGGGCATCCGATCTCGAAGCCGTATCTCTCGCAGTTGCGGTCGGGACAACGAACGAATCCGTCCGATGAGACGGTGGCCGCCCTGGCGAAGTTCTTCAAGGTCAAGCCTGACTACTTCTTCAACGATATCTACGCGGCCAAGATCGATCACGACCTGGAGTTGCTCGCGCAGCTGCAGGGTTACGGACTTCGTCGACTGTCGAGCAGGGCATTCGATCTGTCCGAAGAATCACAGAATCTGCTCACCTCGATGGCGGAGAAGCTCCGGGCCAGCGAAGGCTTGCCCGAAATTCCGCCGGACGGCACGGAATAGGGACCACGCGGTGGTCGGCCTGACGCACCTGATGGTGTCCTGGGTACGGCCGTAACAACGTCGGATACGCAGACAACGGGCCTGAGACGGTGGGAAACCACCAGCTCAGGCCCGTTTTCTGTGTTCTCAGCGTGGTGTGGCGGCATTCTGGGGTGCTGCCCCCTGGGCTGCGGCGACCTTCTCGTACTCACTCGCCAAGGCCAGCACCCAGCCGCGCGGGCTCACGCCGGGCGGTGGCGCGATCCAGCGCGCGTCGACGAACAAGTCCCCCAACGGATTTCGCGCCCACTCGGCCACCACCGCGGCACGCTGCGGCACCGAGTTCGGCGGCTCACCCGCGGCCGGGATGACGATGCCGCTGCCCGAGAGCAGATACAGCGCGTCCATCACCTGAGCCATGTGATCGGAGGCCTTGAGCTGCGCCGAGGTGGCGTTCTGCTCGGGCGCGACCACCTCGGGGAACCGCCCGACCATCAGCTTGTGCAGCGGCTGGATCCGGCGCAGCAGCACCTTGGCCCGCCACCACAGCTCGATCACGATGGAGACCGCGCCCAGCGCGATCAACAGCGCGGCGATCTCCCAGGCGACCCAGCCCCACAGCGGTTCGTTGGGCGGGGTCGGCTCGGCATGCTGGAAGGCGCGGCCCACATTCGCGACCGCCATCACCGCGACCAGGGCGGTGCCGGTGATGTAGATCGCGATGCCGCGCCCGAGGATGGTCCAGTCGAGGTTGCGCAGACCGGTGGTCACGATGAACACCGCGCCGAGCGCGACCATGATCCAGCCGAAGGTGAACGACCAGGCCAGGGTGATGGCGATCGACACCGCGCCGATCCCGTAGACAACCATCGCGACCTGGCGCAGGTTGCGCCGCGAGACCACCGGCCACGCGGCGGAGGCCACCACCGAGGTGGCCGCGGTGAACAGCAGCCAGGCGGAGATGACGATGCCGGTGGACAGCCAGCCGCTGTGCACACCGCCCTTCATCAGGTTGTCGACGGCAACCGCCATCTCGGGAATGGCGACGGTGACCGCGAGTGCCACGGCGGCGACCGCGACGACGATGGCGACGCGGGAGGTCGTTGCCGGCTTCACCAGCACGCGACCCACTCGCGCACCCGCGGCAACCCAGACCAGCAGGGCTGTCAACCAGAGTGTCATCCGAGTGCCTCATCGAATCGAAGGACCGAGACGCCTGCGCCCCGGTTGCTGAATACGCGCAGTCGCGTCATGAGCATGGCCGCGAAGGTCTCGGCTTCCCATTCGGCGAGGTCGTCGGCGCCGTCGTCGACGATCTGGGCGTGGGCACGCTGACTGAGCATGTAGGCGATCAGGTCGTCACTGACCTCGAGCGTGGTCTCGACCGCCGGTGCGCCTTCGTGATCGAAGACGATATGGCCTAATTCGTGGGCGAGGGTGTGATCGCGGCTGGGTAGGGCGTCGGCGAGCACGATGATGTCGCGTTCGGGATAGAACCGGCGCTGACCGCACACACCGGGGCCGAGGTTCGCGCTGGTGATCTCGATTTCGCGTTGGCGTTCCAGCGAGATGGCGTGCACCACCTCGTCGAGACTGGTGGCGTCGGAGTCGGCGGCCACCGCGCACACCGCGTCGACGGCGGCGGCGACGCGGCGATAGGACCGGGAGGTGCTCTGGGTCTTGCTCTTACTCATCGAAGATCCCCTCACGACCTCGGTCCGAAGAACTCGGCACGCGCCGCGTTCACCCGTGCTTGGGCTGCCGCGGCACCCTGGAAACTGACTGCGCCCGAACCGGTTCCGGCCAGGGTCAGCGCGATCAGGCCGCCGATCACCGACAGGAGTTCGGGTTCTGGGAGGCCACTGTTGTCACTGGTCGGCTTGAACTCGTGGTTCGGTTTGGCCGCCGGGGCCGGTGCTGCCGCGGCGGGGGGTGGTGCGGCGGGGGCGGGCGCCTCCGCGGCGGGCGGCGCTGCTGCCGGAACAGGCGCTGCCACAGCCACATTCGGCACACCCGGGGCCGCAGGTGCGGCGGGGATCGCGATGGGCGGCAGGGCCGGGGCGGCCGGGGCCGACGGGATCGGGATCAGGAGCAACAGCAGAGGCGAAGCGGAACCTACCGCCGCGGAACCCACCGCGGCGGAACCCACTGCGGCCGAGCCCGCACCGGCGGAACCTACCGCCGCGGAGCCGGCAGCGGCGGAACCTACTGCGGCAGAACCTGTTCCGAGTACAGCCGAGCCCGCGCCGAGCGCGGCCGAACCGGTGCCCGCGGCAGCCGACCCGACCGCGGCCGAGCCGGTACCGAGGACCGCCGCGGCGCCTGCGGAGCCCGTGCCGAGAACCGCCGCGGCACCCGCCGAACCGGTACCGAGGACGGCGGCCGCGCCAGCGGAGCCGGTGCCGAGGACTACGCCGAGGCCTGCCGAACCGGTACCGAGCAGCACGCCGAGACCTGCCGAGCCAGTGCCCGCGGCGGCCGAACCGACCGCGGCCGAACCCGCACCCGCTGCGGCGGAGCCCGCACCGGCCGAACCGGAGAGCGGACCCGCGACTTCCTGCTTGGGGACGTCGGCGTTCGACTGACCGGGGATGGTAAGGGGGGTCCATCCGCCTTCGTCCGCGACCGGAGCACCCGACTGAGGATCAGTCGGGACGCCGGGGCCCTGCTGGTTACCCGGCACTGTGGGCTCCTGAGCCGGGGTGTTCGGCTGACCATTGTTCTGACCGGGCAGGCTCAGCTCACCGGGCTGGGGGGTCGGGGTGGCCTGGCCACCATTGCCCCCGCCGCTGCCGTTGCCCTGCCCGGCACTGCCGCTGCCGGGCGCCTGGGCGGCGGGCGTGGGCTGTTTCTCCGGGGCGGCCATGGCCACCGCGGGCCCTAAAAGCGCACAGCCGGCCAGCACACTCGCAGCGGCAAATACGCGCAACATGCGACCAATGGCCATGCGCTCGATCATCCCCTTAGTTATTCAGCGCAGAATTACCCCCGGTCGCGACACATTCCGGGATCGACGAACAGTAGCCCATAGTAAACCCACTGCACGATGCCCGCAGAGGGGAGCAAGAGTCGTCCAGCCCCCTGAACGTGTGTGACTTGCCATAAGTGCAGGCCGAGGACATTTCTCCGGACCCACACCTCAAAGTTTGCTATGCACCGTAAACCGGCTCCGGCGGAGTGCTCTTCTCGATCAATTCTTTGACGACCGGACCCAGCTCAGCGGGGTTCCAGCGGGCGCCACGATCGACCGGGGTGCCGTGCAGCCAGCCCTGCGCCAACGCGACTTTTCCGCCTTCGACCTCGAACATCCGGCCGGTCACCCCGGCTGATTCGGTGCTGCCGAGCCATACCACCAGCGGCGAGATGTTCTCCGGAGCCATCGCGTCGAAGCCTGCGTCGGGAGCCGCCATGGTGTCGGCGAAGACCGTTTCCGTCATCCGGGTGCGGGCAGCCGGGGCGATGGCGTTCACGGTGACGCCGTAGCGCCCGAACTCGGCCGAGGCGGTGAGTGTGAGACCCGCGATACCCGCCTTGGCCGCGCCGTAATTGCCCTGGCCGACGCTGCCCTGCAGACCGGCGCCGGAACTGGTGTTGATCACGCGGGCATCCACCGGGCGGCCCGCTTTCGACTCGGCCCGCCAGTACTCGGCCGCGTGCCGCATGGTGGCGAAGTGGCCTTTGAGGTGCACGCGGACGACGGCGTCCCATTCCTCCTCGCCGAGGTTGACGAGCATGCGGTCGCGCACGAAGCCGGCATTGTTGACCAGGACGTCGAGGCCGCCGAAGGTGTCGATGGCCTGGTGGATGAGCCTGTGCGCACCCTCCCAGTCGGCGACGTCGTCGTAGTTGGCGACGGCCTCGCCACCGGCGGCGACGATCTCGTCGACGACCTGCTGGGCGGGGGTTTCCGTGGTCGCGGCGCCGTCGAGTGCGGTGCCGACGTCGTTGACGACCACGCGGGCGCCCGCTGCGGCGAAGGCGAGGGCGTGGGCGCGACCGATCCCCCGGCCCGCGCCGGTCACGATCACAGTGCGCCCGGCGCAGATCAACTGGTCATCCATCTGAAACTCCTGTGCTTATCGGCGGCTGACGCCGCGAAGTCGGACTAGTTGTTGGCATTTGCGGCGTCGAGGAAGGCGGGGCGTTCGCCGCCGCCGTGGACGAGGAGGGTGGCGCCGCTGATGTGGGCTGCCAGGGGTGAGGCCAGGAAGAGGGCGGCGTTGCCTACGTCGGCGGGAGTGGCGAGGCGGCCGAGGGGGACAGTTTTCGCGACTGCTGCCACTCCGTCCGCGTCGCCGTAGTGGAGGTGGCTGAGTTCGGTTTCCACGGGGCCGACTACGACGGAGTTGAGGCGGACTTTCGGGGCCCATTCGACAGCCAGTGAGGTGGCCAGGTTGTCCAGGCCTGCTTTGGCCGCGCCGTAGGCGGCGGTGCCGGGTGAGGGGCGGTGGCCGCTGACACTGGTGATCATCACGATCGAGCCGCCGGTGTCCTGTTTCTGCATCAGGGCGTTGGCTTGCTGGGAAATCAGCAGCGGCGCAAGCAGATTCAGCTCCACGATCTTGACGTGGAATTTGGGGCTCGCGGTGTCGGCCATCGCGAACGGCGCGCCGCCGGCGTTGTTCACCACCTGGTCGATGCGGCCGTGCCTGGACTGGATCTCGGCGAACATGGCCGAGACCGCGTCGACGTCGCGCACATCGCAGGTGAGGTGTTCGGTACTGCGGTCGCCGACGGCGATCGGTTCGTCGGCCGGTCGGCGCGCGCAGGTCAGCACCGTCGCACCCGCGGCGAGGAAGGCGCGGCTGATTCCGGCGCCGACGCCGCGCACACCGCCTGTCACCAGAACGATCTGCCCGGAAAGGTCGATTTCTACAGCCACCGTGTTAACCTACCAAGCAATTGCTTGCTTTGTCTCGGGTTCGCCGAGGCGTGCACGAGGAGACATCGCGATGGGGATAAACCGTCACACCGAAGCCGACGGGGTCGAGGTCGTCACAGTCGACTATCCGCCGGTCAACGCCCTGCCCTCGGACGGCTGGTTCGCGCTGGCCGAAGCCGTGCGAGCCGCGGGCCGCAACCAGGAGACCCGGGTGGTCGTGCTGCGCGCGGAGGGGCGCGGGTTCAACGCGGGCGTCGACATCAAGGAAATGAACGCCGACGTCGGCCATACCGCGCTGATCCGCGCCAACCACGGCTGCTTCGAGGCCTTCGCCGCGGTCTACGACTGCGAGGTGCCCGTGGTCGCCGCCGTGAACGGCTTCTGCCTCGGCGGCGGCATCGGCCTGGTCGGTAACTCCGACGTCATCGTCGCCTCCGACGACGCCACCTTCGGCCTGCCAGAGGTCGACCGTGGCGCGCTCGGCGCCGCGACCCACCTGGCGCGACTGGTCCCCCAGCACCTGATGCGGACCATGTTCTACACCGCGGGCAAGCTCACCGCCCAGCAGCTGCACCACTTCGGTTCGGTGTACAAGGTCGTGCCGCGCGCCGAACTCGACGCTGCCGCAATGGAAGTCGCGAAGAACATCGCGAACAAGGACGGCCGGGTGATCCGGGCCGCCAAGCGCGCGCTCAACGGCATCGACGTGCAGGACGTGCACCGCTCCTACCGCTACGAACAGGGCTTCACGATGGAGCTCAACCTCGCCGGTGTCGCCGACGAGATCAGGGCGCGCTTCGACGACGATCTCGCCGCGCAGAAGAAGGAGAGCTGAAAGCCATGCGCGACAAGAGAATGACCCTCGACGAGGTGGTCGGCGAGCTGCGCAGCGGCATGACCATCGGGATCGGCGGCTGGGGTTCGCGGCGCAAGCCGATGGCGCTGGTGCGCGCGCTGCTGCGCTCGGATGTCACCGATCTGACCGTGGTCACCTATGGCGGTCCCGACCTGGGGCTGCTGTGTTCGGCGGGCAAGGTCCGCAAGGCGTACTACGGGTTCGTGTCGCTGGATTCGGCGCCGTTCTACGATCCGTGGTTCGCGAAGGCCCGCACCTCCGGTGAGCTCACGGTGCGCGAGATGGACGAGGGGATGGTGAAGTGCGGGCTGCAGGCGGCGGCCGCGCGACTGCCGTTCCTGCCGATCCGGGCCGGGCTCGGGTCGGCGGTGCTCGACTTCTGGGAGGGCGAGCTGAAGACCATTTCGTCGCCGTATCCCGCCGCCGACGGTCGCGTCGAAACCCTGGTCGCGATGCCCGCGCTGAATCTCGATGCGTCGCTCGTGCATCTGGATCTGGCCGACAAGCACGGGAACGCGGCCTACACGGGCGTCGATCCGTACTTCGATGATCTGTACTGCTTGGCCGCTGAGCGCCGCTATGTCTCGGTGGATCGGATCGTCGAGACCGAAGAACTGGTGAAAGCGGTTCCGCAGCAGGCGATCATCCTCAATCGCATGTTGGTCGACGGTGTAATCGAGTCACCCGGCGGCGCGCACTTCACCTTCTCCGGCAGCTATGGGCGCGACGAGAAGTTTCAGAAACACTACGTGGCGGCCGCGAAGACGCCGGAGTCGTGGGCCGAGTTCAAGGCACGCTACCTGGATGTCTCCGAAGACGAATACCAGTCCGCCGTCGCCACTTTCGCCGAGGAGCAGCTATGAATTCCGCATCGCAGAGCGCGGCCGACGCGACAACCGGCGGACCCATCACTCGCGCCGAAGTGTGTGTCGTCGCGGCGGCGGAGATCTTCCGTGGCGCCGGCGAGATCATGGCCAGCCCGATGTCGACGATCACCACCACCGGCGCGCGGCTGGCCCGGCTCACCTTCGAACCGGATCTGTTGCTGTCCGACGGTGAGGCGCTGTTCTTCGCCGAGGTGCCTGCGATCGGTGCGAAAGCTCCTGTGGAGGGCTGGATTCCGTTCTCGCGGGTGTTCGACGTGGTCGCCTCGGGCCGTCGCCATGTAGTGATGGGGGCCAATCAGATCGACCGGTTCGGCAATCAGAACCTGTCGGCCTTCGGTCCGCTGCAGCAGCCGACGCGGCAGATGTTCGGTGTGCGTGGCGCGCCCGGCAACACCATCAACCACGCGACCAGTTATTTCATCCCCAAGCACAACGCACGGGTGTTCTGCGAGCAGGTCGATATCGTGTCCGGCATCGGCTACGACAAGGTCGACCCGACCAACCCGGCTTACCGCTTCCACCATCTGCACCGGGTGGTGTCCAACCTGGGCGTGTTCGACTTCGGCGGCCCCGAACATACGATGCGCGCGCTGTCGCTGCATCCCGGTGTGAGCGCCGACGAGGTAGCCGAGAACACGTCGTTCGAGATCGCAGGGCTCGGCGAAGCGGGCGAGAGCCGTCTGCCCACGGACGACGAGCTGCGGATCATTCGAACGATGCTCGACCCCAAGGGTTTCCGTGAGAAGGAAGTGACGGTGTGAGCGGTGAACGGTCGGCAGCGGCGCGTACCCACGCCAATCGGTTGCCCGAAGGAAACAGCATGAGCGGCCGGCCCCGGGCCAGCCGAGCATGCGGAAAGGAAGCGGCATGAGCGCACGCTTGCGGACTCCCCTGACCGAACTGGTCGGCATCGAGCATCCAATCGTGCAGACCGGGATGGGCTGGGTCGCCGGGCCACGGCTGGTCGCGGCTACCGCCAACGCGGGCGGACTCGGCATTCTCGCTTCAGCGACAATGACTTTCGAGGAACTCGAGGCGGCGGTCGCCAAGACCAAGTCGCTCACCGACAAGCCCTTCGGCGTGAACATCCGCGCCGACGCCACCGATGCTCCCGAGCGCATCGAACTGCTCATCCGCGAGCAGGTGCGGGTCGCGTCGTTCGCGCTGGCGCCGAAGAAGGAACTCATCGCCCGGCTCAAAGATGCTGGTGTCGTTGTTGTTCCGTCGATCGGTGCGGCCAAGCACGCGGTGAAGGTGGCCTCGTGGGGAGCCGACGCGGTGATCGTGCAGGGCGGCGAGGGCGGCGGCCACACCGGCCCCGTCGCCACCACCCTGCTGCTGCCGTCGGTACTCGACGCCGTCGACATCCCCGTGATCGCGGCAGGCGGCTTCTTCGACGGTCGCGGCCTGGCCGCCGCCCTGTCCTACGGTGCGGCCGGCGTCGCCATGGGCACCCGCTTCCTGCTCACCCAGGAGAGCACCGTCCCGGAAGCCGTGAAGCAGGAATACCTCGCCCGCGGCCTCCAGGACACCATCGTGTCGGTCAAGGTCGACGGCATGCCCCACCGCATGCTCAACACCGAACTGGTGACCCGACTCGAACACTCCGGCGGTTGGCGTGGCCTCTCAGCGGCGGTGTCGAACGCGGCCAAGTTCAAGTCGATGACCGGCATGAAGTGGTCGACGCTGGCCCGCGACGGCCTGGCGATGCGAAAGACGAAGGACCTCAGCTGGTCTCAGGTAGTGATGGCCGCGAACTCGGCCATGCTGACCAAGGCCGGTCTCGTCGAGGGTCGCACGGACGCCGGCGTACTACCCGCAGGCCAAGTCACCGGCATCATCGACAGCCTGCCGACGGTGGCGGAACTGATCGACCAGATCGTCACCGACGCGGTGGCGAGGATCGCGGCGATCGGCGCGCTGACCAGCGAGCCCGCCACCGAAACTCGCTGACCGATCTCGAGCTCCCCCGACTCGACGACTTGGAGCGTCCGTCGAGTTCGCTGGGGTGACGAGGGCGCCGGACCAGGCGCGACGCCGACACGGCGCGCAGGGTCCGGCGCTTTTCACTGACATGGGGTTGTCACGGAACCATCCACCGTGTGCGGCGCCTCACCAGCGATACATCAGCGCAGTGCGACTTCGACGCGGTTGTCGTGGAAGACCGCGCCGCCGCCATAGTCTGAATCTCGTTCGGCGATAGTGGCATTCACGGTGGCTCCGCCGGTGAACTTGGCCCAGCGGCCCTTGGTCGTGCCCGCGACGCCGGGTCGCACCCGGTCCGAGACTTGGGCGACGGCCTCGAACGAGCCGCGGTCGTTCGACACGACCACCGCGACACCGTCGGCGATACCGCGTGCGGCGGCATCATCGGGATGCAGGGTGATCGTGGATTCGCCTGCACGACGCCGTAATTCGGGATTGGAGCCGAAGATCGTGTTCAGGAAGTAGTGCGAGGCAGCCGAGATCAGCACCAGGCCGTCGCCGGGGTCGGCGGGCGGGGTGTAGGTCGGCATCGGGTCATGGCCTGCCAGTTCCGCTCTGGTGGAAACGAATTGGAGTTTCCCAGCCGGAACAGGACCCGCCTGCACCTTCAGGAATCCGTCCGCGCGGAGGCGTTCGAGGTCATAGCCTTTGAGCAGCTGTCGAGCCAGCTCCTCGTCGGAGTCGTAGAGCGCGGACTCGGTGAGACCGAGGCGCTGCGAGAGCCGGCGGAAAGTCTCTGTGGTGGACAGGCATTCGCCGGGCGGCTCGACGGCGGGCTCGTTCCAGATCAGGTAGAGGTGTCCGTAACCCGCGAGCACGTCGAGGTGTTCGGGCTGCATCGTGGCGGGCAGGACGATGTCGGCGTAGTCGACCGTGTCGGTGCCGACGTGTTCGAGGACCACGGTGAAGAGGTCTTCGCGGGACAGGCCCTCGATCACGCGACGCTGATCAGGATTGGAACCGACCGGGTTCGCCGCGATCACGAACAATGCCTTGACCGGCGGACCATCGGTCTCGAGCAAGGCTTCGCCGAGCCTGGTCATCGACAGGGTGCGGACCGGGCGCGGCAGCAGGTCGTCGCGGCGCAGTGCGGCATCGTCGAGGCGGAAGTGTCCGCTCGTCGAATAGTGCAGTCCCCCACCGGGTATCGACCAGTCACCGGTGACGCCGGGCAGGCAGCCGAGGATCCGCAGCGCCATACCGCCGCCCGCGTGCCGCTGCATGCCCTGCGACGCGCGGATGGCGGTCGGCCTGGTGTGGGCGATCCGCTCACCGAGCGCGATGATCTGCTCCTCGCGCAGTCCCGTGATCGCGGCAACACGTTCGGGTGTGTATTCCTCGATGACGTCGCGGAATTCGGGCCAGCCCTCGGTGTGCTCGGCGATGAACTCATCGTCCTGCGCACCCAGCGACACCACGACGTGCAGCAAACCCAGCGCCAGCGCCGCATCGGTGCCGGGCAGCGGGGCGAGGTGTTCGTCGCAGCGCTCGGAGGTCTTGGTGCGGACGGGGTCGATGGAGACCAGGTAGGCGCCGCTGTCCTGGATGAATTTCCACAGGTGGTGGCCGGAGGTGAGCGGGTTGGTGCCCCACAGCAGGATCAGTTTCGACTTCGCGAAGTCCTCGGGATCCATCCCACCGGACGTGCCGAGGGTGTAGCTCAGGCCGGCGCCGCCAGCGACCGAACAGATCGTCGGTGCGTGATGCGAGGCCCCGAGCAGGTTGAACATCCGGCGGCCCGGAAAGCCTTCCATGCCTTGGATGTACCCCAGGCTGCCGGTTCCGTGGAACGGCCAGATCGCCTCACCGCCGAATTCGTCGATGATGCCGGTGACCCTGGTGGCGATCTCGTCGAGCGCTTCGTCCCAGCTGATCCGCTCGAACTGTCCGGAGCCCTTCGGCCCGACCCGGCGCATCGGGTACCTCAGCCGGTCCGGCGCACCGACCTGCTCGAGATACCGGTTCACCTTCACGCACAGCGCACCGCGCGTGACCGGGTGTTCCTTGTTCCCGCGCAGGCCGGTGGCGACGCCGTCTTCGACGGTCACCACCCACGAGCACGCGTCGGGGCAGTCGAGCGGGCATGCGCCGAGCACCTTCATTGGACCAATCGTAGGCACCGGGCGCGGGCGATGCACCGGCGTAATCACCCACTTCGGCTCGTTTCAGTCAGAATTCTGATTGAAACGGCACGAAGTGGGTGATTACGCCGGTCTCTTATGCGTCGAGGCGCTCGATGATCGTCACGTTCGCCGTGCCGCCACCCTCGCAGATGGTGAGCAGCCCGTAGCGACCGTTCACCCGCTCGAGTTCGTGGAGCAGGGTGGCGAAGAGTTTCGCGCCGGTCGCGCCGAGCGGGTGGCCGAGCGCGATCGCCCCGCCGTTGACGTTCACCTTCGCCGGATCGGCGCCGATCTCCTTGATCCAGGCCAGCACCACCGGCGCGAAGGCCTCGTTGATCTCGATGACGTCGATGTCGTCGATGGTCAGGCCGGTTTTCTCCAGTGCCCACTGGGTCGCCGGGATCGGGGCGCTGAGCATGAAGATCGGGTCCGCACCGCGGGCACTGACGTGGTGGATCCGCGCGCGGGGGGTGAGGCCGTACTCGCGCACCGCCCACTCCGAGGCGAGCAGCGTCGCGCTGGCGCCGTCGGAGATCTGGCTGGCCACCGCTGCGGTGAGGGGGCTGCCCTCGCTCAGGGGCTGCAGGGTCGCCATCTTCTCGAGGCTGGTCTCGCGCGGGCCCTGGTCGACCGTGAAGTCGCCGACCGGCACGATCTCGGCATCGAAGCGGCCCTCCGCGATGGCCGCACGGGCGCGGGTGTGGCTGCGCAGCGCCCACTGCTCCATGTCTTCGCGGGTGATGCCCCACTTCTCGGCGATCAGTTCGGCGCCGCGGAACTGCGAGACCTCGCCGGTGCCGTAGCGCTCATCCCAGCCGGTGGCGCCGACGAACGGGGAGTCGAAGCCGTATTCCTTACCGGCGAGCATGGCGGCCGAGATCGGGATGGCGCTCATGTTCTGCACGCCGCCCGCGACGATCACCTCGGCGGTGCCGCTCATGATGGCCTGGGCACCGAAGTTGATCGCCTGCTGACTCGACCCGCACTGCCGGTCGACGGTGACGCCGGGAACCTCTTCCGGGAAACCAGCGGTCAGCCACATGGTGCGGCCGATATTGCCCGCCTGCGGACCGATGTTGTCGACACAGCCGACGATCACATCGTCGACCACGGCCGGGTCGATGCCGGTGCGTTCGACGAGTCCGCGCAGGGCGGCGGCGCCGAGGTCGGCCGGGTGCACGTCGGCGAGGGCGCCGTTGCGTTTGCCGACCGCGGTTCGCACCGCGTCGATCACATAGGCTTCCCGCACCGGGGTGTAGGGGCGGCGATCGGTCATGGAGAACTCCTAAGCGTGGGGCATGGTGAGCCCGTCGAGCACGATGGTGAGATATTGCTGGGCAAGGTTTTTCACGGTGATCGGGCCACCGGGGGTGTACCAGCGCACCGCCACCCACACGGTGTCGCGCAGGAAGCGGAACGCGAGTTCCACGTCGAGTTCGGGGCGGAAGCTGCCGTCGGCGACGCCGGTGGTGAGCACCCGGTGCCACAGTTCGCGGAACTCGATGTTGAAGTCACGGATGTAGGCGAAACGTTCCACGTCACGCAAGTTCTTGGCCTCGGCCTGATAGATCGCGACCGCGGCGTGGTGGCGGTCGAAGGACTCGTAGGAGGCGATCACCAAGGCTTCCAAGGTGTCTCGCGAACTCAGTCCGGCCGTGGCGATCTCGCGGTAGCGGCCGAACAGGTCGTCGAGGAAGCCGCGCAGGATCTCGTCGACCATCGATTCCTTGGAGTCGAAGTGGTGGTAGAGACTGCCCGAGAGGATGCCTGCCGAGTCGGCGATATCGCGCACGGTGGTGGCGCGCAGGCCCCGTTCGGCGAACAGGTCGGCGGCGAGGTCGAGCAGTTCGGCGCGGCGGGTGCGTTTGGTGTCGGCTGCGGTCACACTCGTCATCGTACAACCAAGCACTTGCTTGGTTCAGGTGAGCCCGCCCCGGTGATCATGCGCGCTGACTGCTCACCGAGACAACCTCGCCGGTCAGATACGAGGTGTAGTCACTGGCCAGCATGGCGATCGTTGCCGCGACCTCCCATGGTTCGGCGGCGCGGCCGAAAGCCTCACGCTCACTGAGCGAGTCGAGCAGTTCGGTGGAACTCACCTTGTCGAGGAACGGGTGGCGGGCGATGCTCGGCGCGACGGCGTTGATTCGCACGCCGAATTCGGCGGCTTCGACAGCGCTGCACCTGGTCAGTGCCATCACGCCGGCTTTCGCGGCGGCGTAGTGGGCTTGGCCGTGCTGGGCACGCCAGCCGAGGACGGAGGCATTGTTGACGATCACGCCGCCGTGGCCCGCGCCTCGGAAGTACGTGAGGGCCGCACGAGTGCAGCGGAAGGTGCCGGTGAGGGTGATGTCGAGGACCTGGTCCCACTGCTCGTCGGTCATGTCGACGACCGGGGTCTCGCCGCCGAGGCCCGCGTTGTTGACCATGATGTCGATCCGGCCGAGTTCGGCGGCGGCAGCGGTGATCAGCTGGTTGACCTGCGCGGTGTCGCGAACATCGCAGACCACCGCGCCGACCCGACGCTCCGGGAATTCCTTGGCCAGCAGTTCGGCGGTCTCGTTGAGGCGACGTTCATGCCAATCCGAGACGACGACATCAGCACCTTCTTCGAGAAGCCTGCGTGCCGTGGCCGAGCCGATGCCGGTGCCCGCGGCGGCGGTGATCACGGCCGTTCGACCGATGAGCAGGCCGTGGCCAGGAATCGAGGCGGGCGCGATCGACAGTGACTTCTTCGCACCCGAATAGGCCGGGCTCGACTGTTCGCCCGCAGTGGGGTTGTGCGCACTCACGGGCGGGCCTCTCGCGGCAGACCGAGCACACGCTCGGCGATGATGTTGCGCTGCACTTCGTTCGAACCTCCATAGATCGTGTCGGCGCGACTGAACAGGTACAGCCGCTGCCATGCGGTCATGTCGTCGGGGCCTAGGACAAGGCCTGCCGCGCCTTGGACGGCCATCGCCAGTTCGCCCAGATCGCGATGCCAGTTGGCCCACAACAACTTCGACACCGAGGCGCCGCCGGCGTCGCCCTCGCTCATCGTGCGCAGGGCGTGGGCGCGTAGAACTTTGAGGCCGACGAAGGCGCGGTCGAGGCGGGCGGCGACGATCGGGTCGTCGGCGGCGCCGGTTCTTTTCGCCAACTCTTCGATGTCGGCGAGTTCGCGCGCGAAGCGGATCTGCTGTCCGAGGGTGGAGATGCCGCGCTCGAAGGTCAAGGTGCCCATAGCGATTCGCCAGCCGTCGCCGGGTTCGCCGACGACGAGGTTTGCGTCGGTGACGGCGTTGTCGAAGAACACTTCGTTGAATTCCGAAGTGCCGGTGAGCTGTTCGATCGGCCGTACTTCGATGCCGGGCTGGTTCATCGGAACCAGCAGGTAGGACAGGCCCTTGTGCCTGGTCGAGCCGCGTTCGGTGCGGGCGATCACGAAGCACCAGTCGGCGACGTGGGCCAGGGAGGTCCAGATCTTCTGGCCGTTGATCACCCATTTGTCGCCGTCGAGGCGGGCGGTGGTGGCGACCGCGGCGAGGTCGGAGCCCGCACCCGGTTCGGAATATCCCTGACACCACAGCTCGCCGACCGAGCGAACGCCGGGCAGGAATCGCTGCTTCTGGTCCTCGGTGCCGAAGGCGAGCAGCGTCGGGCCGAGCAGTTCCTCGCCCACGTGCGAGACCCGCGCGGGAGCATCCGCCTTCGCGTATTCCTCATGGAAGATCACCTGTTGACGCACGCTTGTGCCGCGGCCGCCGTGTTCGACCGGCCAGCCGAGGCAAGTCCAGCCCGCCTTCGCGAGGTGGCGATCCCAGGCGAGCCGCTCTTCGAAGAACTCGTGCTCGCGGCCCGGTCCGCCGGTTCCGCGCAGGTCAGCGAACTCGCCCGCAAGATTTTCGGCAAGCCAATCGCGTATTTCCGCGCAAAACTCCGCATCGGAGATCGCGGTATCGGAATCTGAGGTCTGGATCACGCCCACGTCGGTAGGATAACCTACCAAGCACTTGCTTTGTTGGCTGCTTCGTCAAGAACAGCGACCGCACTACGGTGAGGACCCCGTGACAACCCCCGCACACACCACCCCGCAGGCGCTGCGACAAGTCGCCGCGACGCATCCGCACGAACCGGCCCTGATCGACGGCACGACCCGCCTGACCTGGTCCGAACTGCTCGCCCAGGTGCGCATCACCGCCCGCGCGCTGATCGCGCGCGGCATCTCCCCCGGCGATCGGGTCGCGATGTGGGCGCCGAACACCCACCACTGGGTGATCGCCGCGCTGGCCGCGCATTCGGTCGGGGCCGCGCTGGTTCCGTTGAACACCCGCTATGTGGTGGCCGAGGCGGTCGATGTGCTGTCACGTGTGGACGCGAAGGCGCTGTTCGTCGCCGGGGCCTTCCTCGGTCGCGATCGGGCGGCCGAACTGCTGGCCGAGGCGCCGGAGCTGGGCATCGGGACCGTCGTGGTGGTCCCGGTCGAGAACGCCAGTGGCTCGACAACTACGACCGCGCGACCCCCGTCGCAACCAGCCGACTTCGGGATCGGTGCCGCCACACTGACCTGGGCAGAGCTGCTCGAATGCGCGGAGACCGTCTCCGACGCGGCGAGCGAGGAACGGGCCGCGCAGGTCTCGCCCGATGACATCGCCGACATCCTGTTCACTTCCGGCACCACCGGCCGCAGCAAGGGCACGCTCGTGGCGCACCGGCAGGCGCTCGATGTGGTGCGCGGGTGGGTGGAGTGCACGACGGTGCGGGCCGGGGACCGGTATCTGGTGGTGAGCCCGTTCTTTCACAACTTCGGGTACAAGGCGGGGATTCTCGCGTGCCTGGTCACCGGGGCCACGATCATTCCGCAGGCCAGTTTCGATGTGCCGACCACGCTCTCGCTGATCGAGGCCGAAGGCGTGACGGTCCTGCCCGGACCGCCCACGATCTATCAGACCCTGCTCGACCATCCCTCGCGAACCGGACGCGATCTGAGCTCGCTGCGGGTGGCCGTCACCGGTGCCGCGACCGTGCCGGTGGTGCTGGTCGAACGGATGCGTGACGAACTCGAATTCGACGTTGTCGTCACGGGTTACGGCCTGTCGGAAGCTTCCGGGTTCGGGACGATGTGCCGGGCCGACGACGATGCCGCCACCATCGCGGGCACCTGCGGGCGACCGATCGCTGGTTTCGAGCTGCGACTGTCCGACGAGGGTGAGGTGCTGCTGCGCGGGCCGAACGTGATGCTCGGCTACCTCGACGACCCCGAGGCCACCGCCGAGGCCATCGACGCCGACGGCTGGCTGCACACCGGCGACATCGGCGTCGTCGACGAGCGCGGCTACCTGAAGATCACCGACCGGCTCAAGGACATGTACATCACCGGCGGGTTCAACGTGTATCCCGCCGAGATCGAACAGACCCTGGCCAGGCTCGACGGTGTGGCCGAGTCCGCGGTGATCGGCGTGCCCGACGAGCGCATGGGCGAGGTCGGCAAGGCCGTTGTCGTGCGCAAGGCCTCGTCGACGCTGACCGCCGATGAGGTAATCACCTTCGCTGCAGGGCAATTGGCGAATTTCAAAGTTCCGAGGCTTGTCGAGTTCCGCGACCAGCTGCCCTACAGCGCAGCGGGCAAAGTGCTCAAGCGTGAGCTACGTGAGGAGAAGTCGTGAGTTCCGAGGTTGTCACCTATGAGGTGCGTGGGTCGGTCGCCGTGGTCACCATGAATCGGCCCGATTTCCGCAACGCGCAGAACTCGAAGATGACCTACGCCCTCGATGCCGCTTTCGTGCGCGCCGTCGAGGATCCCGAGGTCAAGGTGATCGTGCTGGCGGGCAACGGAAAACACTTCAGTGCCGGGCACGATATCGGCACGCCGGGGCGCGATCACGATGTGCACTTCGAGAACAAGGCCGCGCTGTGGTGGGACCACATCGATCGCCCCGGCGGTGATCAGCGGTTCGCGCGCGAGTCCGAGGTGTATCTCGGAATGTGTAGGCGCTGGCGGGAAATCCCCAAGCCGATGGTGGCGATGGTGCAGGGCGCGTGCATCGCGGGCGGGTTGATGCTGGCCTGGGTATGCGACTTGATCGTCTGTTCCGATGACGCGTTCTTCTCCGATCCGGTTGTGCGGATGGGCATTCCGGGCGTCGAGTATTTCGCGCATCCGTGGGTGATGGGTCCGCGTGCGGCCAAGGAGTTCCTGTTCACCGGTGATCGGTTCGGAGCGGCGCAGGCCAAGGAGTGGGGCATGGTCAACCGGGTCGTGCCGCGCGACGAGCTCGAGGCAGAAGTGATGGGCCTGGCCGAAAAGATCTCCGCCATGCCGCAATTCGGGTTGACGCTCACCAAGAAGGCCGTCAACCAGGCCGAGGATCTGATGGGGATGCGCAGCGGCATGGACTCGGTTTTCGGGCTGCACCATTTCGCGCACGCCCACAATGCCGAAGTCGGTGCCGACTCGCTCGGCGGGATGAATGCCCGCTCGATGAAGGCAGGCTCGACCGAACAGAACGGGACGAAGTAAGTGGATCTAGAGATCGACCCGGCTGCCCGGGAATTCCAGCTGGAGGTGCGCGCGTTCCTCGCCGCCAACGTCCCGCCCGAGCCGTTGCCGTCGATGGATACCGCGAAAGGCTTTGCCGCACATCGGGAATGGGAAGCCAAGCTGGCTGAGGCGCGGTTGTCCGCCGTTTCGTGGCCGCGTGAGTTCGGCGGGCGGGACGCGTCGATTCTCGAATGGGTGCTTTTCGAGCAGGAGTACTACGCCGCCGGGGCGCCGGGGCGGGTTGCGCAGAACGGCATCTTCCTGCTGGCGCCGACCCTGTTCGAGCACGGCACCCCCGAACAACTCGCACGGATCCTGCCGCGCATGGCCCGCGGTGACGACATCTGGGCGCAAGCCTGGTCGGAACCCGAGGCGGGCAGCGACCTCGCGAGCCTGCGTTCGACCGCTCGACGCACCGAAGGTGGTTGGCTGCTCAACGGCCAGAAGACGTGGAGTTCCCGTGCGTCCTTCGCGGATTGGGCGTTCGGGCTGTTCCGCAGCGATCCCGAGGCGCAACGTCACCACGGGCTGACCTACGTGATGTTCCCCCTCACCGCCGAAGGTGTGAGCGTGCGGCCCATCCCCCAGCTCGACGGCGAACCCGGCTTCGCGGAGATCTTCCTCGACGACGTTTTCGTGCCGGATCGCGATGTGATCGGCGGGGTGAACGAGGGCTGGCGCGTCGCGATGGCGACCTCGTCGAACGAGCGTGGCCTGTCGCTACGCAGCCCTGGACGGTTCAGCGCCACAGCGCAGCGGCTCATCGACCTGTGGACCGAGACCGCCGAACCCACCGACACCGCCGCCCGAAATGCGGTGGTGGACGCCTGGATCGGCGCCGAGTCCTATCGCCTGCACACCTTCGGCACCGTCACCCGCCTCCAAGACGGCGGGCAACTCGGCGCGGAATCGTCGATCACCAAGGTGTTCTGGTCCGAGCTGGATATCTCCATGCACGAGACAGCGCTCGACCTGCTCGGCGCCGCCGCCGAACAGCGCAGCGCCTGGACCGACGGCTACCTGTTCTCGCTCTCGGGCCCGATCTACGCGGGCACCAACGAGATCCAGCGCAACATCATCGCCGAACGCATCCTCGGCCTGCCGCGGGAGAGCAAGCGATGAACGTGCACTTCATGATCCAGCTGGAACTGCGGACCGCCCAGCTCAGAAGCGAGCGCGACCGCACCATGGACCCGATCCCGCCGACCGACGGCGGCCTCCAGGCGATATCCCTGCCCGTCGACACCGCCCGCGACACGGTGGTACTACCCGTCAGCACGGTCCGCGACACGGTGGCACTACCCGTCAGCACCGACCACCACGTCGTAGCGCTACCCAGCGGCACCGACCACCACGTCGTAGCGCTACCCAGCGGCACGGATGGGCGCGCCGTGGCGCTACCCGGCGAAACCGCTGGGTCGATCGGCGTGGCCGGCACTCACTTGGGCCGAATCGCCCTTCCGAATATTGGAGGTATGCGATGAGATTCGCGCTCAGTACCGAACAGCTCGATTTCGCCGGCGAGCTGCGCAAGATTCTCGACGCGGGTCAGGTGCCCGCCGCGGTGCGCGCTTGGGCCGCCGGCGATCCTGCCAAGGGGCGCGCGCTGCTGCGGCAGGTCGCCGACATGGGCGTGTTCGGATTGATCGTCGACGAGAAGTACGGCGGGGCGGATGCGACCCCGGTTGATCTCGTCGTCGCGCTGATCGAACTCGGGCGCGGCGCTGTTTTCGGGCCGGTCATCGAGACTGCCGCCGTGATTCCCGCGCTGCTGCAACGACTTCCGGATTCCTCGGCGGCGCAGCGGTGGTTGCCCGCGCTCGCGAGCGGCGATGCGCTCGGCACCATCACCTTCGAGCTGCAACGCGCCGTCGCCCTCGACGCCGATATCGCCGAGCCGGTGCTCATGACCGTCGACGGTCGACTGATGCTCGGGCATCGGTCGACCGACCCAGGAGCCGATGGTTCGCCCCAACTCGAGGACTCCGGGGCGGCCGCAGGAGCCAGCGAGTCGACCCGCGACCGGAACCCGCGCGCGGCCACCGTCGGTTCAGCCGCCGGACAGACGCATGTGCGCGCCGCGCCGAAGACAGAGGCGGCGACTTCGGGCGCCGGGACCTCGGGGACGGGGACCTCGGGAGCGGTGACTTCGATCGACCCCGCCCGCATCCTGGTTCGGGTCATCGCCGACGAGCTGGTCGCTGATGGGCCCGGGGTCGGAGCGGCCATTGATTACGCCTTCGATGTCGGCGTGCTGGCTTGCGCAGCGCAGCTTCTCGGTGCGGGTCGGGCGATTCTCGAGCAGACCACCGGTTATGCCAAGCAGCGCAAGCAGTTCGGGCGTGCGATCGGTGAATTCCAGGCGGTGAAGCAGCAACTCGCCGATGTGCTGATCGCGCTGGATTTGGCCGAGCCGCTGCTGTACCGCGCGGCGCTCACCCTGGAATCGAGCGACCGCGCCCGCGACGTCTCGGCGGCCGTCGTGGCCTGCGGCGATGCGGCCCACCGCGCCGCACGCGCCGGACTCCAGGTGCACGGCGCCATCGGCTACACCGCGGAATTCGACCTGTCGCTGTGGCTGACCAAGGTCGCCGCACTGCGAACCGCCTGGGGCACAGCTGATTTCCACCGTGGCCGAATCGCCTCGGCTTTGCGGTTCGCCACCCCAGTCGCGTCGACGAACTGAGGCAAGGATGCCACCGTCGTTCCGCCCGACGTCCGCTGCTCGGGCGCCGGTGGAACGCGTCGGCCAGTTTCAACGATCCAGCGGGGGCCCACATCACGGGACGCCGATAGCTGGAGCACCCGCCGCAGGTGTGCTCCGGATCGGCGCCGAACCGCAGCCGACGCACTCCCCACCTTCTCCGAAGATCCGGCCGCCAACGCCGAGCCCTGTAAGGAACTCCCATGACATCGAATGAACTGCTCGAATTCCGGGCTTCCATCCGGGCCCTGCTCGGCAAGCACGCCACCTCGGCCGCGCTGCGTACCGGGATGGAATCCGACCTCGGGTACGACCCGAAGTTGTGGCGGATGCTGTGTGAGCAGGTCGGGGTGGCCGCACTCGCGGTGCCGGAGGAATGGGGCGGCGCGGGGGCCGGGTTGGTCGAATCGCTCATGGTTGTCAGCGAATTGGGGCGGGTACTCAGCGGGGTGCCGATGCTCGGGTCGGCGGTGCTCGGGGTGCAGGCGGTGTTGTTGTCGGGCGATGAGCAGGCTTGTGCGCGGCTGCTGCCGGACCTCGCGGACGGGTCGCGAACGGCCGCCCTGTGCTGGGCCGATGCCGGGGGATGGGATTCGGTCGGGGCCGTGATGACCGATGGGAAACTCAGCGGCACAGTTCATTACGTGCTGCACGGCGCGCAATCCGACTTGCTGTTGGTGCTCACCGACGACGGATTGTTCGAGACAACAGCGAACGCTCCCGGCGTCACCATCACCCCAACCCCCGCACTCGACCCCACCCGCGGACTCGCCACCATCACCTTCACCAACACTCCGGCAACGGCGATCGGTGCCGGCAATCCGGTCGTCCTGCGCAAGCGATTGCGCGAAATCGCTTGGGCTGCACTAGCAGCCGAGCAGGTGGGCGCGGCTCGGCGCTGCCTCGAGATGACCGTCGAATACACGGCCTCCCGAGTGCAGTTCGGACGGCCGATCGGCAGCTTCCAGGCGCTTAAGCATCGAATGGCCGACCTGTATGTGCTGGTCGAGTCCGCCGAATCGGCAGCACTTGCCGCGGCGCAGGCCGTCGCCGAGGACAGCCCCTCCGCCGCCGAGGACGTCTGGGTGGCCCGCGCACACTGCCCGGAGGCGTTCTCCACGGTCGCCGCCGAGACCATCCAGCTGCACGGCGGCATCGCCATCACCTGGGAACACGACGCCCACCTCTACTTCAAACGAGCCCACGCCACCGCCGAACTGTTCGGCACGGCCCGCCGCCCGGCCGTTGTCGCGTCATAGGCCCATCCATCAGCGGCCTTCCTCCGGCGTAATCACGCAATTCGTCGCGTTCCAGTCAGAATTCTGATTCTGCGAGGCCGGTTTGCGTGATTACGCCGGTGTTTTCAGGGCGGACACCGATGGCGCACAGGCGTAGCGTCGATGGCATGGCCGATGACCGACGCGGGCGCGTCAAGGTGGAGACCGGGCAGAAGCGGGTGCGGGTTTACCTGCGCGGGAAGTTGGTGGCCGACACGTTGCGGCCCCTGCTGGTCTGGGAAGTCCCCTACTACCCGACCTACTACGTGCCGCTCACCGATGTGCGCGCCGACCTGGACCCGAACGGAAGCACCGAGCACTCCCCCAGCCGTGGCGACGCGACCGGCTACGACGTCGCCATAGATGGCCTGCGCGCGGAAGGTGCGGCGCTGCGCTATCTCGATTCGCCGCTGGCGGAGCTGAAAGATGCTGTGCGACTGGATATCGCCGCGTTCGACTGGTTCGAAGAGGACGAGCAGGTTTTCGTGCATCCGCGCGACCCGTATTCGCGGGTGGACATTCTCGGTAGCTCCCGGCACGTACGTGTCGAGATCGACGGAGTCACCGTCGCGGATTCGCATTCGCCGCGCATCCTGTTCGAAACCGGTTTGCCCGCAAGGTATTACCTGCCGCTGACCGATGTGCGGATGGATCTGCTGACCCCGTCGGACACACACACCAGCTGCCCGTACAAGGGCACCGCCGACTACTGGAACGTGCAGATCGGCGAGACCGAGCACGCCGACATAGTCTGGATCTATCGCACGCCGCTGCCGGAGAGTCAGAAGGTCGCCGGGCTGGCGTGCTTCTACAACGAGAAGGTCGACATCCACCTCGACGGAGTGCGCCAGGATCGCCCGCACACACCGTTCGGCTGACTATTCGCCGACGTCGAGTACACCCTCGTCGACCGCCCACTTGATCGACTTCTCCAGCGACGGACACGATTCCGGCCTACCGGGCCGCGCACCGTGTTCGGACAACTGCGCGAAAACCGGGCAGTGCGCGTCGGGCCGTTCGGTCCACTGCACCGAAGTCTGGTGCGCGCTCGACTTACGTACCAGCACCTGCGCCGAACAGGTCTGACACCGCAGCGGCGTCAGACCTGTGTCGAGGTAATGCTGTTTGTCGACCACGGTTTGCGCCCGGACCGCCGCCTGCAGGGCGGGCCGATCAGCGAAATCGGGCGCTTTGGCCCAGGTCGGGCGAGGCCCCTGCGAGGACTCACCCGACCCGGGCTCGGCAGAAGCGAGCCGCGACGGATCGCCGGACTTTTGCGGCTCGCTCGAGCTCATCTCAGACGCCCGCTCCCTCGGATTCGGCCTTGCGGCGCAGGTTCTCCGCCACCTCGGCCTCCCACGCCTGATTCGCCTTGGTCGTGTCGACCTCGAATTCGAAGCGCTGGGTCATCTTCTCGGTGACATCGGCGACGTCGACGTAGAACTGCTCGTACCAGCGGCGCAGCTGGTAGACCGGGCCGTCCTCCTCGCAGAGCAGCGGGTTCTCGACCTTGGACTTGTGCTTCCAGATCTCCACGTCCTGCAGGAAGCCGTCGCCGAAGAACTTGGTCATCGTCTCGGCCAGCTTCTGCGCGGCGTCGTCGGGAATGCCCTTCGGCTTCTCGACGGTCAGGCCCCACTGCAGCACGAACGAGTCCTGGCTGACCGGGTAGTGGCAGTTGATCAGCTGGATCTTGATCTCGTAACCGCTGTAGATGTTGATCAGCGGATTGATCATGTAGGACGGCCCGAAGTAGGACGCCTCCGACTTCAGCAGCGTGTCACCGCCGTGCTTGGCCGCCATGCCGACGTCCGGGCGACCCTTGGTCTCCAGGAACTGCGTCGCCACATGGCCTTCGAAGACGTTCTTGAAGTACGTCGGGAAGGCGTAGTGGATGTAGAAGAAGTGCGCCATGTCCACGACGTTGTCGATGATCTCGCGGCAGTTGGCGCCCTCGATGAGCAGCGAGTTCCAGGTCCAGTCGGTCCAGCCGCTGTCGAGGGTCTCGGTGGGGTTGCCCTGCGCGTCGGTGTACGGGCCCTCGATGTGCGGGATCGTGACCTCGGCGGGGGGCTCGTTGCCCTCGTGGTCGTGCCAGACGAACAGCTGACCGTTGCGTTCCAGCGTGGTCCACTTCCTGGTGCGGGCCAGCGGCGGAACGCGGCGCGCGTACGGGATCGCGGTGCACTTGCCGCTCGCGCCCCAGCGCCAGTCGTGGAACGGGCAGGCGATGTCGTCGCCCTTCACCGTGCCCATGCTCAGGTCGCCGCCCATGTGCCTGCAGTAGGCGTCGAGCACGCGGATCTGGTCGTCGGTATCGGTCCACACGACGAGCTTGGTACCGAAGATCTCGACTGCGTGCGGTTTGCCATCACGGAACGTCGACGCCAGGCCTACACAGTGCCAGCCGCGCGCGAACCGCGTCGGCGGTGCGCCGACATCGAGTTCCCTCACCTTGCCTGCCATATCGAACCCTCCTCGTTCACTAGAACACGTTACAAAACAGAGCCGCTTCACGCCAGTTATCCAGCGAAGTTCTCCGTTGACCCCTGTTATATCCGAGGTAGGGCGATCTTCTCGACAGAAATGAGAACCTGTTCTAATCTCAGAGACGAATAGAACCGGTTGTCGATCTGACACAGGCAGGAGCGGGCTCCCAAATGACGCAAGAAGTGACGATGCGGGTCGAGGCACTGCTGCCGACGCTGCGTGAACGCGCGCAGGAGGCCGAGGACCTGCGCCGCATTCCCGAGGAATCCATGAAGGCGCTGCAGGAGACCGGTTTCTTCCGGCTGCTCCAGCCCACGCAGTGGGGCGGCCATGCCGCTGACCCGGTGGTGTTCTACGACAGCGTGCGCAAGATCGCCAGCGCGTGTGGTTCCACCGGCTGGGTGGCGGGCATCATCGGGGTGCACAACTGGCACCTCGCGCTCTTCGATCAGCAAGCGCAGCAAGATGTTTGGGGCGAGGACACCGATGTGCGCATCTCGTCCTCGTACGCGCCGATGGGTGCGGGCCAAGCTGTCGACGGTGGGTACATCGTGCGCGGCTCGTGGGCCTGGTCCTCGGGTTCGGATCACGCGACCTGGGCGGTGCTGGGCGGGCCGGTGATCAAGAACGGCAAGCCGGTCGACTTCGGCAGCTTCCTGATCCCGCGTTCGGACTACCGCATCGATGACGTGTGGAACGTCGTCGGCCTGCGTGGGACCGGCTCCAACACCGTTGTCGTCGAGGACGTTTTCGTGCCGTCGCACCGGTTCCTGAGCTTCCGTGCGATGAGCGAGGGTCGTGCGCCCGGGCTCGAGCAGAACACCGATGCCGTGTACAAGATGCCATGGGGCACCGTGCACCCCACCACGATCTCCGCACCGATTGTGGGCATGGGTTACGGCGCTTACGAGGCGCATGTCGAGCATCAGGGCAAGCGGGTGCGCGCGGCTTACGCCGGCGAGAACGCCAAGGACGATCCGTTCGCCAAGGTGCGTGTAGCCGAGGCGGCCAGCGATATCGACGCCGCGTGGCGTCAGCTGTCGGGCAATGTCGCCGAGGAGTACGCGCTGCTGCTGGCCGGCGAGGAGGTGCCGTTCGACCTGCGGGTGCGGGCTCGGCGCGATCAGGTGCGTTCGACCGGTCGGGTGATCGCCTCGATCGACAAGCTCTTTGAGTCCTCCGGCGCGACTGCGCTCGCCAATGGCACTCCACTGCAACGTTTCTGGCGTGACGCGCACGCCGGACGGGTACACGCGGCAAACGACCCCGAGCGCGCCTACGTCATGTACGGCACGCACGAGTTCGGGCTGCCCGTCACCGACGCCATGGTGTAGCCGATGAACCGGACTTCTGAACTCACCGTCGAATCGACCGCGGCGCAGGTCACCGCCGGAGGGTGCCACCGATGACCCAGACCGCTGAACTCACCTACGAATCGACCTCACGCTTCGCGCAGGTCACTCCCTCGCTGAAGCTGCACTATCACGAAGCCGGGAGCGGTCCCACGATCGTACTGTTGCACGGCGGCGGACCCGGCGCTTCGGCCTGGTCGAACTTCGCCCGCAATATCCCCGTGCTGGCGCAGCACTTTCACGTGATCGCGCCCGATCAGCCGGGATATGGCAAGTCCGACAAGCCGATTGATCACCCGCAGTACTTCGTACACAGCTCCGAGGCTCTGCTCGCGCTGCTCGATCACCTCGAGATCACCGACCGGGTGCACCTGCTCGGCAACTCGCTCGGCGGCGGCGCCTCGGTGCGGTTCGCGCTCGATCACCCCACGCGCGCAGGCAAACTCGTGCTGATGGGTCCGGGTGGGCTGAGCACGAATCTGTTCGCACCCGACCCCACCGAGGGCGTGAAGCTTCTCTCGAAGTTCACCTACGAACCGACCAGGGACAACCTGGAGAAGTTCCTGCGGATCATGGTCTTCGACCAGTCGCTGGTCACCGACGAGCTGATCGACGAGCGGTTCGCGCTCGCCAGTAGCCCCGAATCGCTGGCGGCGATGCGGGCGATGGGCAAGTCCTTCGCCGGTGCCGATTTCGAGAAGGGGATGCTCTGGCGCGACGCCTACAAGCTGCGTCAGCCGGTGCTGTTGATCTGGGGTCGCGAGGATCGAGTGAACCCCTTGGACGGCGCGCTCGTAGCTACCAAGGTGATCCCACGCGTTCAGTTGCACGTATTCGGTGGCTGCGGACACTGGGCGCAGCTGGAGAAGTTCGACGAGTTCAACCGGCTCACGGTCGATTTCCTCGGGGAGAAGTGATGAGTATTCGTGCCCTCGGCTACATGCGCATCGAGGCCACCGACATGGCGGCCTGGCGCGAATACGGCCTCAAGGTGCTCGGCATGATGGAGGGCACCGGGCTGAATCCCGACGCGCTCTACCTGCGGATGGACGACTTCGCGGCGCGGCTGGTGATCGTGCCCGGCGAGCAGGACCGGCTGCTGGTCTCGGGCTGGGAGGTCACCGATGCCCGCGGCCTGCAGCAGCTGCGGGAGACCCTGGACAAGGCCGGGGTGGCCTTCACCGAGGGCACCAAGGACGAGCTGGGTGAGCGTCGTGTCGAGGGCATGATCCGGTTCCAGGATCCGTCCGGGAACACCCTCGAGGCGTTCTACGGCGCGCAATACCTCGGCCGCCGCTTCGTGAGCCCCTACGGCCACAAGTTCGTCACCGCCGAGCAGGGCCTCGGCCACGTGGTGCTGACCTGCACCGACGACGCTGCGGCACAGGCGTTCTACCAGGACGTCCTCGGCTTCCGGCTGCGCGATTCCATGCGACTGCCACCGCAGATGGTGGGCCGCCCCGCCGACGGCGACCCGGCCTGGCTGCGCTTCTACGGTTGCAACCCGCGCCATCACGCGCTGGCATTCCTGCCGCTGCCGAATCCGACCGGCATCGTGCACCTCATGGTCGAGGTGGAGAACTCCGACGATGTCGGCCTCTGCCTGGACCGCGCCAACCGCAAGAAGGTGAAGATGTCGGCCACCCTCGGCCGGCACATCAACGACAAGATGCTGTCGTTCTACATGAAGACTCCCGGCGGCTTCGACATCGAATTCGGTTGCGAGGGACTGGAAGTCGACGACCACGACTGGGTCGCCCGCGAATCGACCGCGGTCAGCCTGTGGGGTCACGACTTCACTGTCGGATTCAAGCAGCAATAGGAACGGCGGCGAAGGACATGACCGAACAGATCGACGGCAGGCAGTTCCGCACCGTGCTGGGACAGTTCTGCACTGGCATCACCGTGATCACCGCGCTGGATCCGGACGGTGCACCCATCGGGTTCGCCTGCCAGTCCTTCGCCGCCCTCTCCCTCGACCCGCCCCTTGTCCTGTTCTGCCCCACCAAGGGCTCGCGCTCGTGGGCGGCGATCGAGGCGGCGGGCAAGTTCTGCGTGAACGTCCTCTCCGAGGATCAACAGCCGGTCTGCGCCCGCTTCGGTTCGCGCGAACCGGACAAGTTCACCGGAGTCGGTTGGCGCACATCGGAACTCGGCGTGCCGGTGCTCGATGATTCGCTCGCCACGATCGAGTGCACGGTCGACTCCGTTGTCGACGGTGGCGACCACTACATCGTCATCGGGCGGGTTCACGCCCTCTCGGAATCAGCCACCACCGCAGGCCGCCCCCTCCTCTTCTATCGAGGCCAATACACCGGCATCGAACCCGACAAAACCACCCCCGCCCCTTGGCGCGCCGATCTCGACCACTTCCTCACCACCACCAGCCTCGACACCTGGCTGTGAATCCGTCCGACCGGCACTCGGCCCGCCGCTGTCGAGTTCGTCCGGCCGTCAGCTCATTTCGTGGTGAGCAATGCCGTCAGCAATGCGGACGACAGTGCTGCGGTGTTGTCCTTCTCGGTTGACCAGCTGCGGGTGGTGACCGTCATCGCGGCCGGGTGCGGTGCTCCGAGACAGTGCGGGGCGAACGCGGCGAAGAATTCGTGCGGATCGAGCAGCGTCTCCGGTGTGTGGACGCCAGGGTTCTTCGACCCCAACAGCGCTGCGACCGCCAGTGGCACGCCGGTGTTGTCGGCCATGCTGAGGCCGGGGACTTGGCACAGTGCCGTGGCGGCGGTCGCGGTGATCCCCTCGCGCAGACCGGTCGCGACGGCGAACAGGGGCGGCAGGCCGCCGGCGGTGATCAGTTTCGCCGGGTCAGCGGGCAGGAATCGTTCGACGCGGGCAGCCAGCGCTGCCGCCTGATCGAGGGTCAGCAGGCGCTTTCCCATCGCCCAACGCAATGCCAGCAGCGCGGCTGAGGTCGAGCGGTCGCCGACGACCACTGTCGTCGCGTCGCGGAGTTCGGGGAAAGCGCGGGAGACAGTGATCGCTTCCGGGTGCCCGAAGCTGCGGCCTTCGCCGGTGCCGAGTCCCGGATAGTCGATGCGCATCCGTTCCAGCGCTGGGCGCTGCGTGCGCAGGCCGTCGCGGATGACCGGGATGTCGCCGGCGATCTGCAGCATGCCGTGGACCACGGCCGCGCTCGCGCCCGGACCGGCCGGTTCGGTGTGCGCGGAGTGAATGTTCCAGCCGGTGACCACTGAGTCGACCCGGTCCAGCTCCCGGCCCGCCAGCATGGCGAGCAGATTGGCGATGCCGGGGCTGGCGCCCATACCGACCAGCGCGGTCACCCCCGCCGCCCGGGCTTGTGCGTCCATGTCCAGCATTTCCAGGGTCGGCTGCGGATCGTCACAGATGTCGATGTAGTCGCAGTGTGCGGCGATCGCCGCCGCCAGGATCGGCGGGCCGAAGCGGAAGTACGGGCCGACGGTGTTCACCACCAGGTCGGCCTCGCCCATCGCGGCCGCGAGCGCCGGGCCGTCGGTGGCATCTAACCGACAGGCCGTAGCGCCCAATTCATCGGCGAGTGCGCGCGCCGCCACTCCGTCCCGGTCGGCGATCGTCAGTGCGGTCACCTGGTCGTCGCCGTGCATGATGCGCGCGGCGACCCGACCCATCTCCCCTGCCCCGCCCAGCGCGAGAACTCGCATGGCTGCCTCCCCTTCGAATATATTGACTATCATGACAGTAAATAAAATCGGCCGTCCGAGCAAGGCCAAGGAGCGCATCGGGCAGATCCTGCGGGCCGCACATTCCGTGGTCGCGGCCGATGGTTTCGCCAGCACGACGCTCTCGAGGGTGGCGGCGGCGGCCGGGGTGCAGCGCACACTGGTGCTGCACTATTTCGGCAGCAGAGACGGGCTGATGCAAGCGTTCGTCACCGACGCCGTGGCCGCGTACGGTGACGCGCAATTGCGGCTGGGCACCGAGGGACCGATCGACGACCGAGTGAACAGGATGTTCGCGCCGGGAGCCTACGAAACCCACGACGACCTGGTTGTATGGAGCGAGCTGGTGCACCTCGCGGTAAGGGATCATGCTGTCCGGCAATGCCTTCGGCAGTTGTGGACCGAGCGCTGGCTACCCGAGCTGGAACGCCAACTCGCCGACGCGTTCCCCACCGCCCCACCGGATCGCGTCGCCGTCACCGCCTACGGGCTCGCGTGCCTGTTCGAGGCGCACTGGGCATTCCACCTGCAAGAAGTAGTCGATCCCGTGCGCACCGAGCAGGCCATCCGCGCGGCGCACATTCTGCTGGCAGCCCTCGAGCTGTGATCACGTTCAGAGTGCCTGGTGATCCATCGTCCAGGTTCAGGCGATTCGTACCGTGACGTCAGCGAGGACCGGGGCATCGTCGCGTTCGACCACGGTGACGGCCGCGATGAGCTCGTCACCCACACGCCATACCTTGGTGCGCAGGGTCTCCCCCGGGTACAGGACTCCGGCGAACTTCGCACGGAAGCCGGCGACGCGGGTGGCGTCACCGTCGAGAAGTGCGTCGGTGATGGCTTTGGCGACGATCCCGTAGGTGCCGAGGCCGTGCATGATCGGTGCGGGAAAGCCTGCGGCGATGGCGAATTCGGGGTCCGAGTGCAGGGGGTTGCGGTCGCCGCACAGGCGATACAGCAGGGCTTGTTGCGGGAGGGTGGCGGTGCGGATCTCTGCGTCTGGGGTGCGGTCGGGCAGTTCAGTGCGGGTGCTCGGGCCGCGCTCGCCGCCGAAACCGCCTTCGCCCTTGGCGAAGATCGAGGACCGCACTGTCCACAGCGGTTCGCCGTCGGATCCGGTGACGGTGTGCTCCTGCACGATCACCGCGTTGGCGCCCTTGTCCCAGATCTCGGCGATCCGGCCGACCGACACCGCCTTGCCGGTGGCGGGAATCGGCTTGTGCACCTGCACTTCCTGATGCCCGTGCACGACCTTGGCCAGGTCGATCTCGATGCCGGGGAAGCTCACGCGCGGCGGTTCGGTTTCGCCGAGGGTGGGCACCACCGTCGCGAAGGTGGGCAGCACCTGGGGTGTGCGGTCGTCGAGGTAGGCCAGCTCGGCCGGGTCGGTCGGACGGGCGCCCGCACCGAGGCCGAGGTGGTAGAGCTGCACATCGGTGGGGGTCCAACTGAACTCGCGGGTGGGCAGCGCCGCACCGAGTGCGGTCGCAAGGTCGATAGGCATGGTTACTCCTGCGTGTCTGGAGAGCGGTCTGAGTTCGTTCGGCGCGTCACCGACACTCCGAGTCGGCGTCGAACACCGCCAGGGCGGCGAAGGTGATCGTCGGGCTCATGCGCCGACCTTCGCGGACTCGGTCTTCTTCTTCGCGGCGATGTCGAGGACCGCGAGGTAGGCGAAGGTGATGGCGGGGCCGATGGTGGCGCCGGGGCCCGCGTAGGTGTGGCCCATTACCGGGGAGCTGGTGTTGCCTGCGGCGTAGAGGCCTTCGATGATCGAATTGTCTTCGCGCAGAACGCGGCCGGCGGTGTCGGTGACCAGGCCACCCTTGGTGCCGAGGTCGCCGGGGACCATTTTCGCGGCATAGAACGGGCCTTGGGACAGTTCAGCCAGGCAGGGGTTCGGTTTCACGGTGGGGTCGCCGTAGTAGCGGTCGTAGTGGCTGTCGCCGCGGCCGAAGTCCTCGTCTTTGCCTGCGGTGGCGAAGCTGTTGAAACGTTCGATCGTGGCGGTCATGTTGTCGACGGGTACGCCGATGCGGTCGGCGAGCTCCTCGATCGTGTCGGCCTTGACGATGTTGTCGTTCTCCATCCAGCGCGATGGAAAGCGCTGTCCCGGTTGCAGTCCCGCGAAGATGTAGCGGTTGCGGTAGCGCTGGTCGAACACCAGCCAGGCGGGAATGTTCGCGCCGGGGCCCGCGCCCTGACCGTACTCACCGCCGTACATGGTGTGCACTGCCTCGACATACGGGGCCGACTCGTTGCCGAACCGTTCGCCCCGGTCGTTGACCATGATGGTGCCGGGCAGGTTGCGCTCGGCCAGCGCGAACCAGGGCTTGCCGCCCTTGAAGATCGTCGGTCCCCACCAGGCGTCCTCCATGAAACCGACCGTCGCGCCCGCGGCCATGCCCGCGACGATGCCGTCGCCGGTGTTGGCCGCGGCGCCGGTGGTCCACTCGGTGGTGATCGGCTGACGTTGGTACTTGGCGCGTAGGTCGGCGTTGTGCTCGAAGCCGCCGCTGCCGAGTACCACGCCGTAGCGCGCGGTGAAGGTGACCGGTTCGCCGTCGGCGACGGCCTTGACGCCGGTGACGCGGCCGTCGGTGACCACCAGGTCGGTGAGCGGGGTGTTGAGCAGCACCGGGACGCCGGCGTCGAGCAGGCCCTTGCGCATGGCGGCGATGATGGCCTGGCCCATGCCGAGCAGATGCTTGCCGGTCCACTTGGCCAGGTAGGTGCGCGCGCCGACGCGCAAGGCTCGCATCATGCCCTTGGGGTGGCGGCGAATCAGGTTGAGCCGCACGAAGTCCGCCTGCGTGACCACGACATTGAGCGGCGCCTTGGCGTAGGGCGGTTCCAGGTTCACCAGTTCGGCGCCGAGGACCTTGGCGTTGAACGGCTTGGGCTCACAAGACCTTCCGGCCCCGCGACCGCCCGGCGCTTCCGGGTAGTAGTCGGAGTAGCCCGGCACCCAGTTCATCTTCAGTGGGGTGTGGTCGAGGACGAAGTCGAATGCCTCGGCGCCGCGATCGAGGTAGGTGTCGATCTTCTCGGCGGGCACCACGTCGCCGATGATGCTGTGCAGGTAGGTGCGCGCGTCCTCGCGGTCGTCGGGACGGCCCGAGGCGAGCAGCGCCTTGTTGCCCGGAATCCAGACGCCACCGCCGGATCGGGCCGTCGACCCGCCGTAGTGCGCGGCCTTCTCCAGTACCACCACGCTCAGCCCCTTGTGGGCCGCGGCGAGCGCGGCGGTCATCCCGGCGGCGCCGCTGCCGACGACCACGACATCATATTCCCGATCACTCATGTAGAACACGTTACAGAAAGTCGCCGCTTTTGCGCTATGTTGTCTGGACGAAGGGCTGATATTCGCTTCGGCAACCCGTTACAGTTTTGATGTCAAGCCGACGCTGTTCGGCCGAGATTGTCCAGGAGGTCCGCGTGCTGTCCGACGCGCTACGTTCCGAGCTCGCCGATGAACTGGCTCGCGCCGAAACCGACCGCGTGGCCGTGGCCCCGCTCGTCGCGCGGCATCCAGGGATCGACGTGGTCGATGCCTACGAGATCCAACTGCTCAATATTCAGCGCCGGTTGCGTTCCGGTGCCAGGGTGATCGGGCACAAGGTGGGGCTGTCGTCGAAGGCGATGCAGCAGATGATGGGGGTCGACGAGCCCGACTACGGTCATCTGCTCGCCGATATGGAGGTCTTCGAGGACGTCCCTGTCGACACCGCCGCGTTTCTGCTGCCGCGGGTGGAGGTCGAGGTGGGTTTCGTGCTCGGTGCCGACCTGCCCGGCGAAGACTGCACGGAGGCCGATGTTCTCGCGGCGACCGTCGCTTACGCACCCGCGATCGAGTTGATCGATTCCCGGATCACCGATTGGAAGATCGGGCTCGCCGACACGATCTCGGACAACGCGTCTTCGGCCGGTTGGGTCCTCGGCAAGGAACGCGTTGCCCCCAGCGACATCGACATCACCGCGATCGACGCCGTGCTCACCCGCAACGGCGAGGTTGTCGCCGAAGGTCGCAGTGACGCCGTGCTCGGTGATCCGCTGATCGCGGTCGCGTGGCTGGCACGCAAGGTCGCCGGGTTCGGTGTGCGACTCAAAGCCGGTGACATCGTGCTGCCCGGCTCCTGCACCCGTGCCATCGACGCCCGACCCGGTGACGCCTTCCGCGCGGAGTTCACCGGACTGGGTTCAGTCCGCCTGGACTTCGCCTAGGCCACCGCTGTGCGCAGGATATTCGCAACCGCGTCGCCGCCTTCGTCGGACTCGATTGCCTTCGTCTGCCTTTCACCTGAGCTGTCCACCTCGCCGGCCACTGCCGGCTGCCCCTAGGAGGCCAACCGTGTCCAACGGGAACGTCACCGCCGCGATCGTCGGATCCGGCAACATCAGTACCGACCTGCTCTACAAACTGCTGCGTTCGGAATCCATCGAACCCCGCTGGATGATCGGCATCGACCCCGACAGCGAAGGGTTGAAGCGGGCCCGGGGGCTCGGGCTGGAGACCTCCGCTGAAGGAGTCGACTGGCTGCTCGCCCGGGATGAGAAGCCCGACATGGTCTTCGAGGCCACCTCGGCTTACGTCCATCGCGCTGCCGCGCCCCGGTATGCCGAACTCGGGATTCGCGCGGTCGACCTCACCCCCGCCGCTGTCGGGCCCGCTGTGGTGCCGCCGGTGAACCTGGGCTCGCTGCTCGATGCGCCGAACGTCAACATGATCACCTGCGGTGGACAGGCAACGATTCCGATCGTCGCCGCCGTTTCCCGCGTCGTTCCGGTCCCCTATGCCGAGATCGTCGCCTCGGTGTCGTCGGTGTCCGCGGGCCCTGGCACTCGCGCCAATATCGACGAGTTCACCAAGACCACCAGCCGTGGTGTCGAAACCATCGGCGGGGCTCAGCGTGGCAAGGCAATCATCATCTTGAACCCGGCCGAACCGCCGATGATCATGCGCGACACCATCTTCTGCGCGATCCCCGACGACGCCGACCACGACGCGATCACCGCATCGATCCACCAGATGGTCGCCGACATCCAGCAGTACGTGCCCGGCTATCGGTTGCTCAACGAACCGCAGTTCGACGAGCCGTCGGTGGTTTCCGGTGGGCTGGCGAAGGTTTCGGTGTTCGTGGAGGTCGAAGGTGCGGGCGATTTCCTGCCGCCGTACGCGGGCAATCTCGACATCATGACCGCTGCCGCGACCAAGGTCGGCGAGGTCATCGCCGGTCAGATCCTCTCGGCCCGGGTGTAAGGAGCTTGTGAAACCATGGTCTACTCAGCAGAACTCGACATCCGGATCACCGATACCTCGCTGCGTGACGGCTCCCATCACAAACGCCACCAGTTCACCACCACCGAGGTTCGCGATATCGTCGCCGCGCTCGACGGTGCGGGGGTGCCGGTCATCGAAGTCACCCACGGTGACGGCCTCGGTGGTTCCTCGTTCAACTACGGGTTCTCCAAAACCCCTGAGCAGGAACTGATCACGATCGCGGCGGAGACGGCACGCAACGCGAAGATCGCCTTTCTCATGCTGCCCGGTGTCGGCGTCAAAGAAGACATCAAGATCTCCCAGGACAACGGCGCCTCGATCTGTCGCATCGCCACCCACTGCACCGAGGCCGACGTCTCGATCCAGCATTTCGGCTACGCCCGCGACCTCGGGCTCGAAACCGTCGGCTTCCTGATGATGTCGCACACGCAGCCGCCCGAGGCGCTCGCCGAGCAGGCGCGCATCATGGCCGACGCCGGGTGCCAGTGTGTGTACATCGTCGATTCCGCCGGAGCCCTTGTGCTGGAACAGGTTTCCGACCGCGTCGCCGCTGTCGTCGCCGAACTCGGCACCGACGCCCAGGTCGGCTTCCACGGCCACGAGAACCTCGGCCTCGCCGTCGCCAACTCCGTCTATGCCGTCCGTGCGGGAGCCACCCAGATCGACGGCTCCACCCGCCGCTTCGGCGCGGGCGCGGGCAACACCCCCGTCGAAGCCTTCGTCGGCGTCGCCGACAAACTCGCCATCAAAACCGGCGTCGACTTCTTCGCCATCGCCGACGCGGCCGAAGACGTCGTGCGCCCGGCCATGCCCCAGGAATGCCTGCTCGACCGGCAGTCGCTGATGATGGGCTACGCGGGCGTGTACTCCAGCTTCCTCAAGCACGCCGAACGCCAAGCCGAACGCTACGGCGTCTCCGCTGCGGAAATGCTCGTCCGCGCGGGTAAACGCAAGCTCGTCGGCGGCCAGGAAGACCAACTCATCGACATCGCCTTGGAACTGCAGCGCGAAGCCTCCGTCACCGCGTGAGCGCACCGGCAGCGAGGTAGTCGTCTCCGCCCACGAAATACGTGTGGCCGTCGGCGACTGTCTCGCTGCCCGCCCGGACGATCACGCGCGCGAAGTCCTCGACAGTGGGCAGCGGGCCCGCCGCGCGGCGCGACTCGACACTGTCCGGGTCGCGCCGTTCCAACAGGCGGACGATGATCGTCCCGTCGATCATGTCGCCCGACACCACCGTGAAACCGACTCCGCGCTCCCGGAATTCGGGAATCAACGCGCGTAGCGCATCCTCGCCTGCCCGCTTGCTCATCGCGATCGGCGCGTAACCCGCAGGTACGTCACCCTTTTCGTGGATGAAGTGCGCCTGATGGCTGGTCACGAACACGATCCGCCCACCTTCGGGCATCAGCGGCAGCATCGCCGTCGCCAGGTTCACCTGCGCATCCCGGTTGAGCCGGAGGGCGTACCCGGCATCGGCATCCCGTTCGAGCCCGCCGGATGCATTGAGCACCAAGGTATCCAGCCGCCCGAATGTCCGGCCGATCTCATCGACCATCGTCTCGACAGCCGCCGGATCGGAGACGTCGGCACCGAGCACCGAGGCGCTTCCGCCTGCCGCAACAATCCCGTCCACGACATCCTGGGCCCGTTTGCGCTTCTCCCGATAGTTCACGACGACGTGTGCCCCCGCCGCGCCGAACTGCGCGGCCGCTTCCGCACCGATCCCCCGCGAGGCCCCGGTCACCAGCACGATCCGCTGATCTGTCGAATCCATCGTCGATCTCCTCGTCCGTCCCGACCGGCCGTCATGCTTCTGATTCAGAAGCAACTATCGTGCTTCTGAATGAGAAGCGCAACCGGTGACGAACCCTCTCTAGCGATCCTGGCCGCGATCGAACTGCTCGGTCAGCGCTGGATGCTGCGTGTGATCTGGGAACTGGAGCCCGGCCCCCTCGGCTTCCTCGACATCCGCCGGCGCATGGGCAACTGCTCGTCGAGCATGCTGTCGGACCGGTTGCAGCAGCTCCAGTCGGCGGCGCTGATCCGCAAGAACGGGCCGCGCGGCGCCTACGAACTCACCACCGAGGGCGCACTGCTCGCTGAATCCCTGCAGCCGCTGTGGGACTGGTCCGAGAACCGGACACTCACCGGCGATGGCAACGGCCGGATCCCTTGGCGGCCTGAGAGCTAGTCGCCGAAACTCGCTGGACACGGGCGATATAACTGGCTGATGAGCGTGGCGACATTCTTCTGTGACACCGATACTGCTGCCCGGATCGAGCGGATGGAGACCGGGGTGATCGCCCGTGGGGTGGGCGCGGGGCTTCAGCGGGCGGAATCGGGCGGCGGTGGGTTCACGCGGGAGATCGCCGGTGGTGCGGCGTGTTTCGCTGGACCGAATTCGCCGTTGAACAAGGTGGTGGGGGTCGGGTTCGGCGGGGTGCCTTCGGATGCGCAGTGGGAGGCGGTCGAACGGGCATACGCTGAGGTCGGGGCGGCGGTTCAGGTGGAGTTGGCGCATCTCGCCGACCCGCGGATCGGGGCCGAACTGACCGCCCGCGGGTATCGGTTGACGTCGTTCGAGAATGTGCTCGGCATGCGCCTGGCGGGACGCGTCTGGCCGAGTCCGCAGTCGGTCGAGGTCCGCCGCGACGACGAGACCGGATTCGACACCTGGCTCGATATCGTCGTCGAGGGCTTCGCGCACCCCGATGAGGACGGTCTACCCGCACACGAGGACTTCCCCCGCGACATCCTCGCCGCCGCCGTGCGAGACCTGAACGCCACCGGCGACACCCACCGCTACCTGGCCTACCGGGCAGGCGAACCCGCGGGCGGCGCCACCTTGCGCATGATCGACGGCATCGCCGCCCTCGGCGGGGCCGCGACTCGGCCGCAACACCGTCGAAAGGGCGTGCAAACAGCACTGCTCGCGACCCGGCTCAACGAGGCCGCCGCGGCCGACTGCGACCTCGCGGTCATCACCACCCAGCCCGGCTCGAAATCCCAGCGCAACGCCCAGGCCCAAGGCTTCGCCCTGCTCTACACCCGGGCAGTGCTGGTCAAAGATCCCGCTTGACCGCGTCCGGCTCCAGGGGGATCTGTTCGACGGTCGGGCCCTTGGCCGAGAGGCCGCTCACCAGCAGAGCGTAGATCGCGACGATGAGGACGGGGGCGGCCAAGGGGGCCCAGATCAGTTGGACGGGAACCCAGGCCGCGGTGGCGGCGGCGATGGTGAACAGGACCGCGCCGCCGACCGAGGGGATGGTGGTGGGCACCACGCCTTCGGGGGCGTGCAGGACGGCGGCGTTCAGCAGGTAGGTGGTGGCGACCAGACCTGTTGCGGCTGCGGCTATTACACCGACGTCGGAGAAGGCGAGGGCGGCGATGGTGATCAGGACCGCGCCGACCGAGGCGGGCCGCCACCACCAGCTCGCGATGACCAGCGCGAGCGCCGCCACCCCGGCGATCGGGTTGATCAGCGCGACGGCGGCGACCAGGAGCAGGCCTGCCAGCAGGGCAAGGAATCTCGTCATCGGCGCACCCGGACCGCTCGGCGGTGTTCGGGGAGCAGGCGCATGGCCTGGTCGAGGCGGGTGCCTTCGGGCCAGGGAATGATGTCGACGCCGACGGTGCCCATGTCCCGGTACATCGAGGCGCGCTCGAGCTGCCACATCTTGGCCATGGTCGGGTCGAGGCCCTCCTCGAACGGTGTCCCGCGCAGGACGTCGACCGCGACGACCACGTGGCCGCGTTTGCGCAGGTCGATCAGCGACAGCGCGAACTGGGTGTCGAGCAGGGTGGAGAAGGCGACCACGATCGCGCCGATCGGGACGGCGGCATGCGGTGCGAGGGTGCCGGTGGTCTCGACGTGTTCGTCGCCGACGCCGAGAACTGTGTCGACGATGCGATAGAACTGCCTGCGGCCGATGTCGGGGCGCAGCCAGCGGGGGGATTCGCCGAGGCAGACGACGGCGGTGCGGTCACCGGATTGCAGGGTCGACTGCACCACCTGGGCCGCGCCGCGGACCGAGAGTTCCAGTGAGGCGCTGGCCGGGCCTGGCGCCTGCAGGGAGGTGTCGACCATGACGACCACATCGGCGGAGCGGTTGGTGAACCGCTGGGTGACGAAGAGCCTGCCGCGCCGCGCGCTCACCGGCCAGTTCACGGTGCGCAACTGGTCGCCCGGCGCGTAGGTGCGGATGTCGGCGTATTCGACGCCGGGGCCTTGCCTGCGGGTGAGGTGGGTGCCGATGCGGTCGGGAAGTTCGGTGCGCGGCAACCGCATTCGCTGCGGGTCGGCGATCGGGTACACATAGATCTTGGCCGCGGGCAGTTCGGCCGTGGCGACCGCGAGGCCGGCCGGGCTCAGCGCGGCGACCTTGACCTGCACCGGATAACGCCCCCAGCGGGTGGCCGAGAGATTGAGTTCCATCCCCGCGGGCGCACCACCGGAGTCGTGGGCTTCGGCGACCTCTAGTTCCAGACCCGGCATCTGGACAGCAGTCATTCGTAGCAGTGCGTGCCCGCTCTCGACGAAAGCGACTGCGTTGCAGCTGATCTGCTCGTTTTCGAAGCAGCGCACCGTGCCGCTGCCGTCGACCTGGATCCTGGTCGGCGCCTGCTGCCACGGCGCGGTGGCGAGCACACCGAGCATCGGGGCGGCGAAGACGACCAGCTGCCACTGCCCGAGCAACACCGCGACGACCAGCGCCGCCGCGGCGCAACCGGCCAGGATGAACACCAGCGGGGCAGGCCGCCACCGGAGGTCGACCTCGACCGTTCTCGATTCGTCGCGGTGCTTCATGTGCTGGTGGCGCGGGGCACCGGTAGCCGGCGGAGTAGTTCGGTGATCACGTCCTCACCGCGGATGCGGCGGACCCACATCTCGGGGCGCAGCGTGATGCGGTGCGACATCGCGGGCACCGCGAGCGCTTTCACGTCTTCCGGGATCACGTAGTCACGCCCCAGCAGCAGCGCACGGGCGCGCGACATCTGCACCAGATCCAGTTCGGCACGCGGGCTGGCGCCGACCTCCACCTGCGGGTGGCTGCGAGTCGCCGAAGCGAGCGCCACGACGTAACTCACGACATCGGGATGCACGGTGACGAATTCGACCGACTGACGCATTTCCATCAGCCCCTGCGCATCGACCACCTGGCCGACTTGCGGTGCGGTGGAACCACGTTCGAGCCTGCGCCGGATCATCTGCGTCTCGTCGGCCTCGGAGAGGTAACCCAGGCGCAGCTGGATGGCGAAGCGGTCGAGCTGCGCCTCGGGCAGCGGGTAGGTGCCCTCGTACTCGATCGGGTTGTCGGTGGCCAGCACCACGAAAGGCTGTGGCAGCAGGAAGGTTTCGCCGTCGATGCTCACCTGACCTTCCGCCATCGCCTCCAGCAGAGCTGCCTGGGTCTTCGGCGGGGTGCGGTTGATCTCGTCGGCGAGCAGCACATTGGTGAACACCGGACCACGACGGAAGTTGAACCGGCCCGACGCCATGTCGTAGATCGTCGAACCGAGCAGATCGGCGGGCAGTAGATCCGGCGTGAACTGCACGCGGGTGAAATCGAGTCCGAGCGCGGCCGCGAAAGACCTTGCGATCAAGGTCTTTCCGAGCCCCGGCAGGTCCTCGATGAGTACGTGTCCTCCGGCCAGTACGGCAATCATGATGAGCTGCATCTCATCTCGCTTGCCGACAATGACTCGGCCCAGCTCACGCAGTACGGCATCGGAGCGCTGGACGGTCACGTTCAACGGCATTGTCATCGGTGGCCTCTAACCCCTCACATCGTCTGCAAACGGCGCAGGATCTCGTCCAGCGCCTCCTTGCCCGGTGCGCGACCGGTTTGATCGCGCAGCGCGGAGTTCGCCGGATCCACCCAGCGCCACAGTTCAGGACCGAACTGCAGCTGACCGGCGGCCTCGGTGGCCCGGCGATTCTTGGAAACCCTCAACCCAGTGGACAATTCGAACTCTTTGGCGAGCAACGGCCGCAGGTGGCGGTCCCAGTCGGCGCGGGTGCCGTCGGCGCGGGCGGCGAGCATCTCGGCGCGCGCGTGCCAGCGACCGAGCATCTCGGCCGGACCGTTGTCGATGTACTCGGTGAGCGGTTCCTCGCGAATCACCCGGTGGCGCAGGGACCAGACCAGCATCGCGAGTGCCACCGCCACCGGCACGGACACCGCGAGCAGCACCGAATCACGATCCAGCCGCACCAGCGCCACCTCGATCACCGCGACCGCGAGCACAGCCGTGACAATCACCGAAGTTCGACTCATGCGGTGCCCTCCTGGCATGCTCGGGCGCCCTGCGTGGTCACGCAAGCTACCGCCTCCGGGCGCTGACCGCTCATGCCGCCACCAGCCTGCGTTGCAGGTCGGTGAGCACGATGCGTAGGAGTTGTTCGGCGCGCATGCGCTGCCATTCGAGCATCGAGTGCGGGCTGAAGCGCGCCTCCTCGAACAGCGCGACCAGCTCACGGGCCGAAGCGTCGTGCAGCACACCGCTTTCGAAGGCGCGGGCGAGCACTTCCATCGGGGTGTCGGAGGCCAGCGGGCGGGCGGCGAGGTCGCTGAACAGGCCGCGTTCCATCGCCACATAACAGGCGATGATGGCGGTGCGCGGGTCCTGGCCGGGGGCGTTCATCGCGGCCAGGCCCATCTCGGCCGCACGGGTGAGGGAATCGACATCGCTGGCTGCGGGTTCGTCCTCGACGGGCGCCGCGGGTGTCGGTTCGCGACGGGCGGCCACGGCGACCGCGACCAAGCCGACCAGCGCGACCACGATCAGCACGACGGCCAGGATCCCCGCGACCACGAGGGCGTTGCCCGCGAGTTCGGTCGCCCCGGCCGTGGGGTCTGCGGCGTGGGTGTCGGTGGTGGGGACGGGGCTGGAATCCTCGGTCTGTGTCTGGACGGCGGCACGCATCGGGCGCGCACCCGGCAGCAGGAACAGCGCGGTGACGCCACCGGCGAAGATCAGCGCGACCGCGGCCACGGCGACCGGGACCAGCAATGCCATCCGCCGCCACTGGATGCGCGGCATGGCGTCGCGTTCGGCTTCGGGCATCGCCAGCGGCAGTCGATGCTGGCTGGCGATCACGCCCGCGACCAGGATGACGATCGAGACCAGCAGCAATACCGGCATCACGGCGATGAGCAGCGGAGAAGGAGCTCCGGACGAGGACTCGCCGGAGCCGGGCAGTGTGCCCTGCAACGCGATCGTCGAAGCGACGACCAGTGCGATCACGACAATCGCCCGCGTTATGGGCTGATTCACCCCGATCACAGCTGTACCACCAAACCCCAGAGACTGCACCAAACAGCCACATAGTTACATGCCGAGTGGTCCGCTCGAGACGAAATCGATGCTTTTGGGACCACTCACCTTTATTGTCCCCCTGCCATCAAGGGCATGCTACGCAGTGCGAACGTTCGAAACGCCAGTTAACGGCAGCTCACCGAGTCGGCTGGCGGTGCGAGCGAGGTCGGGGATCGCGGGGACGTTCGCGGTCAGTTCGGGTGCGGGTTCCGGGGCGTGGACGGTGAAGGGGAGGTCGGCGTCGTAGAGGACGTCGACCAGGTTCACCAGGCGCATGGACCAGTCGGGCGGGACTTCGCGTAGTGGCGGGACGTCGAGCAGGGTCCAGCGGCGGTAGCGCTCGGTGAGATGGAGGTAGTCGGCGGCGCTGGTTGGGGTCGCGCAGATGGCGTGGAAGTCGACGGTGATGGTGTCGGCACTGGTGTGGCCGCGCAGGGTCCGGCCGTTGCCGAGCGGCACCTCGACGGCGGACGGCTCGCCGTCGTGCGAGTAGGGCTGATCGACTGCGGGCGGATGTGTGCTGTGACGGCGCGCGCCCAGGTTGGGGGACGCTGATCCGGCACCCGGTGTCAGCACGTAGCGTCCCGCGAGGAAGCCAGTGTCGCGGTGTGGTGTGCGGGTGCGGTAGTCGAGTGGGCCGTCGAGGGTGACGGTGTCGAGGTTGGCGAGGATCAAGTCGATGGTGGGCAGGAAGGCGTCGTGGAACAGGGGGTTGGGCAGGAGGTCCTGTGGCCGGTAGTTCGAGGTGACCACGAGGGTGCGGTGGTCGGCGAAGAGGGTTTCGAGCAGGCGTGCGACGAGCATGGCGTCGCCGATGTCGGTGACGTGGAATTCGTCGAAGCAGACCAGGTCGGCGTCGCCGAGGAGGTCATCGATGGCGCGTTCGATCGAGCCGAGCGCGTGGGCGGCGGCGTGTAGCGCGGCGAAGAACGAGTGGAAGTGGAAGCGGCGCTTGCGTTGTGTGTCGACCGAGGCGAAGAAGCGATCCATCACCATGGTCTTGCCGCGCCCAGGGCGCCCGTGCAGGTAGCTGCCGCAACGGGCGGCCGACAGGTCACCGAGTTCGGCGGGATGCCCGGTCCGGTTGACGCGCTCGGCCCGGCGCCCCCGCAGCGGGATTCCGAATACCCGCCCGCGCTCAGCGCGACCCCCGCGCGCGGGGTGGCCACCGCGCCGGATCGGACGGCTGTCCGGGTCGAGCAGGGAGTCGAGTGCGCTTGCGGCCGCTTGCTGCGCGGGATCGAGCACCACCGTGTTCATGCGAACCTCCTTCGTCCTCTACAGTTGTAGAGGAGGGCGTCGTCGACGGCCAGGAGAGGTGACGATGTCCACAGACCGGCGGGTGCAGATCGTGGCGGGTGCTGTCGACCTGATCGCGACACGGGGGATTCGCGCGCTGACTCATCGCGCGCTGGACGCCCAACTGGCATTGCCATCGGGTTCGACCTCGTATTACTTCCGAACGCGGCAGGCTTTGATCGAAGCTGTCGCGGACGGGATCACAGCTCGGTCGCGCGCGGACTTCGTTGCCGCACAATATGAATCAACGACCCACCCGGAATACCGGACAGAAGTGGCGCGCGATGAAGCAACCGGTCAGCCGATGGATCCCGTGCGGGTCGCGCACGACATCGCGACCTGGATCGATCATCTACTCACACATCGCCGCAACGACCTGATCGCCCGGCACGCCCTGATCATCGAGGTCCTGTCCGACCCGGAGCTACACGCCCGCCTGGCAGGCAGCCTGTTCTCCCTCGACCGCGCCACCGGACTGTTCGAAGCCCTCGGCGCTGCCGATCCCCGCGAGTCCGCGCACGACCTACTCGCGCTGCTGGAAGGACTCGTCTTCGATCGGTTCGCGGGGCTACGGGCCGGAGCGGCGGGCGATGTCGATCAACTCGCCAGACCATTGGCTGAGTTGCTGACAAGCGAGCGTAACTGTCAACCGGGCCAACCGAATTCGGAATAGGGCGCGGCGGAATCCAGCGCTGCCAATCCGAGAGCGGAGTATTCGATCAGGTCGGCGGGTAACTCGGTCAGCGGAAACCATTGCAGTGCATAGCATTTATCGGGTTCACGATTGAAGGGTTCTCCGCGCCATTCCTCGGCGCGAAAGAACAAGCCGAGCCGGGAGTCGCGACCGGGGGCGGTGACGTGAGCGACATGGAACAGGCGCAAGGTGGCCGGGTCGATGTCGACCCCGATCTCCTCCGCGGCTTCGCGCGCCGCGGCCGCCGCCACCGACTCGCCGACCTCGAGCTTTCCCGAGGGCAGGTGCCAGCGGTGATCGAACTCGTCGCCGCTGCGGCGCAGGCTCAGCAGGATCGTGTCGGCACGGATCAGGAGTATGTGGACATCGACGAGGTGCAGTGGTGTCACGGGGATGAGCCTACGAAGCCGGATCCACCGTGCTGGGGTGGATCCGGCCTCGACGTCCTACAGGGAGCGGCGGAAGGGGCCGGTTACCTCGTAGGTGATGCCGCCGTCGTCGGTGCCGGTGGTGCCGTTCTGGGAGGAGAAGTACATGCGGGTGCCCGCGGGATTGAAGGCGACGCCCGCGATTTCGGAGTCGTCCTGGCCGACGATCTTGACGAACGGCGCGATGACGTCGTTCGGGGTGATCACGCAGATCTCCATGTCGCCGCCGTCCTCGGCGACGAACAGGTCACCGACGTGCGGGTCGCCGGTGATGTTGTCGACGCCGGTGAGGGGCGCGTTGGCGGTGGTGTCGTTGTCGTAGACCGTGGCGAGCTGGTTGGTGGCGGCGTTGTAGGCCCACACCTTGTCGTCGCCCTTGGTGGTGAAGTAGCAGATGTTGTTGCGGTAGTAGGCGCCTTCGCCACCGTCGAACAGGTGCATGTTCTTGACCTGCTTGCGGCAGTCCTGGCCCTTGGGCTTCACCGCGGCCCAGGTCAGGTCGGTGGTCAGCACCTCGAGCTTGCCCTCGGACAGGTTGCCCCACGCGGTCGGGGTGTAGCGGTAGAAGCCGCCGTCGGGCTCGTCCTCGGTGAGGTAGACGACCTTGCGGTCGGGGTCGAAGGCCGCTGCCTCGTGGTTGAACACGCCCATCGCCTCGTGACTCACCGCGGGCTTGACGCCCCACGGGTCGGTCTCCCAGCACAGGCCCTTGTTGTGCTCTTCGCACGAGATCCAGGTGTTCCACGGCGACGCACCACCGGCACAGTTGTCGGTGGTCCCGGACAGAATCGGGTAGGACCCGGTGATGTTGCCCGCGCCGTCGAACTTCACCGCGCTCACGCCACCGGCACCCTTACCGAGTTCGGCGTTGGACACATAGATCCAGCCGGTGCCGTCGGCGAAGCAGGCGCCGCCGTCGGGCGCACCGTGCCACACGTGCTTGGTGTTGCCGACGAGCTGACCGGTTCGCGCGACGACCCGGCTGGTGAAGCCCTTGGGCAGCATCAGGCCGTTGGCGTCGGCGGCCTGCAGACCCCCGTACGGGCTCGCACCGGTCTGCGCCGGGTACGCGAGTGCTTCTCGTCCGAGCGTGAAGGTCAGTGCCACCGAACCGGCACCGACCACAGCCGCCTTCATGAATCCTCGTCGCTGCATCCGCTTCCTTCCATCGACAGGCATTCCGTCGGAGGGTAGGTGCGATGGGGAACACCGCCGCGTCACCGACGTGTCGGGCAAGCGACCAGGTAACCAACAGCGCGACCCCTATCCCGTGAGCACCAATCCTGAGGTAGGAACACCGGTTCCGGCGGTGACGACGATGCGTTCGAGGTCATCGACCTGATTCACCGAGGTGCCGCGGATCTGGCGCACGGCTTCGGCGATGCCGTTCATGCCGTGGATATAGGCCTCGCCGAGTTGGCCGCCGTGGGTGTTGAGCGGGAGGCGGCCGCCGAGTTCGATGGCGCCGTCGGCGATGAAGTCCTTGGCCTCGCCGCGGGCACAGAAGCCGAGTTCCTCGAGTTGCATGAGGACGAACGGAGTGAAGTGGTCGTAGAGGATGGCGGCCTGCATGTCGGCGGCGGTCAGGCCGCTCTGGGCCCACAGCTGGTTGCCGACGAGGCCCATTTCGGGCAGGCCGGTCATGGCGTCGCGGTAGTAGCTGGTCATCACGTATTGGTCGACGGCGCTGCCCTGGGCGGCGGCGGCGATGATCGCGGGACGCTGCGGGAGGTCGCGGGCGCGTTCGACGCTGGTGACCACGATGGCGACGCCGCCGTCGGATTCCTGGCAGCAGTCGAGCAGGTGCAGGGGTTCGGCGATCCAGCGCGAATCCTGGTGTTGCTCCAGGGTGATCGGTTTGCCGTAGAAGAAGGCGTTGGGGTTCACGGCGGCGTGTTTGCGGTCGGCTACCGCCACCGCGCCGAAGTCGGCACTGGTCGCGCCGGTGACGTGCATGTAGCGGCGGGCGACCATCGCGACCTGAGCGGCGGGGGTACCGAGACCCTGCGGGTAGGCCCAGCCCGCGTCGATTCCCGAGGAGGTAGGGGCGGCGGCGAGTGCTGGGGAGAACTGGCCGAAGCGGGCGCCGGAGCGTTCGTTGAACGCGCGGTAGGCGACCACGACGTCGGCGACTCCGGTGGCGACCGCCATAGCGGCCTGCTGCACGGTGGCGCAGGCCGCGCCGCCGCCATAACCGATGTGGCTGAAGAACTTCAGGCTCGGGATGCCGACCGCCCTGGACACCGCGGCCTGGGTGTTGGTGTCCATGGTGAAGGTGGTGAGGCCGTTGACGTCATCGGGCGTGAGTCCGGCATCGGCGAGCGCCGCGCTGACTGCCTCTGCGGCCAAACGCAATTCGCTGCGGCCGGAGTCCTTGGAAAAGTCGGTGGCGCCGATGCCGACGATGGCGGCGCGGCCTGACAGACCGTATTCGACTGGTGTGGTGTTCATTTCGACTCCAGACAGGGGTGGACGACGACGCGGCCCGAACTACGTGTGCAAGGCCGCGGGCCCGCAGGCGTACGCGGGGCCGCGAGCGTCACGCCGACTCGGAATCGGGAACGGCGATCACGACGGTGGCGGTGATGTGGTCGCCAAGGCTGTCCCGACCACGCACCGCGATGGTGACCTGCGAACCGGACACCTCGACGACTTCGCCCGAAAGGGTCAGTGTGTCACCGGCATACAGGGGTACGCCGAGCCGCAGGGCAATGGATCTCACCAGTACGCGGGGGCCCGCCCAGTCGGTGACGAAGCGTTGGACGAGGCCGGTGTCGGTGAGGATATTGACGAAGATGTCGCTCGACCCACGCTCGACCGCCTTGTCGCGGTCGTGGTGCACATCCTGGAAGTCCCTGGTGGCCAGGGCGGTGCTGATCACGAAGGTCGGGTCGGCGTGAATCACCAACTCCGGCAGGATAGTTCCCGCCGCGATGGTGGCGGGTTCGACGGTGGGGGTCATCGGGGCGTCCTTTCCGTACTGGCGGAGCATCGACCGACAAGCACCGCGCGGTGGACGCGGAGTCGAGTGGAGCGCGGGTCGACGGGGGCGTGACGGCGAGCATGCGGATAGCCGGAAGCGGTCACGATGCGGCCTGCCAGTAGGGCAGAACTGTTCCGTCGGTGAGCATTTCGAAGGCGACGTGGACCGGCAGGTCGATGGCGACCTCGCCCGGGTCGATGCCACGCAGCTCGCCGAGCATGCGCACGCCTTCGTCCAGTTCGACGAGTGCGACGACGAAGGGCAGGTCGCGGCCGGGAACCTTCGGGGCGTGGTGCACGACGAAACTGAACACGGTGCCGGTGCCCGCCGCCACGACATAGTCGGTGGTCCCTGCCTTGTCCTGCCAGAGGGCGGGAATCGGGGGGTGGCGCAGCGTTCCGTCGGGTAGTCGCTGAATGCGCAACTCACCGGCTGCTGTTCCCGCCCAGAAGAACTCGGTATCGAGTGAGATCACCGGACCGACCCGTTCGGCGGGCGCGGTCTCGGTCGCTGAGGAACTGGGTGCCGACACGACGGCGGCGGTTCCCGGCGCGAACTTCAAGAGCCGGAACAGCATTTCGGTGACGACCTCGTCGCCGACCGACCAGGTGGTGGCGTAGGTGAGGAACCAGCCGTCGCCGAGCCCGGTTCGCTTGGGGCCCTTCACTTCCGCGAGCCTGCTGGTGACCTGCACCTGTTCGCCGGGGCGCACGTAGCGGTGGTAGGTCTGTTCGCAGTCGGTGGCGACGACCGAGGTGTAGCCCGCCTCGTCGAACAGTGCGTTGGCGAGGTTCATCGGGTCGTCGGCGGCACGGACGCCGTGTAGGCCCTGCATGGTCCACACCTGGGCCATCGCGGGCGGGGCGACGATGCCGGGATGGCCTGCAGCCCTTGCTGCTTCGTCGTCGACGTAGATCGGGTTGGCGTCGCCGAGCGCCTCGACCCAGTTGTGGATCATCGGCTGGTTCACCGGGTCACGACCCATCCGGGGCGCCGACTCCCCCGCCGCGACGATCTTCGCCGCGGCCTCCGCGATCTCTCCTGCGTCCGGCACGCGCCGCTCCTTGTTCATCGGGGGACGCGCGGCAGGTCGAGGCCTGCGGTGGCGACCAGTTCGCGCATGATCTCGTTGACGCCGCCGCCGAAGGTGACGACGAGGTTCTGCTTGGTGCGCCGGTCCAGCCAGCCGAGCAGGTCGGCGGTGCCGGGCTCGGCGGGGTCGCCGTAGCGGCCGATGATCTCCTCGACCACGCGGCCCGCTTCCTGCAGCGATTCGGTGGAGAAGATCTTGGTGGCCGAGGCGTCGGCGATCACCGCGTTCTGCGAGGCGGACGTGTCGGCGGCGGCGACCTGCCAGTTCAGCAATTCGTTGAGCCGCACCATCGTTCGCACTTTGCCGAGGGCGCGGCGGACTTCCGGCTCACCGAGCTGGCCGTGTTCCGCAGACCAGTCACGCAGGCGGTCGTAGAGCTGTTCGATCTTGCCCGAGGGCCCGAGGCTGACGCGCTCGTGGTTGAGCTGGGTGGTGATCAGCCGCCAGCCGCGATTCTCTTCGCCGACAAGCATTTCCGCAGGTACGCGCACGTCGTCGAAGTAGGTGGCATTCGTGTGGTGGGCGCCGTCGCAGGTGATGATCGGGGTCCAGGAGTAGCCCGGGTCCTTGGTGTCGACGATGAGAATCGTGATGCCGCGGTGGCGGGACTCGACGGTGCCGGTGCGGCAGGCCAGCCAGACGTAGTCGGCTTCGTGAGCTCCGGTGGTGAAGATCTTCTGCCCGTTGATGATCCAGTCACCGTTGCTGTCGCGGACAGCGGTGGTGCGCAGTGCGGCGAGGTCGGTGCCTGCCGACGGCTCGGAGTAGCCGATGGCGAAATGGATATCGCCGGAAAGGATTCCGGGGAGGAACTTCTTCTTCTGCGTCTCGGTGCCGTACTTCTGCAGGGTCGGCCCCACGGTCAGCAAAGTGACCAGCGGCAGCGGAATATCCGCGCGCACAGCCTCATTGAAGAAGATCTGCTGTTCCATCGGGCCGAAACCCTGGCCGCCGAACTCCTTGGGCCAGCCGACGCCGAGCCAGCCGTCGCGGCCCATCCGGCGCACCACCTCGCGGTAGGTGTCGCCGTGGCGGTCCACCGCCATCACGGCGGCTTCGGTCGGCGAGATGAGATCGGCGAAATAGGAACGCAATTCTTCGCGCAACCGCCGCTGTTCGGCGGTCAGATCGATGAACATCTTGCTCCCAGAAGGTCGAGCCGAAGACCCGCACCGCCGAGTAGCCGGGCGAGATCTTTGGCCTGTGAGTAGTAGCGGTGCATCGGGTGGGTGATATCCACACCCAGTCCACCGTGCAGGTGGTGACATTTCTGCATGGCGCGCGGAAGTTCGGCGGCAGCCCAGTAGGCGAGTACGTCGAGGTCTTCGTCGATGCGGTGCTGGTGCTCAGGTGTCGAATCAGGCTGTGCCAGCGCCCAACACGCCGACTCCGCGGCCACGTGCAACGTGCGCGAGACCACGTACAGGTCGGCGATCTGCTGCGCGACGGCCTGGAATTCGGCCAGCGGGCGGCCGAACTGTTCCCTGGTGCGCACGTGCTCGGCGGTGAGGGTAATGGCGCCTTTCAACAAGCCGTCGGCGACCGCGCCGATGCAGGCCAGCGCGTGGCGGTGCAGGGTGGGCAGCGTGTCGGGCAGCAGCTGGTCGGCCGGGATCTCGACCTCGTCGAGGACGAGCGACGCCTCCGGGATGCCCGCCGAACCTACCACCGGAATGATCTCCAGCCCCGGTGCGACCGAATCCACCAGTGCCACACCGGCATCGGTGGGCACCAGGATCCATCGGGCTTCGCTGGCGTAGATCACGCCGGACTTGCGACCGGTGATCCGCACCGTGTCGCCGTCGCGTACGGCCTTCGTCCTCGGCGCGGTGGTGAACGGCGCGCCCGGTTCGTTGAGCGCGGCGGTGATCACCGTCCCCTTGCCGACCTCGGCGAGCACCCGCTCAGCCAGTTCATCCGACAGCACGCCAACCAGTGGCAGCACGCCGAACCCGAAGGTCGGCAGCGCGGGCACGTCCACGGCATCGGTGGCCAGCTCCATGAGCAGGGCCGACACCTCGAGCAGACCCATGCCGTCGCCGCCGAATCGCTCCGGTACCGGCACGGCGAGCAGACCGGAGTCGATCAGGCTCGGCCACAGGGCCATGTCCCTGGCCGGCTCACGTTCGAGCAGGCTGACCACTACCTCGGCTACGGCGTCGGCGCTTTCGTCGCGGGTGAAATCCACGGCGTCCTCCCTCATCGAGCTAACTGTCCGCATCACGCGGCAATCCGAGAATCCGTTCGGCTGCCACGGTCAACAGGATCTGCTCGGTACCGCCCGCAATCGAGAGACACCGCGTAAGCAGGAATTCTTTCAGAGCATCGCTATCCAGGGAACCTTCTCGGCCGACAAGTTCGAGCGCGTATTCCGCCAGCTCCTGCCGATGCCGGACGCCGACCAGTTTGCGGACGCTGGCTTGGGCGCCCACCTCAGCTCCAGCCACCGTCGCCATCGCGATTCGCTGTTCCAGCAATGATCCAGCAATCGAGAAAGTGATCAGTGCGCCGAAACGGTCCTCACGCAGTTCTGTTCCCCATCCGCCGACCGGGAAACGGTCGAGCAGGGCTTCGAGTGCGCCGCCGATACCGCCACCACCCATCGCGACCCGCTCGGCCGACAGCGTGGTGCGCGCGATCTTCCAGCCGTTGTTCAGCGCGCCGACCAGGCAATCGTCGGGGACGAACACGTCATCGAGGAAGACCTCGCTGAACTTCTCCTCGCCGGTGATCTGCACCAGCGGACGCACCTGCACCCCGGTGGCGCGCATGTCGACGAGGAAGTAGCTGATGCCGCGATGCTTGGCCGCGGCCGGATCGGTGCGGGCCAGGCAGATGCCCCAGTTGGCGGTGGAACCGAGCGAGGTCCACACCTTCTGACCGCGCAGCACCCAGCCGCCGTCGACCTTCTCGGCGGTGGTGCGCAGGGCGGCGAGGTCGGAGCCCGCGCCGGGCTCGCTGAACAGCTGGCACCAGATGACCTCGCCGTGCAGGGTCGGCCAGACGAAGCGTTCGATCTGCTCCTCGGTGCCGAATCGCAACAGCGTCGGCACCGCCCAGCCCGCGACGGCGAGGTCGGGAGTCGCCAGGTCGGCGCGGCGCAGTTGTTCGGCGATCTGCAGGCAGGTCATCGGGTCGGCGGCGCGGCCGTAGGGGCGCGGCCAGTGCGGCATCACCATGCCCGCTTCCACCAGCGCTCGCGCCTGGTCGGCGGGTTCGAGGGCGGCGATCGCGGCGACCTCGTCGACCAGTGCGGTGTCGGCGGCGCCGAGCACCCGTTCGGCACCGGTGGTGCGGCGTCGACCATCCCTGGTCAGCTCGGCGACCCTGGCCCGCCAGCGGGCCGAACCGCCGAGGAGCTGGCGTAGCGAGCTCGCTCGGCGCAGGTAGAAGTGCGCGTCGTGTTCCCAGGTGAAGCCGATGCCGCCGAGCACCTGGATGGCATCCTTGGCGTTGTCGACCGCGGCGTCGAGGGCCACCGACGCGGCGACGGCGGCGGCGATCGGGAGTTCGTCGCCGCCGTCGTCGATCGCGGCGGCGGCGTCGGCGGCGACTGCGCGAATCAGCTCGGTGCGGCACAGCATCCAGGCACACAGGTGCTTGATCGCCTGGAAACTGCCGATCGGTTTGCCGAATTGTTCACGGACACAGGCATATTCGACGGCGGTACGCAGGGTCCAGGCGGCGACTCCCGCCAGTTCGGCTACCGCGAGCGCGACGAAGAGGTCGGTGACATCCGCCGTGGGTGCGAAGCATCGCTCGGCCGGGACAGCTACTTCGGTAGCGCTCACCCGCGCCAGCGAAACGGTGTGATCGCCGTGCGGCAGCGGCGTAATCGTCACTGCCGCAGCGGGAATCAGCAGCCAGCGGGTGCCGTCGATGGTGTCAGCGGGTACCAGGACGGGCGTATCGGCATCGGCGCCGTAGACGAAATCCCAAGTGCCGGTGACACTCCAGCCCGTCTCGATGGCTGCCGCCTTCGCGGCCTGCTCGTCGCCGGGCACCGCGACAGCACACGGCACAGCCAGCGTGCCCGCGGTGATGAGTCCGGCCAGCGCGGTGGCCAGCACCGGGCCGCCGACCAGGTCGTCGCCGGTCTGCTCCAGCATCACGGCGAGGTCGGCGACCGTGCCGCCGAGGCCGCCATTGTCCTCGGACAGTGCGACTTCGAACAGCCCGAACTCGCCGAGCGCGGGCCAGTACTCGCGCCAGGCGCCCGATCCGCCGGCCCGCATTGTTTCAATCGGCGCGACCGTACTCGCCCAGCTCCGCAGCGACGCCGCGACGGCTTTATGCTCGTCAGTGGTGGCGATGGTCACAAGAAGATCCGCCCTTCCGGCGTGGTTCCCACTCCTAGAACATGTTCTAATATCTTGGCCGGGCATAAGTCAAGAGCGCTACACTCGCTCGACGCTCCCCGCGCGGCTCAGCCGATGAGATTCCACTGATGCGAAAGGGTTTCCACGATGGACAGTCCCGCACCAACGCCCACCGTGACCACGCTGTCCGAGGAAGAGCTCAGCTCCAGCGCGCAGCGCGACCGGCGCAAGCGCATCCTCGACGCCACCCTCGCGCTGGCCTCCAAGGGCGGCTACGACGCCGTGCAGATGCGGGCGGTCGCCGAGCGCGCCGATGTGGCCGTCGGCACCCTGTACCGCTACTTCCCGTCCAAGGTGCACCTGCTGGTTTCGGCGCTGGCCAGGGAATTCGAGATGTTCGAGGGCAAACGCAAGCCGCTGCCCGGCGACGGCCCGTCCGAGCGCATGCACGGCCTGCTCACTCAGATCACCCGGATGATGCAGCGCGACCCGCTGCTCACCGAGGCCATGACGCGCGCGTTCATGTTCGCCGACGCCTCGGCCGCCGCGGAAGTGGATCGGGTCGGCAAGGTGATGGACCGGGTTTTCGCCCGCGCGATGAGCGACGGCGAACCCGATGATCGTCAGCTCGCCATCGCCCGCGTGATCTCCGATGTGTGGCTGTCGAACTTGGTCGCCTGGCTCACTCGCAGGGCCTCTGCGACCGATGTCACGGAACGACTCGAGCTGACCGTCGACCTGTTGCTGGGCGATCGCGGATAACCCAGCAACACGACATTTCTCGCGGCTACATCATCACAAAACACCCATAGCAGTTGACACGCGTCGGCTGTGCGCCTTCCAGTGGGAAGATGCATAGCCGACGTCGCATATGCGAAACAGTGCATCTACCGGCCGCGCGCGCCTCGCCGACCGGCGGCGACCTAGATCAATCCCGCGCGTCGTGGCCGACCACAGGTCCGGAATTTGCCGTAAAGTCGCGAGCAAACGACCGGGGGTCGTCCGCACAACCCGCCGCGCCGCTCGCGCGGCAAAATTGACGCAGTATTGTTTTTCGCGCCCCCTGATCAACTCCTCCCATCACTAGGTTGGATGCGTGAGCGCACAGGAACTGCCCTTGGATGTCCGCCGTGCACTGGCGTCGGTTGCGCGCGTGCCGCGGCTACTGGTTGCCTCGGACTACGACGGGACTATCGCCCCGATCGTGTCCGACCCGGCGAAAGCCTTTCCCCAGCGGGAATCGGTGAGCGCGCTACGCGCACTCGCGGGGTTGGCGAACACTACGGCGGCGGTGATCTCCGGTCGGGCACTACGCGATCTGGCCGCGCTCTCGCGCCTGCCGGTCGAGGTACAGCTGATCGGTAGTCACGGTTCGGAATTCGACGTCGGCTTCGTGCACGCGATCGACAACGACGCCAAACAGCTACTGACAGAGATCAATTCCGCGTTCTCGAAGATCGCCGCCGAGAACCCGGGCGTGACGGTCGAGATGAAGCCGGCCAGCGCCGCACTGCACGTGCGTAACGCCACCCCCGAAATCGGCAGGCGCGCACTGACTTCCGTGCGTCAGGGCCCGGCGTGCTGGGTCGGCGTGCAGGTGACCGAGGGCAAGGCGGTGATCGAGCTCGCGGTGATCCCCACCGACAAGGGCACCGCACTCGACACCATCCGCCACCAGGAAAGCGCTTCCGCCGCAGTGTTCTTCGGCGACGACGTGACCGACGAGAAGGCGTTCCGGGTGCTGTCCGGGCCCGACGTGGGCATCAAGGTCGGCGAGGGCGAGAGCATCGCCAAGCTGCACGTGGACTCCACCGAGGACGTGGCGCGCGCGCTGGCGTTCCTGGTCGAGGAGCGGCGCACCTGGCTGGCCGGAGCGAGTGCGCCGCGGATCGAACGGTTGAGCATGCTGGCCAGCCCGCGCTCGGTCGCGCTGCTCACCCCCGACGCGACGGTCACCTGGTTCTGCCATCCCGAGCCGGATTCGGCGGCGGTGTTCGCGCATCTGCTGGGCGGCGCGGCGGCCGGGCACTTCACGGTGGCGCCGGAGCGGCCGAGCCTGCCGCTGTCGCAGCGGTATGTGGACGGCACCATGACGGTCGAAACCCGGTGGGCCAGTTTGCAAGTGGCCGACTACCTGCCTCACGACGTGGAGCCCAACCGCACGGACCTGACCCGGGTGATCACCGGCACCGCGAAGGCCGTGGTCACCTTCGCGCCGCAGCCGGAATTCGGGCAGGTGCCGGTGCGCATGGAAGCCGTGCGCAACGGACTGATCGTCAGCGGCACCAACGATCCGATGGTGCTGCGCTCCCCCGGTGTGGAGTGGGAGATCCTGTCCGACGGCACCAATCAGCAGGCGCGCGCGGTGGTCGACCCAGCGGTCGGGCCGGTGGTGCTCGAATTGCGGTGTGGGACGGCTGATCTCGCGCCGTCGATGACACCGGAGCCGCAGCGTCGTCAGCTCGCCGAACAGTACTGGGCGCAGTGGGCGGCCGGATTGCAGCTGCCTCCGCTCAAGCCGGATCTGATGAAGCGTTCGGCGCTGACCCTGCGCGGACTGGTGCATCGCCCGTCGGGCTCGATCCTGGCCGCGGCGACCACCTCGCTGCCCGAGGACATCGGCGGCGTGCGCAACTGGGACTACCGCTACTGCTGGCTGCGCGACGCCTCGCTCACCGCGCAGGCGCTGGTCAACCTCGGCTCGCTCACCGAGGCCGAGGAATTCCTCGGCTGGGTGCACAAGGTCCTCGACACCCTGCCCGGCCCGGAGCGCCTGCACCCGCTGTACACGATCTACGGCGAGACCCTGCCGCCCGAAGCCGTGATCGACCTGCTGCCCGGTTACGCCGGGTCGCGGCCGGTGCGCGTGGGCAATGCGGCCAATATGCAGGTGCAGCTCGATGTGTTCGGGCCGATCGTCGACCTGATCACCTCGATGGCGCACGAGCGTGAGCGTCAGGGCATCACCGAACCCGCCAAGGCGCTGCCGGATGCCGACTGGGCACTCGTGCACGCGATGGTGTCGGCGGTGCAGCGACGCTGGACCGAGCCCGACCACGGCATCTGGGAGATCCGCGGCAATCCGCGCCACCACGTGTACTCGAAGGTGATGGGCTGGCTCACCATCGACCGCGCGCTGACCCTGGCCGACCGCTTCGATCGCTCGGCCGATCCCGAATGGGCGACCCTGCGCGCCACGATCGCCGACGAGGTGAAGGCCAAGGGCTGGAACGACGAGGTCCAGTCCTACACCGCCGCCTACGACGGCACCGACCTGGACGCGGCCACCCTGCACATCGGCCTGAGCGGCCTCATCGACCCCGCCGACCCGCGCTTCGCCGCGACCGTCGTGGCCACCGAGGCCGAACTGCGCAGTGGCGCGACGGTGTACCGCTACCACCACGACGACGGTCTGCCCGGCGGCGAAGGTGGCTTCCACCTGTGCGCCGCCTGGCTGGTCGAGGCGTACCTGCTGATCGGCAGGCGCTCCGATGCCGAGGCGCTCTTCGCGCAGCTCGTCGCGGCAGCAGGCCCCACCGGCCTACTCAGCGAGGAATACGACCCGGTCGCCGAGCGTTCTCTCGGCAACCACCCCCAGGCTTACAGCCACCTCGGTTTGCTGCGCTGCGCCCAACTACTGAGCCAGCCGGTCAACGCCTTGGTGTGACAACGCTCGACAAAGCCGGGTTCGAATTTCGAGCCCGGCTTTTCGATGCGGTTCGTCCTGGGTATTCGTAGCTGCTAATCTAAAACGGTAACGATTTCCATTACGATCTACAGTTTGCTTGCCAGGAGTGCCGCGTGAACCCTCGATTCGCCCGCTTGTTTGCCGGTCTCACGGCGGGAGTGGCGGCCGTGGCTGTCCTCAGCGCCTGCGGCACCAGCTCCACCGATTCCGATACTCCCCAGATCGTCGCCTCCACCAATGTGTGGGGATCCATCGCGACCGCCGTCGCCGGGCCGGACGCGCAGGTGAGCTCGATCATCAGTGATCCCGCCGCCGACCCGCACTCGTTCGAGACCTCGGCCACCGACACCGCCAAGATCAGCGACGCTGACCTCGTGGTGTTCAACGGTGGGCACTACGACGAGTTCATCGAGAAGGCCATCTCGGGCAAGGACAAGCGGACCGTCGAGGCGTTCGAGCAGCGTGCGGACAAGAGCGACGAGAACGAGCACGTCTGGTACGACGTGACCACCGTCGCCGCCGTCGCCGACCAGATCGCGGCCCAGCTCGGCGAGGTCGACGCCGCGCACGCAGGCGCCTACACCGAGCGTGCGGTCGCCTTCAAGAACCAGCTGATCGGCGTCAGCACCATCACCGGCACCATCGCCACCCAGACGCCGAACGCGCCGGTCGCCCAGTCCGAGCCGCTCGCGCACTACCTGCTCGTCGCCGCGACCGCGCAGGACAAGACCCCGCACGAGTTCCAGGAAGCGATCGAGCAGGAGACCGACCCGTCCCCGGCCGCCGTCGCCGCCACTCGCGACCTGATCACCGGCAAGCAGGTCAAGGCGCTGATCTACAACACCCAGACCGAGGACAAGATCACCCAGGACCTGCGGGCCACCGCGCAGACCGCGGGTATCGCCATCGTCGAGGTCACCGAAACCCTGCCTGCCGGAATGGATTACATCCAGTGGCAGACCGCCAACGCCAAGGCGCTCGCCGCGGCCCTGCGCTGAGGACTTCCATGACCGAGGCAACCACCCTGTCCGCCGCGTCGGTAACCGACACCGCCGCGATCCGCCTGCGCGCGGCGACGATGGCCTTCGGTGACCGCACCCTCTGGCACGACCTCGACCTCGACGTGCGGCCGGGTGAGTTCATCGCCGTCCTCGGCCCCAACGGCTCCGGCAAGACCTCGCTGCTGCGCGTGCTGCTCGGCACCCTCGGCTTGAGCTCGGGCAGCGCCGAGATCGCGGGGCGGCGCGCCGGGGTCGGCAACCCGGGCATCGGGTACATCCCGCAGCAGAAGACGATCGACGCCGGGGTGCAGTTGCGCGGGGTCGACCTGGTCGGGCTCGGGGTGGACGGGCATCGGTGGGGGCTCGGATGGCGTGGGCGGCAGAGCCGGGCCGCGAAGGTCGATGCCGCGATTGCCGCGGTGGGTGCTGGTTCTTTCGCGCACGCGCCCCTGGAGACACTGTCCGGTGGTGAGCAGCAACGGTTGCGGGTCGCGCAGGCGCTGGTCGGCGATCCGTCGGTGCTGCTGTGTGACGAACCGCTGCTGAGCCTGGACATGGCGAATCAGCGGCTGGTCGCCGAACTGGTCGACAAGCGGCGCCGCGAACACGACACGGCGGTGCTGTTCGTGACGCACGAGATCAATCCGATCCTGCCGATGGTGGATCGGGTGCTGTATCTGGTCGACGGTGGGTTCCGGATCGGGACGCCCGATGAGGTGATGACCTCGGAAACGCTGTCGGAGCTGTACGGCACCGAGGTCGAGGTGTTGCGGGTGCGTGGACGCCTGGTGGTCGTCGGTACCGGTGACGATATGGATGCGCTGGGCGGTACCGCCTGATGGACAAGCTCACCAAGGTCTTTCAGCAGATGTTCGACTTCGGGACAACCGCGAACCTGCTCAGTTATGACTTCGTGCAGCAGGCGCTGTTGGCGAGTGCGTTGCTGGGGTTGCTGGCCGGGTTGATCGGGCCGTTGATCGTCGCCAGGCAGATGTCGTTCGCGGTGCACGGGACCAGCGAGCTGTCGCTGACCGGTGCGTCGGCGGCCCTGCTCGTGGGCGTCGGGGTCGGATTCGGGGCGATCGCTGGTTCCGTTGTGGCTGCCGTTTTGTTCGGGTGGCTGGGTTCTCGTGCGCGCGAACGTGATTCGGTGATCGCGGTGGTGCTCTCGTTCGGGCTCGGGTTGTCGGTGCTGTTCCTGTGGCTGGCGCCGGAGCGGGCCGGGTCGAAGTTCTCGCTGCTCACCGGACAGGTCGCGGGCGTCGGTTATGACGGGCTCGCGCTGCTGGTCACCTGTACCGCGGCCGTGCTGGCCGTGCTGGCCGTGGTGTATCGGCCGTTGCTGTTCGCCAGTGCCGATCCCGAGGTCGCCATCGCACGCGGGGTGCCGGTGCGGGCGTTGTCGGTGGTGTTCGCGGTGCTGCTCGGCATCACGGCCGCGTTCGGGGTGCAGATCGTCGGAGCATTGCTGGTGCTCGCGTTGCTGATCACGCCTGCCGCGGCGGCCGCGCAGGTGACGTCGAGTCCGATGCGGGCGACGGTGTTGTCGGTGATCTTCGCTGAAGTTGCCGCAGTTGGAGGGCTGCTGCTCTCGCTCGCTCCCGGCGTTCCGGTGTCGACCTTCGTCACGGCGATCTCGTTCACGATCTATCTGGTGTGCCGGGTCGTCGGCCATCGCAATCGGCAGCTGGCCCACGCGCGCTGAATTCGCCACGGCGCACGGTAGGTGGCGCGCACAATCGGTTCATGATCGACTTCACCGTTCCGGATGACCTGGCCGCGCTGCGGGATCGTGTTCGCGCCTTCGTCGTCGAGCAGATCGTGCCGTTCGAGCGCGACCCCAGGCTCACCGCGCACGGCCCGACCGACGAGCTGCGGGCCGAACTCGTCGAGCTGGCCCGCGCCGAGAAGCTGCTGACCGTGCAGGCGCCGGTGGAATACGGCGGGCTCGGACTCAGCCATGTCGAGCAGGCACTGGTGTACGAGGCGGCGGGGTGGTCGACGCTCGGACCGGTCGCGATGAACTGCGCCGCGCCCGACGAGGGAAACATGTTTCTGCTCGACAAGATCGCCGATCCCGAGCAGGTCGACCAGTATCTGATGCCGGTGATCCGAGGCGAACAGCGCTCCGTTTTCGCGATGACCGAACCCGGCGGGGCCGGCTCGGATCCCGGACAGCTCAGTACCGAAGCGGTGTTCGACGGCGAGAACTTCGTGATCAACGGGCTCAAGTGGTTGATCACCGGAGCCGACGGCGCCAAGACCTGGATCATCATGGCCCTGCTCGCCGAGAACCCGCACCTGCCCGCCGGCCCGACGCTGTTCATCACCGAAGGCGACGCGCCGGGCATCGTGATCGAGCGGATCATGAACACGATGGACCGCAATTACGTCGGCGGCCACGCCGTGGTGCGGTTCGACAACCTCACGCTCCCGCCGACGGCTGTGCTCGGTCGCACCGGACAAGCCTTGCGCTACGCCCAATTACGGCTCGCACCCGCCCGGCTCACCCACTGCATGCGCTGGCTCGGCGCGGCCGCCCGCGCACAATCCATCGCCCTGGACTACGCGCGCACCCGCACCGCCTTCGGCAAGCCGATCGGCGAACACGAAGGTGTGTCGTTCATGCTCGCCGACAACGAGGTGGCGCTGCACCAGTGCAGGCTGACCATCTGGCACACCTGCTGGCTGATGGATCAGGGGCAGCAGGCCAGACACGAATCGTCGATGGCTAAGTCGTATGTGTCCGAGGAACTGTTCAAGGTGACCGATCGATGCGTGCAGGTGCTCGGCGGCATCGGCATCAGCGACGAGACCGTCGTGGAGATGTTGTTCCGGGATATGCGCGCGTTCCGGCTCTACGACGGTCCGACGGAAGTGCACAAGTATGCGATCGGCAGACACTTGCTGGCCGGTCGCTAGTACGATTCGATCCCATGAGTTCGGAATTGCTCGTCGATGTCGAAAGTGGCGTCGCCCTGCTGACGCTCAACCGACCAGCCAAGCAGAACGCCGTCACCCCCACGATGGCGGCCGAGCTGAGCGCGGCGCTACGCCGCTGCGATACCGAGGACGCGATCCGCGCCGTCGTGATCACCGGCACGCCACCGGCCTTCTGCGCGGGTGCGGACCTGGCCGCGCGCGGCGGCGACGTGAGCGCCACCCTCGACCCACCGCCCTGGCAGGTACGCAAGCCGGTGATCGCCGCGGTGAACGGGCACGCGGTCGGCATCGGACTAGCGCTAGCTCTGCAGTGTGACCTGCGGTATTTCGCGCGCGACGCGGTGTACGGGCTGAATCAGGTGCGACGCGGGGTGCTCGCCGACGGCTTCGCGCACTGGACGGTGCCGCGCCTGGCCGGGCTGGCCAACGCCGCCGACATCATGCTCACCGGGCGCACCTTCGACGGTGACGAGGCCAAGTCGCTCGGGCTCGCCAATGCCGCACTGCCCGCCGAAGAGGTACTGATGACGGCGATGGCAGTGGCCCACGACATCGCCACCGGGACGGCTCCCCTGCCGGTCGCGCTGACCAAACGGCTGATCTGGGAGAGCCTCGGCATGACGCCCACGGTGGTCGGGCAGCTCGAATCCGAGCTCAATGCCCACGTGGCCAAGAGCGTCGACGGTGGCGAGGCGATGGTGGCGTTCAAGGAGCGTCGCCCACCGAACTGGACCGGCAGCGTCAGCGGGGAATGGCCTGCCTGGGACCGCCCGAGCCTGGACTAGAAGTTCCCGTTACAGGAACCGGCCAGGTACAGCAGCGCCAACAACAGCATGCAGATGGTGCCGAAGATACCGGCGATATAGCCGATCATCACCTGCGAGCGGCCACTGAGCCCACCGTAGGACGCGTCGATCTCGTTGAGTGCCCGCTTACCGAGCACCCACGCGACAGGCCCGAAAATCCCGCAGCAGAACGGACTGAGCAGCCCGAGCACAAGGATCAGGTTGGCCTGCGGATGCTCGACCGTCTCACCGATCGGCTGATTCGGAATCGCCACCCGTCGAATCTTACTGTGCGGGAAGGCTGCTGACCCCACTACACGACCAGCAATCGAAGACACCCGCCACAACCGCACTCCCAACCCCCACACCCGACCCATAGGGAGGGCCCGCCGCGCAGCGGCGGTAGCGGCCCGGCCGCGAGTTAGCCGCCGTTGCGTCCGAGGCGAAGCCTCCAGCAAC